>CAZIKW010000021.1:8576-17670 GCA_964540015.1 uncultured Methanosarcinales archaeon | reverse complement strand
CAGCACCCGGTTCTCGTGTGACGATCAGCCGTCGTGTCGGCACGCGTTTCCGCCTCATCGGCTACGGCATCATTAAGGAAAAATAGCGTCTCGTCGAGCCTCTTTTCCCTATGGAAAGGTTATCTAGCTCAGATTCTGACTTCTCAGCCCCCCTATCACCTTTCAACACCCCTTTTTAAAGGGGCTCTCCTGTGGAGGAGATACAATGAATGAACCCGTACAATGGCGCATCACCCCGAGCGGCGACCTGCTCGAGGATGATGAAGGAGACTAAGGAACCGCATCATACCATGTGCATAAAGAGAGAGCGCTCGCCATTTTTTCTCAGAGAATGAAGGAAGCTTTGTCGACGAGGATACGTTCCTCAAGACGGTTCTAGAATATCGAGAGAAAAGAGAGGAAAAGGAAAAAAGACTTACTTCTTCTCCATGTAATTGCAAGCGCCGCACGAGTAGCGGTCCTTGTGGTTCGCCATGAAGATACCAGGGCCACACTTCGGGCAGAAGCGCGATCCGCGCTCGAGCTTGTCGCCCGTAATCTTGTAGAGCTGGATGCGGCTGCGCGAGGCACCCGGAGCTTTCTTCTCCTTGCCTGCGCCCTTCTTCACTGCTTTGGCCGGAGGTGCCATGTTCATTCACCTTCCGCGACCGGAGCCGCCTCTGCTTCAAGCGCGCCGTGGCGCTTGCGTACGTACTCGAGCTCGTAGCGACCGAGGTGCGCATCGTCCTTGTAGACGCTCGCCTCGATGATCGCTACCTGCTCGCCAAACGACGTGTTGATGCGGCGCACGACGACAAGCTCTTCTTTGCCGTGGAGCTTCTTCGCCAAAGCGCTGCGGATGATCGCACGACCTGGCGTAGCACCCTCAAACGCGATGCGTACCGACACATCGCGGCGTCCCAAAAGGGGGAGCTCCTGTTCCTTGATGATTGAGATATCCATATGCATTCACCTAACCTTGATGGCATACTCGCCATTCTCTGTGACGCCCATCTGCTGTCCGATGTGGCTTCCTTTGGCATCGACAAAAGCGATGCGCCCCTGGAATGAGGTGCTGAATTCGGCGCGCTTGCACGTCGGGCAAACGTCACCGTCGACGAATAACTTGCAGTTTCGACAGACCTTGCGCTTCATGCGGACTCACCCTTTTTCACTTTGACCGGTTTCTCACCGGAGAGGTCACCCTCGATCCAGTCTTCCTTGCCCAGCCCTTCCGCGCGCATCGTGAGACCGAACTTCGGGTTCTGGGGATCCTTGTAGCTGATCGCCACGATCTTCGCGACGCACTTATCGCCGACCTTCAAGACACGACCGCTCTCGCGACCCGTCAGGATCTTCTCCTTACTGAACGAGACGAAGTCATTCATCGTCTGCGAGACGTGGACCATACCGTCGATCGGACCCATCGTGAGGAACGCACCGAAGTCGGCGATATCCTTGATCTTGCCCGAGATAATTTCCTGCATCTCGGGTTCGAAGACGATGAGATCGAACGTCGCCTCGTGGTACGGAGCGCCGTCACCCGGAATGATCATGCCTTCACCGACGTCGTGGACATCAGCGACATCGATGACGATGCCCAGTTCCTTGCTGATGAAGCCCGTGAATTTCGTTCTGACTTCGCTCGCGATGGCGAGCTTCAAGTCCTTATCGAAAGACGCTGGGCTAACACGGATGTGATCCTTGACTTTGACTCGGTAAAACATGTGCTCACCTGTGGTTGTTCAGTCTGATATCGCGAGGTATTTGTTGGCTTTGAGGAAGATGACGCGGACACCGCGCTCGAGGAGACGCCGCTTGAGGCCACCGTCATTGGTAGCGACGAGCGAGTCGTCATCGGCAATCGCGACGATTGCGTCATCAACGTGTTGGTCGGCGGAACCGGGAATGATTTTTAAACCTTTGCACTGACTTCCCGTCGATGCGGCCCAGTCCCGCGCCTTCTGGTGCTCGACCAGCAAATGGGCGAGCTTGGCCGCGCGGCGGTCATCCGCGGACGCACCCGATGCGCCCGATGCGATTCTTGCCAATTCCTCAAGAGAACGATTCAGGATTTCCACCGTGTACGGTTCTTCGACGACACGATCAAGCTCGGTGAAGATATCGACCGTGAACTGCCCAGGAACAAGCAGCATATTGGTGTCGATAATGACGCGCTTCATAGCGACGGGAAACCGCCAGGCGTTTAAAAAGTCACGCTCTCGGCCGACGGAACTGCGGCTTCACATAGTGCCCTTTCACTGAGCACCCAGCGGTGCGCAAGCGCGTGCCGCAAAAGGCGTTATCGAGTGAGATAAAGAACATCAAGACACAGATCACGACGAGAAACCAGCGACGCTGAAACCCGAAGAGCACAGCTACAGGTACAGAGAGCACAGCCACAAGCAGGAACATCCACGCCCCAACCACATACCGCATCCAGCCGTCCACGAAGAAGTCAGGAAAGAAAGCAGTTGAAGAACGTTGCGCTTACTGGCGCGGCGTCGCGCGCCACTGGAACTTCTTGCCGTTTTGGAGGACGTAGAGGACCTTCTTTGAGGTATCAACGCTGTTCTCCTTCGCCCACGTGTGCGCTGCCGCTTCGTTCGTGAACGACTTCTCGCCCGTCTTCGCGACGACATTCGAGAAATAGAAGCGGTGCTTTCGCGTCGTGGTCGGCGTGTCCTTCTTACGCTTCGGCGTCGTATGGCGCTTGCTCATAGACGTGCGTGACTCGGCAGTCCTTTAAAAACGTTGTGGCTGCGCGCGAGCGACGGCTGATTGCCGCATACGAGCGACCGCGGTTCGGGCATAGTTGATAGTGTTCGCTGCGTACCGTACAGCACCATCCGACGCACCGTTTTTTGGAAATCGTCCAAGCTCACGTAAGGCACTGTCGATCATCTCGGGTTCGTGCAGATACGCACCCACCTTGATCGTCAATTGCAACCAGTCCGTCAATGTCTCCAGCGCATATTGAGGTTCTTGATGGATATCCACACCATACGCGGCAATATGATAATCCGCAAGAGCCTCTCGCGCCAGAGGTATGTTTCCCGTGATGCCGTACTGTTTCCTAACGATATCCGCTGCATCGCGATGGAGATGTGCGCGAAGCCGTTTCACACCAAGCCGACCTTCCAGATCCTGCACGACATGATGTGCGTAGTCGTGTAAACGCGCAAGATGATTTGCCGTAAGATCTTGCGGCGAGGCCTTGGCACCGACTTTCAAGAGACGCTTAATGAGCTGGTCATCCAATCCAGACCCAGCAGGAGTCTCATCGATGAACTCCCGCATCGCACGGATACACTCACCGCTTGGGCGATTCAAGAAATAATCGCGGGTGACGAGTGTGAGCAATACCGCATCCGATTCCACGTTACTGCGAGGGAATCCGGTCGAGATTAAAAACCGTTCGCCTCACACCGACTCGATGATACGACGCGCGCGAACCTTGCTGCGCTCATCGAGTTCTGGCGCCATATGGAGGGTGAGTAACGGCTGTTCTCGCTCTTCACCCGCTATTGCACGACCGATAGCGCTCAAACGATAGAAATCATCCCATGTTCCGTCGCTACGCAGCACGGGGAATGATGGAAGATGCTTGGATTTCATAGGCACACCATGCGTGACGATCACGTCGTGCGATAGGATCCCGGTCTCCTCGACGATACGGGCCTCCAACGCCCGTGGCGTCATCTCATCCCATACGCGTTGCGCGTGCTCACGCTCAGCTGGCGCACTATCTGTCGTCACCGCATACACCTCGGTGTGAAATGCGTGCTTGCCGCGACGCAAACGGCGCACGAGCTCACGCGTCGATGTCGCATCCGCCATCACGAGACGCGCCATAAGCGCATCATCGCCATACAGGAACGGTTTCGCAAGCGGGAGGCTATCTGACACCGCCCTGCGCAACATCACCTCGGCTGAGAACACAGTGGGATGGCGATACACTTGCTGATACATGTGTCGACGCGCAGCGAGGAATTGCTCGATGGACGCGATACCTTTCTCCTCGATACCGAGCTGTTGCGTGCGCGGGTCCACGACGAGTACGCTCAAGAGCCGATCGGTGTCGATGGTGCCGATCACCGCACCCGTGAAATACGTGTCGCGCGCGAGATAATCCATACGGTCCACATCAATCACCGCGCTTGAGATGATGGAGCGATAGAATGCAGGCGTGTCCGATGTTCCTGCCAAGATACCGATGACGCGTTCGGAATCGATTCCCGATGCACGCAGGATATCGCGGATCTTCCCATTCTCACGTCGAGGCAACGCGACATCACCGCGGATGATACCCCATCCGTTCTCCTCGTGGCCTCGTGGCGCGAGCGTTTCGAGCGCATGGCTGAAATCGTAATGCCCCACGTCATGTAACAGCGCCGCAACCTGTATGACTCTCACGTCCTCGTCGCAGACACCCAAGCGTTTCGCCAACTCACCCGCGAGGTACGCGACTCCGATCGAATGCGCCAATCGGGTATGCGTAGCGCTCGTGTAGACCTTGTGCGTCAGACCGAGTTGCATCACTTCGCCGAGACGCTGGAACTCCTCAGTATCGATGATGCGCTCAAGGACACCACTAAAACGAATATCCCCATGTATGGGATCGCGATACGTAACCATTGTCGACGGTCGGGAGCCAGAGCGCCCTTTTATCCGTTTGGTACATACCCCAGCGGAACGCATTTAAAAGGTCGCGTCGAGAGACAGAGGAGAATGGGGAGCGCGAAGGGAGCACCGGAACATAGTGTCGCAGAACGCGAAGCGCTCACACGCATCACACCGAAAGAAGGAGTGCCCGCGTCAGCGAAAAAGGCGATTGCTGCTCTTGAACACGAGCTCACAGAGCGCAATATCGACGCGAAAATACAACTCGGAGGGAGCGTCGCGAAGGGGACGAATCTCGCAGGGGACCACGACATCGATGTGTTCATCCGCTTCCCGAGCGGCACGGATACTGAGACGCTCAGCGATCTCCTTGCGCCTGCGATACAAGCAGCATTCCCTGATGCGCAGCGTGTGCATGGATCGCGCGATTACTTCCACATCCTCTTACCGGAAGGGACGCTTGAAATCGTCCCTGTGCTCGAAGTATCGACGTGGAGCGAAGCGTCGAACGTCACCGATATGAGCCCATTGCACGTGGCGTATGTGCGCGACCATATCGTGAAACGCCCGTGGCTCGCGGGAGAAATCCGTCTCACGAAACAATTCCTCAAATCCGCGAAAGCGTACGGCGCTGAATCATACATCGGAGGATTCTCCGGCCACGTCGTCGATCTCCTCATCATCTCGTACGGCAGTTTCCGCGCGCTCATCGAGGCCGCATCAACGCAATGGAACCGCAAAGTCGTTCTCGATCCGGAAGGGCAGCTCATCGACCCATTGGGAGAGCTAAACGCATCGAAGACGCAAGCGCCCCTCGTCATCGTCGATCCAGTGCAACAGGATCGCAACAGCGCGGCGGCGCTCACGCGCGAGAAATTCGACGCGATGCGCGAACGCGCGAGTGCATATCTTGAAACGGACGAAGACGAACAAGCAGCATTTTTCCTCGTGAAACCGTTGAACGAAAAGGCATTCATCGCTGAGCACCCAGGCAAACGTGTGTTGCGCGCAATCCTCACACCGCTTCCCGGGAAAAAAGATGTGGTCGGATCGAAATGCGCAAAGGCACTCGCCCACTGCGAACGCGCATTCGAAGCGCATGGGTTCGCCATCTATGCGCGAGCATGGGAATTCACGACGAAGAAAGCGATTGCGCTCTACGCAGCCGAACCGGGCTTGCTCTCGGAATCCACGCATCTGCCAGGACCGCCAGTGCACATGACCGACGCGATAGCGCGATTTGCCGCAGAGCACGAAACGACAATTACCAGCGAAGGCCGCGTGCATGCAATCGAACCGCGCGCGTACCGCGATCCTCTCATCCTCTTACGCGATGCGCTGCAAGACCCTTACGTGTGTGAGCGCGTGCAAGAAGCACACGCCGATGAAATAGCGTCGGGGGAGGGAGAATAACCGTGGTACTGCCAGCCTGGATCGCAGACGTGCTGGTCTTCTTTAGCGATGGCCGATTCCTTCGTTTCGCTATTGCGACGGTCGCGCTATTCTGCATCGTCTTCATCACCTGGTGGATCTATCGCGCATTGTCGGATCGCAACCTCTTCAACTTCCTCAAAAAACATGGAGAACTTCCTCATCCGACGATTGTCGATAGGATCCTCTACGCGACCCGCTATGCGATTCTGTTCCCGCTGTACTCGTTCGCCGGCTTCCTCATCATCGCGTGCTCCCTCTTTATCGTGGCACGCCCCGCTGAATCCGCAGCGCAAGACCAATTGCTCTTCGTCGCCATCGCACTTGTGGGGACAATCCGTATCGCAGCATACGTAAGCGAACACCTCGCAGAGGATGTGGCAAAACTCATTCCACTTTCCACAATTGCGCTCGTCGTCATCAATCCCGCACAGATGCACCTGACGGAGTTCGTACCCATCATCTCCGCATTCACGCATCGGATACCATCATTCGCCATCTATCTCGTCTTCATCGCAGTGCTCGAAATCGCGTTGCGATTCTCCTTGTGGGTCGTCGGGCGCGCAGGATTCGACCCGAAGAGCGAAGAGGATGAGCAATGACCGAGACCGCGCGAGTGGTGACACATCTTTTTAACGCAAAAGCAATAGGATTTTCATCATGAGACACCGCGCCATCGTTCGACGGGTAACGGCGCACGCGTATCGAATGAAGCGTGCAGCACGCAAAGTACAAGCGCTTCCCGCCACAGCAACGCCTGAGACGGTAGCCGATCCCGCAACCACTTTTCCGACGAACATCCCCGCATCTCCTCTTCCTCCGGCATCAACACCCACAACCCCACCACCAGCGACTGACACGACACCACCCAGACCTAGTCCGTTCCCAGGCGGTAAGGCGTTAACGCAAAATGAGCATACCATCGCCGAAGATCTCCATGATTGGGTCCTCGGCGGGCAAGACGGCATCGTCAATTTGCTCGGCACGATGCTCGGTGTCGCGGTCGTCACGCGCGATCCGACAATCCTCATCGTGACCGGTCTCGCAAGCGCAGCAGCGGAAGCGCTCAGCATGGCAGCCGTTGCCTTCACGAGCATGCGTGCGAGCCAATCATATTACGAGAGCCAGCGCGAACACCAACGGCAACTGATCATCGACAATCCGACGCTCCAACGAGAGATTCTCATCGATGCGTACGAACGTCGAGGCCTGGCGAAGGCAGAAGCGACGCGCATCGTCATGGATCTGACGCGCGACTCTGGAGTATGGCTTGAGATGCTGATGGAGGAGCACCTACGATTGTTCGCGCCAGAGAAAGTGAAACCTATACGAAGCGCGGCAATCGTCGGTACCGCGAGCGCTATCGGTTCCATGATCCCCGTCATCCCCTTCTTCTTCCTTGTGGGCTATCCGGCAATCATTATCGCCCTGGTGACGAGCGCTGTCGTCCTGTTTGGTGGCGGTGCACTCAGCGCAAAGCTCACGATCGGCGACTGGCGTGAACGAGGCCTTGAGCTCGTGACCATCGCGATGATCGCCGCGGGCGCTGGTTTCGGCATCGGTTGGCTCTTCACGCACGTCGTTATCGGATGATTGCGCACAACGATATTTCACTCTCTGGAACGGAAGGCATAAAAGCGCCGCCCACTGAGATATGGGTATGAGCATCTCGACGGTGAAGGCGACGAGCCCTGAGGATCTGGCGGCGCGTGCGGCGCATTCGCTCGCTGAGCAGATCGGGAAGGAGATGCGTGCCCGAGGCGTGTGCGCGCTTGGCATTGTTGGTGGGCGAAGCGTCCCCGCCGTGCTCACTGCGCTGAAGCCTCTGGTGAGTGAATTGAAGGGCGAACTGCATGTGCTGTGGCTCGACGAGCGCGTGCAGGGCGAGAAGAACTACACGGACGCGTTGCCGTTGCTGCTGAAGTTACGCACGACCGCGCTCCACGTATTCGCGCACCCCTTGAAGACAGGGACTCGCGAGGATATCGCGAAGGAAGCAACACGTGCTGTTGAGACACTCAAGCGCGTGCGCGGCGAGTTGAAGCTTGACTTGGTGTTGGCGAGCGCGGGTGAAGACGGGCATGTCGCGTCGCTCTTCCCACGGAATGCTGGCTTGAAGGCTGCGGGGTTGGGCTATGCGATCGTTGAGGATGCGCCGAAACCACCGCCAGTGCGTATCACGGTGACGCCATCGTTGCTGTTGACTGCGCGGTTTGGCGTCTTGATGTTCTCCGGCGGCGAGAAGCGCATGGCATACACGCATTTCTTAGATACGTCGATACCGACGAAGGAATGCCCGGCAAAGTTGTTGCTCGGGTTACCTGAATTGGTTGTTGTGACGGCGCTGGGGCGTTAAGGAAAACGCTTTTATTCACGGTAGAATTCCTCTTTCGTCATGTCACAATCACTCGAATATCGCATTAGTGATTTCATCCCTGGAAAAGGAATGTTCGATCAGTTGAAACGCGCTGGCAATGGCACGTACAAGACCAAGGGTGAAATGAGAACACACATCGCCTTCATGACATACCATATTGGCGCATCTGCGGCAATCGCGAGCGCCGCAGGAATAGGAGTCCTATACGGTTTCGCGTGGATTCTAGAGAAGATCTAACCATAAAGGCCATCTTCCTCCGTCAGTCGTTGTCTCACCCGCTCGCAGCAGTGCCTTCGCTTGCTGCTCGGCACGCTTCGGGGTTCAGAAAGGACTAATCGGTGGGCGGACGTTAGACGGGTGTTTGGACGAAGTACTCGTTAGAATTGAAAAGGACACCATTTCATCCCCTCTTCTTCTCGTCGACAAGGATACCAAAAGTATTTAAATGCCCGGTCGGAAGATTCGCACATCAATAAGGGGTGAGTGAGTTATGCAGCTCTATCTGGACACAGGCAACGTCGAGGAGATCCGTACGGCAGCAGCGACGGGTATGCTCAGCGGCGTCACGACGAACCCCACCCTTATCGCCAAAGAAGGCCGTGACTTCAAGACCGTCATCAGAGAAATCGTCGGCATTCTCAAGAAGTACGGCGTCGAAATGATTGGCGCAAAGCTCGAAGCGAT
>CAZIKW010000021.1:0-8566 GCA_964540015.1 uncultured Methanosarcinales archaeon | reverse complement strand
CCTGGCAGGCGGTGCGCGAGGGCGTATCGCTCGCACAGAAGGCCAGCGACGCGCCAGCGTTGCGCGAGGCGCTCGCCTTCTTTGGCGCGCGCGGCGGAGCGCAGCGCGAGCAGCACGCGAGGGACTACGCGTTCTACGGCGACGACTTCACGGTCAGCGCGGAAGTCAGTAGCACGACCTGGGAAGGCATGTACAAAGAAGGCCTCCAGTACGCAGCGTGGGACAAGCACATCATCGTGAAAGTCCCGATGACCCAAGACGGCATTATCGCGGTGCAGAAATTCAAAGCGAAACGCATCCGCACGAACGTCACGCTGTGCTTCTCACCCAATCAAGCGCTTCTCGCAGCGAAAGCAGGCGCGTTCGTCGTAAGCCCCTTCGTCGGTCGCGTCGATGATCACGGCGGCGACGGTATGGCGAGCGTCAAGGAGATGCGCAAGATCTTCGACAATTACCAGTTCGAGACCAAGATCCTCGTCGCAAGCGTCAGACATCCAAAGCACGTGCTTGACGCGGCGCTCGCAGGCGGCGATATCGCGACGATCCCCTTTAAGGTGTTCGAGCAATTGTTCCAGCATCCGCTCACAGACAAGGGACTCGCGCAGTTCCAAAAGGATGAAGCGGCGTACAAGGCACAGCTCGCGCTAAAAGCGCAAGGAGCGATGAAATGAAGCTACCCGTCGTTGCATGGGAACAAAGCGGCCTCACCGATGCGGGACTGAAAGCTGCGGAAGCGAAGCTTGCCCCTGAACTCGAAAAACTCAAAGCCGCGTCAGGCACGCTCTATGATGATGACCGCGCGAGCATGAATCTCCCGCTCGACAAGCATCATCTGACGCTGTGCAAGAAGCTCGCGAAACAGCATGCGAAAGCGTCACTCATCGTCATCGTCGGCATTGGCGGCAGCAATCTCGGTGCGCTCGCGGTCGCGAACGCGGTCCTCGGCACGCATCACAATCTCGAAGCGAAATCAGGGCCGCAGCTCCTGTGCGCGGATACGGTCGATCCGCACCAGATGGCGAGAACCGTACGCATCGTAGATGATCACCTCAAACGCAACAAACATGTCGTCATCAACGCGATCTCAAAAAGCGGCGGCACCACGGAAACAATCGCGAACCTCGAGATCTTCCTCGATACGCTCAAACGCCGCAAGTGCGATCCGCGTAAGCATGTCGTTATCACGAGTGACGAGGATTCCCGCCTCACCGCGCTCGCGAAAGATCAAGGTTTCGACACGCTCCCTATCCCGAAAAAAGTGGGTGGTCGCTATAGCGTCCTCTCACCCGTCGGTCTTTTCCCGCTCGCGCTCGCGGGCATCGATATCGATGATCTCATGGACGGCGCCGCGCACATGCGCGCTCGATGTCTCGAAACGGCGCACGGTGAGAACCCGGCCGCTATTCGCGCGGCACTCCTCGCGCTCGCGCGCGCCGACGGCCGCAATATCGCTGACCATTTCGCATTCGCAAGCGACCTCGAATCGATTGGGAAATGGTACCGCCAACTCATGGGCGAGAGCGTCGGGAAAGAATGGGATGCCGCACACCAGAACCGCGTGTGGATGGGCATCACTCCGACCGTGAGCATCGGTAGCACGGACCTGCACAGCATGGCCCAACTCTATTTCGGCGGACCGAACGATAAGGTATTCACGATCCTCACCGTCAAGAAATGGGAAGAGGCCATTTCCGTTCCGCACATCGAGGAATACGACGCGCTCGTACCGCACATCCAGGGAAAACCGCTCTCCACCATCATGGACGCTATTGTCCTCGGAACCCAGAGCGTGCTCGCGAACCAGAAACGACCGTACTGCACGATCGAGTTACCGGACTTGAGCGCAACATCGATCGGCGCATTGATGCAGCTGCACATGATGGAAATGATGATGCTCGCAGCTCTTCTGGGCGTGAATCCGTTCGATCAGCCGAACGTCGAAGCATACAAGGTAGAGACCAAAGCGGCACTCGCGAAACGGTGAACGACATGGAACGCAGCAAACCACGCAAATCAGACAGCAAGACCGGCACAGTCGCGATCGGCAGTGATCATGGCGGTATCGCGACGAAACGCGTCATCATCAACGCCCTCGCACGTGCAGGATACTTGATCGTTGACGTCGGAGGATTCGACGCGACGAAATCCGATGATTATCCCGAATACGCGCACGCGGTCGCGAGCGCTGTCGCATCCGACCGTACGGGCAAGACCAAGGGCGTCCTCATCTGCGGCACCGGCACCGGCATGGCGATAGCAGCGAACCGCCACAAAGGCATCCGCGCTGCGCTCGCGTACGACACGTACAGCGCGGTCATGGCACGCCACGACAACGACGCGAATGTCATCACGCTGCGCGGACGCCGCTTCCCTGCGCGCGAAGCCGCACGTCTCGCGCTGCTGTTCTTACGCACGCCGTTTTCCGGCATCGCACGCCACCAGCGCCGCATCATGAAGATCGAAACGAAAACCAAAGGGAAGTGACTGCATGCCCATCACCCTGTGTCCCACCGTCCTCGCAACCACGCCCGCTGATTTCATCGCACGCTGGAAACGCATCACGCGCGCCGCACACAGCGTACAAGTGGATCTGATGGATGGCAAATTCGTCCCAACACGCAGTATCCCGCTCTCCGTAGTTCCTGATGTCCGTGCGCACCACGGCAGGGCGTTCGAAGCGCACCTCATGGTCGCCGATCCCGAACGCTGGACCCCCACACTCCTCACAAAAGGATACCGCCGCATCATCATCCACATTGAAACGATCACACCATCGACTTTCCGTGAGCTCGCGCACGAGGCACGTAAGCACAAAGCAATGCTTATCGCCGCGATCAATCCGCAGACACCCATCCGACGCCTTGGGCCGTATCTCCGCTCAGCGAAAGGCATCTGCGTGCTCGGGGTCAAACCAGGCCATAACGGCGCGCCGTACGTGACGCGCACACCAGAACGCGTCCGCACGATCAGGCTCTTGTGCGCACTCGCGGGACGAAAGCGCCCTGTGCAAGTCGACGGCGGTATGACTCCGCGAACCATAGGTGCAGTGGTGCGCGCGGGCGCTGTGCGCATCAACAGCGGCAGTTACGTAGGGAACGCAGCAGATCCTGCGCGGGCGCTTGACGATCTTACCAAAGCGGCCCGCGCAGCAGGAGCACGTTCAGTGGTGATCTCATGAAAGAGAAAGAGATAGCGCTCGTAGCAAACGACATCAGACAAGACATCATCAAGATGCTCGTGCAATCGAAAAGCGGACACACAGCGGGATCGCTTGGCATGGCGGACATCTTCGCGACACTCTACTTCGCGCACGCGCGTGTCGATGCAACGAAACCGCAGTGGGAAGGACGCGATTACATTTTGCTCTCCAACGGCCACATCTGCCCCGTCTGGTATGCGACGCTCGCGCGCAAGAAATTCTTCGCAGCCGAAGAGCTCATGTCGTTTCGTCAGATCAACTCGCTTCTTCAAGGCCACCCGCACGTCGGAGCTATACCTGGAATCGAGAACAGCGGTGGCCCGCTCGCACAAGGGCTTTCGCAGGCAGCAGGCATTGCGCTTGCGCTCAAACGCGACAAGAAACCCAACAGGGTGTATTGCCTCTGCTCCGACGGCGAGCACGATGAGGGCCAAGCGTGGGAAGCAGCGCTCTTCTCCGCGCATCATCGCTTAGGAAATATGACGATGATTATGGACCGCAACAACATCCAGATCGATGGCCCAACCGATAAGGTCATGGGCCTCGAACCGCTCGCGGACAAATACCGCGCGTTCGGGTGGCATGTGCTTGAGATCGACGGCCACGATATCGGTGAGATCCGCGACGCGCTCAAAAAAGGCGATAAGGAAACTGCACGCCCGACCATGATTATTGCGAAGACGATACCAGGAAAAGGAGTTTCCGAATTCGAAGGGAAATACGAGTGGCACGGGAAGGCGCCAAGCCCTGAGCAAGGGGAGAAAGCATTGAAGCAATTGAACACAGAACGCGAGAAGATCGCTGGACGGTGGTTCTGATGACAGCGAAGAACGCACCGAAGAAAGAGACGGTGAAAAAAGATGCTCCTGCACCAGTACCGCTCGCCGCATTGCGTGACGGATTTGGCGAAGGCATCCTGATCGCTGCACGCGCGGATCCGAACGTGGTCGCGCTGAGTGCTGACTTGACGGAAAGCAATCGCCTGAACCTCTTTGAGAAGGAGTTCCCTGATCGTTTCGTGAGCGTCGGCGTCGCGGAGCAGAACCTCATCGGGGTCGCCGCAGGTATGGCGCACGCGGGGAAGATAGCGTTCGCCGCGAGCTTCGCGGTGTTCAGTCCCGGACGAAGCTGGGATCAATTGCGCGTGAGCGGTTGCTACAGCAACAACAACATCAAACTCTACGGCGGCCATGCGGGGTTGACGGTCGGCGAAGACGGCGCGACGCACCAGGCGCTTGAGGATATCGCCATCACGCGCTGCATCCCGAACATGACCGTTATTGTACCCGCGGACGCGATTGAGATGCGCAAGGCCACGATCGCCGCAGCGAAACATCCTGGTGCGGTCTATCTGCGCGGCGGACGAGAGAAACTCCCCGCAGCGACGACAGAAGAGACGCCGTTCGTTATCGGCAAAGCGAACGTACTGCGCAAAGGAACCGATATGACCATCATCGCATGCGGCATTCTCGTCCATGAAGCGCTGGTCGCAGCGGATGAGCTCGCGAAAAGCCGCATCAGCGCGCGCGTCATCGACCTGCACACGATCAAACCGATCGACGCGGCAACGATTCTCGATGCGGCGCACGAGACCGGTGCCATCGTGACCGCGGAAGAGCATCAGATCCACGGCGGCATGGGTTCAGCGGTCGCTGAAGTCGTAAGCGCACGCCATCCCGTACCGATCGAGATGGTGGCGGTACGCGATACGTTCGGTGAGAGCGGCGTCGCATCCTCGCTCTTAGACAAGTACGGCATGCGCGCTGTCGACATCGTGAACGCAGCGAAGCGGGTACTCGACCGCAAGCGCCACACGACCACACGACGCGAGACGCTCGATGTCAAGGCGAGCCATGTGCGTGCGCTCAGCGGTGCCGCGAAGGCCACGAAGCGCAAGAAGAGGTGAACATCATGCAGATCGCGATACTCGGACTCGGACGGATGGGCAAGAACATGGCGCTGTTGCTCAAAGAGCGCGGCCATGACGTGATCGGTTGGAACCGCAGCGCAGAAGCGCGCGAGGAGATCGCCCACGCGGGATGCCGCACCACAGATGATCATAGGCGCGTAGCAGCAATGCTCGCTCCACCGCGTGTCGTATGGCTAATGCTGCCTGCTGGGGAAGCAACGGAAACAGTGCTCGCCGAGGTATTGCCCACGCTCGCACCGGGCGATATCCTCATCAACGGCGCGAACCAGCACTTCAAGGAGTCATTACGCCAAAACGCGCGTGTGAGCTCGACGGGAGTGCGGTTCATCGACGCCGGTGTCAGCGGTGGAACGCTCGCGCGCGACCAAGGCGGCTATTGCTGCATGCTTGGAGGCGACGAAGGGGCATTCCATACGATCGAACCTCTGCTCCGATCCTTGTGCGTTCCGGAAGGATACGCGTACATGGGTTCTGCTGGCTCCGGCCATTACGTGAAGATGGTCCATAACGCTATCGAGTACGCGATCATGCAGACCCTCGGTGAAGGATTCGATCTGCTCAAGCGCGGTCACTATCCGAATCTCGACTTGCGCCGTATCGCGCACGTGTACAATCACGGGTCCATCCTCGCAGGAACGCTCATGACGTCAACCGAGCGAGCGCTCGCGCACGATCCCGAACTGAGGGAGATCGCGCCTTATGTCGATGATTCCGGAGAGGGACGATGGACGGTCAATGAGGCGGTGGACAAGGGCGTCGGGTTCACGACAGCCGCGCACGCGCTGTTCGAGCGGTTCAACTCTCGCGATCCGACACGATTCTCCTATCGCCTCATCGCAGCACAACGTAATGCGTTCGGGAGTCACGCAGTCAAGAAAGGATAAGCCGTTTGCGTGCGCGCTCCCACGCGTAGCGATCGCCAAAAAGGAAACTGCTTTCCCGTAGCTCATCTGCGAGTTGGCTTGCTCTCTGTTTGGTTTCCGTGATGAATTGCTCCGTGGAAATGACCCGCGGAGCGAACCAAGGCAAGGGTTTGGTGCGAGGGCGCGCATCGCTCACGATAAGCGTTCGGAGGAGTTGATGTTCATATCGCGCAGGTAACGCTATCGCCAACTCTATACGTCGCCCTCCCACGGACGCATGAATGATCGAACTCGCTTTTTTCTCATCGAGCGGTATGCCAATACCCATTTGCTGCAATAACCCGTAGACGCCGATTTCCTTCTCCAGATCACACGTCCGCTCGTATGCTGCGCGATATTCTTTTGTCATCGAAGTTCTCACCGATGACCATAACGCCTGACGCCCTGTCGCTTTGCACAGGTATGCTTCCATCCAAACCGCGAACCCTTCATTATTCTCCTTGTACGTTCCGGGAAATCCCCACTGTGCGATATTCACATCAAGGGTTTGATCGGGAAGTCGATATTGTTTCGCATAGTCAAGGCCAATCGGCGAGCGTTCGAAATAGAGACCGTGACCGTGGAATTCATGATATATCGTCGCTATCCAATTGGGTTTCGCCATCCAGACGTGGGCTTTGTGCGTGCTTGGGGTGTAAAGACCCAGCGTCGTTATCCCTTGTTTCTCCTCGGTACGGCGATCCCGCTTGAACGCCACCCACGCAGGCGTATCATAGGTCATCAGTTCTGACCGCTCGGGTTTGACGCCGAATTCTCTCAAGAGCACCACGTCAGCTTCCTTACGGATTTCCTCGGGTGTGCGCATGGCATCGGCATGCTTCGTACGAGGATAGAAATCCCTCGATGGCATTTCCGGAAAGGTTCCGGCGCGTGCCGGAAGATCTCCGGTTTAATTGGCGAGAATCCGGATGGTGTTCTTTCCCGCGTAGTGGTTCACGTACTCGACGAACATCCGTACGCCTTTCTCTTGCTTCACGATGAGGAGCGTGTTCGCTTGGGGAGTGACGACGCCGAGGTTCTCGCCATCCTTGACGAACACGATACGGCCGCCCCATGCAGGATCCCATTCGTCGAGGAAGAAGTAGGAGCGCCAGCCTGGCGTCGGTTCTTCATGGTCATGGAGCAGGATGAAGTCGCGATGGCCGAAGCGACGATTCGGTTCTGCCACATGCTTCGCTTTCGTGATGGAGGTGGCGTATGTCGCTATTGCTCGTTGCGCCGCAACATTCCCTCTTGCGCTATACCTGCCACGATCAGGAACGCCGCTCTGTTTCCAGCCAGTCTTCGTCGCCGCTTTGATCTCACGGAACGCTTTCGGGAGGAGGAATTCTCCTAATGCGACGCTCGGGAGCCGCGGATCAGTACGCAGTGCTGCGGCAATGGCGAGGAGCGTATTGCGTTCTCGATACTGCGGGTTGATGGAGTCGGTCAATGGAACCAGCCTCCGATGGTGAGGCGATCCTTTTGCGCGAGCACTTCTTCCACCATGTGGTGGCTCTTCGTGCTCACAGTGAAGAAGGAGAACGTGTTATGTTTCGGAGCGATGCGGCGAACGACATTTCGCGGACGCCCTTTCTTGTCGCTGTCGAGGATCGCGAGCGCACCACCATCCTTCTTCGTGAAGCCATCGCTCAAGTTAAGGATGTACGCGATCTTGCGGTCCTCTAATTCGTCGTCGTGGCATAAGAGACGATCCGTGTCGCGGTAGATGACGCCCATCGCATCTAAGCTCTTGACGCGGATGCCCGTGATCGCCTTGAGCCATTCTCGTACTTCATCGCTCGCCATGACCGCGAGGAATTCCTTGATGACCGGGTCTTCGCTGTCGCGCAGGTCGATTGTCTGCCAGAACGCGAACAGGTCCGATTCCTTGCGCTCGAAACGGTGCTTGAGAAGCGCTCTTTCTAGGAGGTTCGCTTTCGCGGGGTTGAGGAAGTTCTCGATCGCAGCGTGCGGGTACGGCTGTTGTTTGCGGTACAGGCTGGCCGGTTTGTTCGTATCACGCAGGAAGTCGAGGTCGAGCCATGTGCTGACTTTGACGGGAGATCGCTGCGTTGTCTTCGTAGGCACACCGAGAAGAAGAAGTCGTGGATTTAAAAAACTCTCGTCGGCGTAGAGGAAGCAGGAAAAGGAGGAAGGGACTTGTGGGGACAAAGGAGAAAGAAAAGAGGATCAGGGTTTCTTGTGCAGATCCGCAATGCGTTCCTTGACGCCTTGTAGTTCTCGCTCGAGGGATTCCTGATAGGTCTTCAGTTGCGCGGTGCGCTCTTCTTTAGTGAAGAAGCTCCGTTGGCTCTCGCAACAACCGCCGCTCGATGTGCAGCAATCTCCCATATGCATCACTCCGTCCCGACGGGACAATATCGGTTAACCGATACTTCTTTATATTCATATCGGTTATCCGACACATAGGAGATATCTACCGACGGAAGCTATAAATTCGCCAACTAAGACGCCAACCGCCAAGATCTACACCGGCCGCAACATTCTTTCCCTCCTCGCCGCCCTCCCGAT
>CAZIKW010000020.1:0-18279 GCA_964540015.1 uncultured Methanosarcinales archaeon | reverse complement strand
ATTCATATCGGTTATCCGACACATAGGAGATATCTACCGACGGAAGCTATAAATACGCCAACGAGGAGTCCAGACGCAATGGAGAAGTGCTGCTGCGACATGAAGGGCTTCCTTACCTTCAGCACATTGTGGCTGATCAGCAAAGGACCGATGTCAGGCCAAGAGTTGCGTGCGGAGATGGCGCGACGTAAAGGCGGCTGCGTCCCAAGCGCAGGAACCATCTATCCTGTGCTCAAAAATCTGAAAAGCGATGCATTGATCGGTGACGCAGAAGGCGATGGTCGCACGAAGCGGTATCGCATCACGAAGAAGGGAGAGAAAGAACTCGAAATCGCGATACGCAAATTCGACGCGATGTTCGGGGATCTCCGCTCTCAGCAAACCGCCTGATCACCGTAGGCGGATATTCTCGCCAGCACCTGCTGCGTGACCCGGGTACGATCGACGATTCGCTCCGGGTGACGCGAAGCCGTTGATCAGGACATAGCGCGATCTCTCGCTCGTGTTCGGTTCGCTCTTGTGGAGCAAATACGGACCGAAAAAAAGCGCATCACCTGGCTTGAGCAATACCGGGATCGCCATGCCTTCATCGAAACCCGACGGCAACTGATGATTATCGAGCTTGCCCAAGAAACCATACTTACCGGGGATCACCAAGAGCGGTCCGTTATCCATCGCATTCTCTTCGATCGCGACAAGCACCTGCACATAGCTACCGCGGCCGTTGACATCCGTCCACTCATCCGTGCCATATCGACGGTGCGTCGCATCCTGGTGCCAATCATAATCGTCGACACCGTCATTCGGGAGCTTGAAATGCACTTGATTGATGAGATGATCAGCAGTCTCATTCTCGAGCAAACCAGCGACGATCTCCGTCAAACGCGGATCGCGACCATAGCGCAACAACGTCGGCTCTGCAGCGCCCGCCCACAGCACACGCTTGACTTGGTCCGTTCCATCCGTGCGTGCGATGACGAGCTCACTTCCTTCATGGGGGATTTTGCGCTCGGAGACATTGAACTCGGGGAAAAGACGAAGATATGCTTCACCGTTAGCGCGCAAGTGATCCATCGCACCGCGCATCTCAGTGACATCATGCTCACCGAAGAGCGCTCGCTTGAGCGTATAGCCTTGTGTATCGAACTCCTCACGATCGCCCATAGGCACGAGAGCACTGAGGCGGTATAAATGAGTTACGGCGACTCAAGGATCGAACAGCTTGCTCACGCTGCCGCCGACCGTCGAGTTCTCACGCACTGAGTCCGCAATGAGCTGATCGAGAGGAATGACGGTAAGCCAATCCTTGTGGGCCTCTCGGTATTCCTGACTGCGCGGGATGGAGTCGGTGATGAGCACTTCCAGGCCGCTGCCGCGCAAGCGTTCTTCGGCGGCAATGCCATCCTTCACACTGAAGATGCCATGTGTCCCGCAGAGATAGACCTTCTTCGCGCCGAGCCCGTAGAGCAAATCCGAAGATTTGACAGCGGATGAGGCGGTATCAATCATATCCTCGTACATGATAACATACTTGCCCCGCACGTCATCAGCGTCGCCGGCGAATCGCATGGATTTCACCTGATTGGGCCCGCCGCGACTCTTGGCGATGAGATTCACCGGCACACCAAGACTTTCCGCAGCCTTCTCATTGCGCGCGGCGCCTCCGGCATCCGGCGAGACGAACGTGACGTTGCTCATATCACCTGCGAATAGCGAACGGAAATACGGTTTGAACACGAGCCAACCAGGCAGGTTGTCGACATTGGTATGATAGAAACCCTGACCCGCCTTCGAATGCATATCCATCGTGATGATGTGGCGCACGACGGGATTGTATTGCACGAAATCCGCGATGAGGGGGGCCGAGATGGGGACACGCGGCTCGACTTTCGTATCCTGGCGTTGGTAGGAGATATACGGCAACACAAGGGTTATCCTATCGGCTGAGCCGCGGGCGACAGTATCGATAGTGAGCAGAAGTTGCACGAGGCTGATGTTCGGTTCCGGGTAGTGAAGAGAATGGAAGAGGAACGCTTCCCGGCGGCGGAGTGTCTGGGGAGCGCGCGGCATATACTCATTATTCGCAAACCGCACCATCTCGATATCCTGACGATCGAACCGGTCCTTATCCAGATGCGCGTAGACGCGATCCGTGAATTCGGACAGATCGGATGTTGCGATGAGAGAAATCTTTCCGGGGGGTCGGTCCATGGTTCTCTTCCGCCAGAGTAGTCGTCCCTTTTACAACCTTTCCCTTGGCACTCACGTATTTGAGGACTCGCATAAATAGTTTGCGTATTTTATACACTAATTAGGTGGTTTTCGGGGGAACTGACTGCCCACACTCCCCTCACAGCACATCGAAGCTTTAAGAATCGGCCCGGACTCCCGTTTCAATCATGTTACTCCTCCGACAACCCACCCTCGACAAGCAATGGTGCCTTGAGAACCGCGTTTTGCCTGATGCCCGCCTTGATGGCGACCTCGTCCACGTGAAGGATATCCGCGCGTTCGAGTACGGGAACTCCAAAAAAGACACCAAGGCAGCGTACGAGGACCGCACGATCGATGTGCGCAAGCTCACCTCCATCGACTTGTTCGTCGAGCCGTTTAGCATCTACAAGAGCGTACCGAATATCGGCAAAGCGCACACGTTCCTGAGCTTCGGATTCGAAGGGGAGCACGTGGTCGTGTCCATCGAAGTGCGCCGCCAGGAAGGCGAGCGGTTCTCGCCGACGAAAGGCTTGCTCAATATGTGCGAGATCATCTACGTGATCGCGACCGAACGCGATGCGGTGAAATTACGCTCAAACCACCGAAAGAACGATGTGTACCTGTACCCCATCCGCCCGAAAGATCCGCAAGTGGCACAAGGAGTGTTCCGCGGCATCATGGAACGTGTGCGCACACTCCACGATACGCCAGAATTCTATCACACATTCATGAACAATTGCACGACGAACCTCGTCGAGCATCTCAACGCAGTCAACCCCGGTCACGTGCCGTCGAGCATCGCATTCCTTTTGCCCGGCTTCGCCGGTCGCCTCGCGTAC
The DNA here is from genome assembly GCA_964540015.1 of uncultured Methanosarcinales archaeon. Lineage (GTDB taxonomy): Archaea > Nanobdellota > Nanobdellia > Woesearchaeales > UBA525 > UBA525. The sequence continues at coordinate 15,226 of CAZIKW010000020.1, read as the reverse complement.
AGCATCGGATTGATCGATACTGCGCGATCATATGAAGAGACGAAACAGCTGTGTCACATCAATGACCGCGCGCACGCAGCGGCTGATGATCCCGCATTTTCCGCACGCATCCGTGAGGGGATGGGCGCGCTACGCCAGAGATCGTAAGGAAGATACGGCGACACTCACTAGCGCTCGCACGCCGCACTCGCTTCACTCATACGGCTGCCGGGATTTGAACCCGGGCCAACAGGTTGGGAACCTGGTATGCTACCACTGCACCACAGCCGTGTGCTTTCACGAGGAGCCGACGAGTGGTTTTTAAGGATTCCGGGGTGGAAAGGTTCAAATACCGAAACCATCACGAACGACACCATGTCTGAACTCAACGAAGTCATAGAGGATCGCAAGTGCCGCCGCGATGCGACGATCGGCATAGGCGTCATCATCCTCACGACCTATCTCGTCGGCGGCATCTGGTGGGGTGTGAAAGGGTATCGTCAATACAACGGCGATGTCGCAGCCGCCGAGCGGAATATCCGTGACAGCTTCAAGAACGACATGACCGGCACTGTAGTCAGTGATGTCACATGGCCGGCACGCCACATCGGCTATTGGCTTGCGAAATAGAGACGCTTAGCCCGTGATCATCTCGATGATGTCATCGCCGTACTTCTTTGCTTTCGCAGGACCGATGCCTTTGATCATGTGGAGCTCATCCATCGACGTTGGCTTTTGTTCAGCGATCTCAAGGAGCGTCGCGTCGGGAAAAACTAAATATGCAGGAACGCCTGCGCGCCTGCTCACCGTTGAGCGCCATTGCCGTAATCGCTCATACAATTTTCCGCCGGAACCTTGCGATTTCACCGGCGTCTCTTTCGCTAAGGTCGTTTGCGCGTCGCCAAGCAATTTGCGTACTTCCGTCGTGAGATAGCGTGACGGCGTTCCGGAATAGGTGACGTACAATTCATCTTTCGCGCGGCTGAGTGCGACGTAGAAGACGCGCAATTCTTCTTCTTCACGGTCATGCTCAACGGTGCGCACCATATCCATCACCGGATGATCGCCCGCGATGCACGGGTAGCTCTGCGCGTTCGCGCCGGCGACGAACACCATACTCGCTTCCAGTCCCTTGATCGCATGGACGGTTGAGAGAACAACCATGCCTTGCTGCGGTGCGGGGAGTTTCCCTTCCTCGTCTGAGCGCACGAGGTGCGGGATGCCGCGGGCGTTGAACGTCTCGCTCAAATCTTTGAGGAGCCTGTTGGTTCGTGTGAGGACGAAGATCTCTTCTTTCGGGACGCGCGAATTAAGAATCTGGGCTGCGATCCACGACTTCTCGTCATCGTCATCGCTAAATTGCTTTAGCGCGACGCGGCCAGCTTCCGTGCGCGAGGGCGTGAGGTCGAGCATGCGCAACGGCCGGATGGCCGCATTCATCGCATCGACGATCACCGGGACGCTGCGGTGGTTGCGCGTGAGCGCGACCGTGGTGCAACCCGGTCCGTTCGGGAAGTCGAGGATGCAGCGGATGGAACTGCCGCGCCAGCCGTAGATACTCTGTCTCGGATCCCCGACGACGAAGAGGTTCGGTGGCGCGAGGATATCGAGCAGCTCCTTCTGCACGGGATTGACATCTTGGTACTCATCGACGAGGATGTGGTCGTACTGCGGGATGAGGCGAGGATGTGCGCGTAAGAGCTTGAGGGTATCTAAGAGCTGGTCGCTATAATCGCGCAATCCCGTATCGCGCATCTCGTCTTTGATGGTGCGACAGAGCTCTTCGATGATTTTCGCATCGGGAGTTGTGGCGAATTTTCCTAATTCTTTTCCTTGGTTCGCGTAGTAATCGATGATGCCAAACAGATCGTGCGCTAAGAGGCGTGCGAGTTGTTCGCGCGGTTTATCTCGACGGGTGCGTGTGCTGAAATGCGATTCGATGACTTGACCGAGCTCAAGGCCGAGGTGCTTGACCGCGTGATAGAGCAGACGCATCTTGTCGGAATAGGATAAGAGACGCACGGGGCGGCCGTAGAGATGATCTCCGTGACGAGTGAGCATGCGTTCGCCGAAACTGTTGAACGTTTCAATTTGCACCAGTCCCTTAAGACGGTGTTCCATTTCGGCGCGCGCTTTTCTCGTGAACGTGATCGCGAGGATTTTCTCCGGCTTGACACCGCGGCAGTGCACGAGGAATTCGATGCGTTTCGTGAGGACGGTGGTTTTTCCCGAACCCGCGCCCGCGACGCAGAGCACTCTTGGCGATTGCGCGACGATCGCGTGCTGCTGCTCGGCGCTGAATTGCTTGAGTAAGAATTGGAACGCGGTGCGCAGCTGCTCTTCGGCGGGCGTGATCGGCGTCGGTTCTATCGCGACGGGGATCGCTCTGAGTCCTGTTGGTTTTGCAATCTCCGCTTTCCCTTTTGCCGTGAGGCGATAGATCTTCGCGAAGGAATTTGCGGTTAATGGCGCGCGTTCGAGCCACATGCGCGCGAGGCAATCTTCTACAAGACGCGTCGTTTCCTGCTCATCGTAGCCTGAGAGCATACCAAAGCCGTGCTCGCGCTCTAAACGGTACTTGCGGATCGTGTCATTATTACTGTCACCGCGTAAGAACTGGACGAGGAGCTTACCGCCGACCGGGAACGGGAGGTCGCGCACCGTCTCGAGCACTACCAAATAGTCCTGATCCTTCGTCACCGCCACCATTCTGAAGGAGTCGCACAAGGGCGCTTTATAGAGGTTGCGGCGTGCTAGAGGGCAGCTTTCCGACGACCGACCCCCACCACTACCTTTAAAAACACCTCACCGTTCCTCACATCTAGACGCAAGAAAGGTGCGACGGTCCTGAACAAGGGCTTTTACACACTGGACGCGAGAATCATAATTCTCGATCCGTTCCTGCGATACAGGAGGAATAGATTATGGCACGAATGCACAGCGGCGCGCGCGGAACTGCGCGCTCCACCAAACCCACTGCACCGCAGAAGCCCGCGTGGCTGACGCAGAGCCCGAAGGAAGTCGAGCTCTTGATCGCGAAGTACGCGAAGGAAGGCAAGGCGCCGTCCCAGATCGGTCTCGCGCTGCGTGATGAGTACGGCATCCCCGATGTCAAGCTCGTCACTGGCCGCACGATCACGCAGATTCTCAAGGACAAGAGCCTGTTGCCTGAGATCCCAGAGGACTTGATGGCGTTGATCACGAAGGTCGTGCTCATCAAGAAGCACATGGATGTCAGCAAGAAGGACATGACCGCGAAGCGCGGCGTGCAATTGACGGAGAGCAAGATCAACCGCCTCGTCAAGTACTACAAGAACAGTGGCCGCTTGGCGAAGGACTGGAGCTACGATCCCGACCGCATCAAGCTGTACGTGGAGTAGAGTTCTTTCTTTCCTTCTTTTTCCCGTTTTTTCTCGTCCCTACCGCGAATTCTTTTATAGTTGGAGACATTCCGTAGCCGCATGGACCCATTCGGCGAATCCCTCGACGCAGCGGCCACCTTCTTGCGTGGGAACGCGAAAGTCGCGCTCGTCGCGCACGGGGACGCGGATGGCATCTGCGCGACCGCCATTCTTGAAGAAGTGTTGGCGGAAATCGGTGTCGAGACCAAGACGCAGCACTTAGCGCAAATCAGCACGCTCGCGATCGCGCATCTGGCACGTTCAACGGAAGACCCGGTCGTCTTCGTCGACACAGGCTCCTCGCACCTCAATGCGATCGCACGCCACTTAGGCGACCGGCCCGCCCTCATCCTCGACCATCATCAACCGATGGGAACCGCGCCGAACGCTATCGTGTGCAATCCGGTTCTCGCCGGACTCGACGGTACGCGCGACACGAGCACAGCAGGCATCGCATACCTCGTCGCGAAACGACTCGCACCGGAAGTAGCAGCGAAGTTCGCACCTGTGGCCATCATCGGCGCGCAAGCGGATAACCAGGAGCTCGGCGCGTTCGTCGGCCACAATAGAGAGATCCTTCTCGCCGCAATCGGCGCGAGCCAGATCCGCGTTCGCGAAGGCGCACGCTTGTACGGTATCGAATCGAAGCCAGTACTGGATCTTGTTGCGTTCAGCTATGACTTGCGCATTCCTGGCGTCACGCGCGACAAGGGCGGAGCGAAACGTCTTCTCACGCAACTCAATATCCGTAATCCTGAGCGGCGCCGATTCGCCGATCTTACCGACGAGGAACGTGCACGACTCGATGATGCACTGATCGAACGCAGCCCGAATCCCGACGCGCGCGTCACCCACTACACCATCCTCGCAGCGCCGCAAGGGCCGCTGCGCGATACGCGCGAGTGCGCGACGCTCATCAACGCGTGCGGCCGATTAGGACACGCAGCATTAGCAGTCAAACTCCTACGCGGCAATACAGAAGCGATGACGCAGGCGCGCGAAGTGCAGCGCCAATACCGCGCAGCCGTCCAAGACGCGCACCGCTGGCTGACTGAAGCACGCCAAAACAACGATCCTGATGTGAAAGCGCTCGAAGGGCTCGTGCTCGTGCGGGCGCGCGAGCGCATCCCTCCAGACTTAGCGGGAACGCTCTGTAGCGTGCTCGCGAAAGGCGGTGAGGTTCCACAGGGCACGATTGTCGTCTGCCTCGCGCGCAATACGGATGGCACAGCGACGACGAAAGCGAGCGCTCGTGCGGTGCAGCCACCGGTCGATTTAGCGGAACTCATGCGCATGGCTGCAGAACCGATCGGCGGTGAAGGCGGGGGACACGCGGTTGCCGCCGGCGCCATCATTCCGACGGAGGCCGAGGAGGCGTTCCTGGCAGCAGTAGAAAATATATTCTTTTCTTAATGGAAATAATATCTCTCAAGAGGGGTTCTCCGACGGCCTTTAAAGTAACTATTGAAAAGTAGTAAAATAGAGAAAAGTATTTAAAGCAGTTTCCCCCTAATACCGTCAAAGGGGTTGTCAGAATGCCAGTACCAAACCACACACACCGTTCAAGCGCACGCCCGAAATGGTTCTCGTGGTACGACAATCACACGTTCCTCATCAAGAACGACGAAGGCGAAAAGCCGTACAAAACGAAAGTACACGTACGCATTTTGCCACAACCCGCGCCCATCGAGCTCTACCCTTACACGCATTGGGTCAATATCCCCAAAAGCCAGATGCGCACAGAGCTCGCGGATCTTATTCCAGACATTGCGCACACGTATGCAGTACTTGGCAGCCGCAAAGTGCGAAAGCTCGATATCGTCCTTGTCGATGGCGCGCAAGCACGCGGGTCCTCAGACAGCCACTATAGCCTCTGGGTCAGGGAGGTCTTCCAATGAACATCCTCCGTACTGCAGGAACCGTCATCACCTGCCTGCTCTTACTCGTCACAGGCGTGTGGATCGGCGCAGCGACCCGCGCGAGCGAACCCACGAATTGGGAGAGCGACCCGTCGCTCATCCAGGAAGTCGGCGCGCTCAGTCCGTTTACGACCGTCACGGAACGTGCGTCACCGGCGGATCGCATCCCCGAGCGCGCAATCGGCGTCTATCACGACCGCGTCGTGCTTGATTTAGCGAACGCGCAATGGGCGACGTTCACGGACACGCACAGCATGGAGCCGGTGATTAGCGCCGGCGCGAACGCGATCGAGATCGTCCCCGAAAGCGAGGACGAAATCCAGGTCGGCGATATCGCAAGCTACCGCTCCGCGTACGCTGACGGCACGATCATCCACCGCGTCGTGTACAAGGGACAAGATGAGGACGGCACGTACTTCATCTTCAAGGGCGACAACCTCGCTACTTCGGACCCGGGACGCGTGCGCTTTACACAGATCGAACGGGTCGTTGTGGCGATTGTATATTGAGGAGCATGCATGGCATCACCATTAGAACAGTATGATGATCCTTTGCGCCGTCACGTTACGGAGCTATTCGGGCAAGAAGAACCCACCACACCACACCTCAATGTGCCGACGCACACAGAGATAGCTAAACTAATGATACAAGAAGAAAATATTCTGACACTCGAAAAGATCTTGCGCACAAGGATTGGAGAAATCGCCGCCATTCCTCAAAAATCATTACGAGCGAGGTCTGAAAAACCTTTAAACGTTCTGTTTGAAGAGGACATCCGGCTCGGCGTTGAGCGTATTCTCAACACCCAACTTCCAAAAGAAGTTCCGCTGACGAGATGGGACGGAAACCAAACCCTACCTCTCGTCGGCACCGTAATAAGTGGCACTGGAGTTGCCGTGAGTCTCAGCTCATTAGGTACTGGCTTTAGTCCCGCGACCGCAGGATTGATACTGCTCACCGGCACAGCAACCATGTGCTACGGATCCATGCTGTGGCACAGATTACAAGAGTCGTATAGTTATGCGCAATTTGAATCCATGGGCAATCTCGTCAAGCAATATATCTATCACGGGCATTTATCGAATTACCCCGTTAGGGCGACAATAGCGCATGAAGCAGTCCATACTGCGCAAAAGCAGCGTCTCCGATGGGATCAAAAAGAGAACCGAGCGTTCATGGAAGGGATGGCTATTGGCGTAGAAAGAGAATTCCTCATCGAAGATTGTAAAGAGGATGCAAAGGGCGTTCGACACATGATGGATACTCGACTCTCCGGCTTGATGAAAGTCTACACAAGTCTTAGCAGTATCTTGAACCGATCTCAAGATGAAAAAATCATCGAGGCACATGAGAAACATCGATATTATTCAACAAGCTGCGAGGTGTACGGCCTGGGCGACGCCCTCTTCGCCATCGCAGAAGCGAAGCACGGCCCCGGCATCTACGCAGAAGCGCTCAGGGATCCACGAGTGGTGCTCGAATGACCGCATACAACATACCAAAAGGTCCAGTGAGCGATGAACGCCTCGCCCCGCTCCTGCGCTCGTGCGCCGATCCGAATTTCTATTCTGACTTCGAGTACTTCACTGCCAGCGAAGAATTGGTCCAGCAGGCCACATCGCTCCTGGAGCGCACACCGAAGTTCGATCAGACCGGCGGCATCAATACGCAGTACCGCGAAGCGATCGATATCCTCAAGGCCCTCGAAGCGAGATCCCGTACGGTCAGCCGTGTAGCGCTTGAGGAGATATTGAGCGTACCACAGAAGCGAGCCGAACCCATAACACCCACCCGAAAGGCCGCGCCACCCCTGAATCCCGATCTCCTCCACAACGTACTCAATTATATCGAGAACGAGCTACCCGCACAGGCACGCTACGTGTTGGTTCTCGTCAAGAATGAAGATCACCAGCAAGCGCTCTGCGAAATATCATCGCTCTACTGCAACGTCCTTACAACAACAACGAAATTCGATGTCGAGAAGACGAAATTCTACCAGAGCGCCTCCTATTTTCTGAAGCAACAGACACCAGAAAAGGATCCTGAACGCACAAGGAGCCATAAGGCGTTGCGCTACGTCCTGGAAACCCTTATCGAGCAAGCGAAGAAGAAGACGCAGCACCTGCGACCCTGAAAGGCGCCGAGGACGCGCAGCTTTTTATACGTCCAGGACGCAACCAAGGTCATATGATCATCGATCCACACGCGCTCGCATGCTACAAAGAAGCCGGCCGCGTCGCAGCGCAAGGGTTACAGCTTGCCGTCTCGCGCGTCAAACCCGGCGTCTCCATGCGCGAAGTGCTCGATGAAGTCGAAGCGTTCATCATCGAGCAAGGGTGCGAAGCCGCATTCCCGGCGCAGTCCTGCGTGAACAGCACGGCCGCGCACTACTGTCCGACAGAAAGCGAAGATTACCTCTATCAAGAAGGCGATATCGTCAAGATCGATGTCGGCGCGCACAAAGACGGCTACATCGGCGATAATGCCACCACGATAACCCTTGGCGGTAGCGAAGAGGACAAGCGTCTCGCGCAAGTCGTACGCGACGCGCTCACGGCGGTGGAGAAGATCCTCAAGGCAGGTATTACCCCCGACGATATCGGTCGCGTCGTGAACCACACGATCCGCGAGGCAGGCTTCCTTCCCATCCGTAATCTTACCGGCCATGGCCTCGACCGCTATACGCAACATGCGAGCCCGAGCATCCCGAACGAACCATGCGGCGAGAACGCACCCTTACGAGCAGGGACCGTCATCGCGATCGAGCCGTTCGCGACGAACGGTACCGCGGGTCTCATCGTGAACGGCGACGGCGCGAGCATTCACAGCATCGACGCGTCCAAACCGGTACGTAACCCGACCGCACGCGATGTGCTCACCTTCGCACGACGCTACAACGGCTTGCCGTTCGCGACGCGCTGGCTTACGAAAGAACTCGGCGGCCGTGCGCTCATCGGTCTTGCAGAATTGCGTCGCGCGGGCGCGCTTCACTCGTATCCGCCGCTGCCTGAAAAGAGCGGCGGTCGCGTCGCGCAGCATGAGAACACATATCTCATCACCGCCGACGGATTTGAGCGGCTGACCAAGCCTTAGAGTCGCAATCCCGCAAGTAAGGTATCTACTTCTAAGAGGGTCTCCTGACGGAGCATGAACGGCTCAATCGTGTACGGATATCCTTCGAGAACGTTTTCGAGTTCAGGCGCAAGCGCGGGGTTCTGCAAGATAATTGGTCTCCCCAGCTTGCGAAAATGCTTTGATTCAAACATCAAGCCCGTGCTCAGGCGTGGACCATGAATGCGAAGGCGATCGGCTGCGACATCAATCAGATGAGCATCCCCTTGCATGCCATATTCCCTCTCGTGTTGCACATCATCTCGCAAATAGAGGAGAAACGAGAGATACGGTGTGAACGGCAGCACATCTGCACGATCATTCTGCAACTGCCTGGAGATCGCGAGAACTTGACGAATATTCCCTCGCACATCACCGGAGATCTGATGACCGATATAATCAACGCTACGCATGAACGCACCAACCCCGCTTTCACGTCAGAACCCGCAAAAGGTATAAAAGATTATTCCTTCCCATCGTAATCGCCAAGCGCTATCTGCCCCTTGCGCTTGTTCGATTTCACCTGTACGTCTTCGGGCGCGACTTTGATACCGACTTGGTCTTTGAGGTCGATGGCAAGCGCATTCCCGACGAGCGCGCGCAACGCGGATACTTCCGCAGTACGCAGATCATCGAGCGTACGAATGCCATTTTTGTACAATGCGCGACCACGGACGCGACCGACACCCTTCAAACGCAGCAATGCAAGCAATTCCTCTTTCGCACCGTGCTCAAGACGCACGCGTAGTTTCTCAAGCTCATTCACAAGCGCAGGCATCCCGCGCAATTTCACCAATTCCGACAGCGAATGGAGGATCCAGTCAGCCCGATCGCGCTTCGCATGGAGTTCTCCGGGTGCGACATTGTATCCTTCGAGGATATTGTCCTCGCCCATTTCCTCGATCCAATCGCGTAGCACGGTCGCGGTCTTCACCGTCTGCAGGAACTCCTCGTACTCAGCCGAATAGATGGACGGTCCAGGCACGAACAGATCCTTCTCGATAGCGACGAGCGTCTTATCGAGCATATCGATCTCGCCTTGACGCACATTGAAGAGCGGACGCAACTCAAGCGTATTCGCGACGAGGTGAAGCAAGGCGAACGGCGTCGGGCGCAGGTTATTCGCTGCAGCACGCTCAAGTGCAGTCAGTAGCTCATGCGCAGTCAACGGGTCGAGATACAGTTGCGCGACACGCTCGCCGATCTTCGTTGCGCGCAATGTTCCATCGACCACTTCACTCGCCATCACGAAATCGCCTTGTTGCACTGCTGGCGCTTCGAGGAAACCCCATTCAGCAAGCATCTGCACCATACGGCCCAGCTGCGACTGGATCCTGCTCATATCGCCATACTGGAACGCATAGAACGTGTCACCGAAGAATCGTTCAAGCGCGGCCTGACTCTGCACGTACCCGCTTGCGATGAGCGACAGCACATACGTGCGCAAGACAGGCTCCACTGCGAGCTTACTATAGATGTCCTCCGGATCTCCTCGGACATAATGATCGACGATGCGCTCTTCTTCCTCCGGTGTCGCGGCGATACAGACCGCTTCACCGGCAGTCTCCTTCCCAGGTCGTCCCGCACGCCCCGCCATCTGCTCATACTCAAGCACCGGGATGTCGCTCATGCCCCAGCTCGTTCCTTGGCTATAGCGCTTCAGATCGCGGATGATGCTGCGGAACGCTGGCAGATCCATCCCCATCGCCAAGGTCGGTGTCGCGCAGATGACCGAGAGCGTCCCGTCGCGAAACGCAGTCTCCACAAGTTCACGCTGCTGCGAGTGCAACCCAGCATGGTGGAACGCAATACCCCCTTTGAGGCACATCGCTAAACGTCTGCACTGCTTCGTCGGGCTTGAGACTGCTTTGAGTGCGCGGTCAGCGAGTGCGTTCAGCATCTCCGCATCTTTCGGCTCCCCGATCTTCTGCGCAATCTTCTCCGCCTGGGATTCCGCGCCGCGCTTCGTATTGCAGAACACCAAGGCCTGCTTGCCTTTCCCGATCGTATCGAGCGCGAGATTCAACGTCGCGTCAGCGAATCGCTCCTCAATAACGGTCGTGCGGCTCATCGACGAGAAGAGAGGATAGGCCGTTTAAATGAGTTGGGGTGGCATGTCCTGTGTTAAGGCTGACAAGCGCTTTTCGATATCAGGCGCCATACGAGTGAGAGCATCTCGAGAATTGCCCACCAGCGTCACCGGACCAAGATCGGCGACTGGACCGATCCCTGCGCGAAGCGCATCTTCGCGAAAGAACAATCCCGCGTCCGCATATCCGTCCCGTAGCGCCTCAAGCCCCGCAGCGATGACCTCAGAACGCTGCTGCCCCGGCATGCGCAACGTTGGCATCAAGAGCCAAAGCGCATCTCCGACCGCCGGAGAACGCCACCCATCACCGGAGCGTATCGGATACAAATCGAGTTCCGTTTTCCACGAGGGATTCTTCATCTTCGTACGCAAGTATTGCGCGAGCGGATCCGTGAAAGGATGCGCAGTCTCCCGGCGTGCGGCAGCTACTTTTTTCGCATCAAGCCAATACATCGCACCGAAATGTTCATGTGGAAGGACGACCTCATAAGGCGTGTGCCACGACTTGTCACGGATGCGGGAACGATATCGATACGTCGTGATCATATCCTCGTTGGGCGTGGGGGTATCAAGCGTACGCAACGTCATGACCCCTGTGTGGCCAGCGCGTGTCTTACGCAACTCATCGAATACCGTACGAAAAGCGATAATTTCCGGATCCCTCGCAGCAATCCTCGTCTCCGCGAGCATCGCGCCTGTGTTGCGTAATTCCTCCACAATCTCACGCATACCTTCTGGACGCAATTCACCGTCTGTACCCAGGCCGAATTCCACAAGCGCCGTCGGCACGGAAAGGTGCGCGCACATCCACAGGAGGGCATGATCCATCAACGGAGATAGGACGGTCGGATCTGATTGCCCGCGCGCGAGGATATCACCACCGACATCAACAGCGATGACAAGGTCGTACCCCCGCTCGCGCACAAGCGTCTCAACTCCCTCAAGCAACGCCTCCGAGCCGTAACGGATCGAGAGGTCGTAGATGCGAGGGATGCGTAACCCGGTCTGCGCGATTGCACCCGGCAACGCCGCATCGACGAAAGATATAGGCGCGGGTGTCGAGAACGGTATCCAGCGCTCGATACGGCCTGAAGTGATATCATTCACGACCGATTCAATTCTTCCATCGCAACGATGCGCTGCCGCTGGGCTCAAGACGCCTGCAATATCGGTCTCGATGCCGTGACGTTGGAGCTGCTGCGCCGGGATTACCGCGCTCGCGATATCGTTGCCCCCGCCAGTGCCGATGAGCAACGCCCGACGAGAATCCTTAAACGGCAATGCCATAAGCACGGATAAGAGTGTGAAGTATAAAAGTTTTTGTAAAAAATACACGAAGAAGGGTTCTTGTTAGACCTGCTTCTTTCGCCGCACCATATGGAGGATCCCGGCCAAAACCAGTAACCCCCCGAGCACATACAGCGATGTCGACAAGGCAGGATTGCCGCGCAGCGCGGAGATATCGGAGAGCAACCCTTGCGACTCACCGAGGTACGCACCCGCCGTGCCGCCGTCCTCACGCGCCATGACGCTAATACCAAGGAGCAAAAGGAGGATGATGACCGTCACGACGACGCCGCTGACGATGAAATCGATAATGCCGCCGAGCATAGGGCCATTGCAGCCGTACGGGTTTAGAAACCTTGCGGCTCCTTATCCGATAACGACCGCCCGATGCGCAGGGGTTGTCGTGTTCGCGACGCCGCATGTCACATCGTACGTGCCTGATTGCTTGAAGATATGATACACGTCGCGGTTACGGATGCCAAGCAGCTTCTCTCCGTCGCCAAAGCGCCAATCGTAACGGCCCGATACAGGAGTCGGCACGTCGCAGATGAAGACATAGTGAGATCCCTTCGGGTACCACGGCGCGATGCGCAGCGAACCCGCAGGAGTCGGAATACTCTCTTCTTGCGTCGTGTTGGTAGCGTTCCCCGAACCGTTCGTCGGAATTTCCTCAACCGTCGTATTCGTCGTGTTCGTGGGAATAACAACCGTTACATTCGCCTGATTCACAGAAACGTTCTCCGACATATTCGTCGGAGGTACAACAGCAGTGCATGAGAGGAACGACGCGTTTGTATTAATCAACGCGGCGCACGATTGCAACTCCGCAAGGGACAGCGCAGCAGCATTACCGGCAAGCGCATTGTTGGCCTGCGAAAGCACCCACGATGCAGTCTTTCCCGTGCACGGTCCTGTCGTCACATACGCGTCACGCAAGGACGTTGTAGCAGGAGCAAAACTCTCATTCGCGAGATCGAAACCGATGTTGAGCGCAAGCGAGAGTGCCTCACCGCCCAAAGCGCCAGATGTGGTGTTCACCGGATTCGTCCCATTACCGACGAGCGCAGCAGCAGCCCCCGTCGCGGGCAAATAGAGCTGCACTGCGCTCGATGAGGTGAAGCGCACGCCATTCGTGAGGATATCGCCGATCACGACGCCTTGCGGGAAGTCAAGCGGAAAGTGCTTCGTGCGATACGCGGCCGCGTTCGCGCCGTTTGAGGACGTACCCCATTCCGCTTGCGTGTGCGTGCGTAGCGCGCATGCGTCAGCGAGCGCGAACGAAGGCAGCGCAAGCGCGACAACGAGCGCCAGTGCGAGGATGATGTGGTAGATGTTCGTTTTTCGTTTGCGGATCATAGGAAAACAGCGATGCGAAAAACGCTTTAATCCGCTATCGCGAGAACTTCCGGAATATTTCCGGGCGCAGCCGGAAACCTTCCGACGCGCTGCTCCGACGGAAAGCCCATGACCTCCCCCACAACCTATTTAAAGAGCCGGAAAATCCTCGACTCCAGCGGGGTAGAGCAGCCAGGAGTGCTCGCCGGGCTCATAACCCGGAGGTCAGTAGTTCAAATCTACTCCCCGCTATTCTTCAATCTGTGTTCACACACCACTGGACACGCGGCCGTAATGCATAAAGAGGTCATTAAGCATGCCGGTCTGTGGACATAACCCCGGATCAGGCAGAGCTCTTCGGCATGCATGCGGGAGACGGGACGCTCTATCGCACGAATACCGGCACCGTATGGGAACTCCGAGGAAATCTGAACGAAAAAGAGTTCTATCATCATGTCGTCATCCCCTTACTCTCAAAACTAGGAATCTACGCCATTGCCCATAAGAGATCGGGTGGCGCGAATGGGTGCTTAGGCGTACGCAGCTGCCAAGACGAGTTCCACGCACTATTCAGAAATGCAGGGTTCCCGGTGGGGAAGAAAACTCATACAGTGCGCATACCACCCCCTGTGCTTATGGGAACTCGTGACGTTCGGGCAGCATTCCTCAGAGGCCTTTTCGCGACCGATGGTAGCTTCTATTTAGCGCGCATCAACGGACAAAAGAACGCAACATATCCGATGATTGAACTTTGCTCGGCATCACAAGGGCTGCGGGACGACGTTGTAGGACTTCTTAGCGGATTCGATCTTGATGCGAAGACGTGGCAAAGGACACCTCGATCCCGCGGCGGCACTACGTACCATCTCAGGCTAGCCGGTAAACAAAAGGCACAAACCTTCATCACCCACATCGGACTGGGCAATCCAAAGCACCAACGAATCGCCGACAGTATGCACAATCTTTAAAAAGCACTTCCAGACCCTAGAGAGTAGTTGCCCAGGTCGCATAGCCCGGTATTGCGTAGGATTGCTACGACATTGATCCGTCAAAGGACCACAATGTTGCAATCATCCTAGCCCGCAAGGGATCCCCGGTTCAAATCCGGGCCTGGGCGTTTTCTTCTCCAAGATACATCGACTTATATATTTTGTATAGCCGACCTTTCACTTGGTTTCGGACAATCACAGGATGAGGTTTTAACGGGTCGAGTATCCCGTCTCGTTCATAATCATAGATGACCCAGTGCCAATTTCCTCGCCCATTACCCAGTTGATCAGAGTATGCACAATCAAAATTCACCCCGACAAAAGCATTTCTCTCAGAAGTTTGAGCCGTTCTCACGAGTTCACCCCAATGTAAACGGGGTGCGTACCAGCTCTTCGGCGACCACTCCGAATGCCCAATACCCATAACATCGAGGGTCCGTTCTATTCCCCGAGCCCAGGTGTTTAAGAGCGGTTTTCTCCCCTGCAAAAGAGCTCTTTTACTTTTAATTCCATGAGCGTACATAATCTCTAAAATCTCATCCATTGATTTCCCCGATACCATCGAGAGACAAGCAATACCACACGCCCCGTGTTGTGTTTGTTGTACCAAGTCCATATCCTCTCAGGAGCCGGATGCAGAATTTAAGTGCATCCCCGAACAGGACGATGGCCGGTTCCTGCCACGAACCATCCGAACTCTACTCCACAACAAGCAATATATACCGTGTCACGCTCCCAACGAAACAGAAGGTGCAAGCATGGCAGCAATCGACGAGATACTCCAAAAGGTCAAAACTGACTTAACAACACGACTCGGCATCGCCGCAGATGCGCCGGTACAAATAGTCGGCGTTGAAGGCGTCACATGGTCGAACGGATCGCTAGGTCTTCCGGAACGAGGCCGAATGTACACGATGGCGTTAGTCCCAGGATTTCGTATCACACTCTCGTACGAAGGTACTACCTACGCGTATCACACGAATGAGAACGGCCGAAACATAAAAATCAACCCGCATCCGGCAACAGCACCATCACGCGACGGTGGAATGAAACCACTCGTTTAGCCATTTCTCAAAAACTGTGCACTCACGTACGTCGTACGTGCTTTGTTTCCGC
>CAZIKW010000019.1:16650-18700 GCA_964540015.1 uncultured Methanosarcinales archaeon | reverse complement strand
TATTGTCGCCTGCCGAAGCGTCCACTTGCGTCTGACCCCCCACCTGCACCCCCTTCCGGTCGTAGATATACACCTCCACATCATCCTCCGGACCCTCAACGACACCCACCATGAAATGTGTGCTATTGATAGTGTTCGTCGCGATACGGCTCGCTGCATCGACCGTCGTATCCACATCGACTTCTGTCACGAGACGGGTGCCATTCGTATCCCAAATCTCGAAGCTCGCATCGTTCGCTCCCGTATCGATATAGGCTATCACGAGCGTGGTGTTGTCGAGCGCCGTCAAGTCCACATCTGAACCGCTGATAAGTAATGGCACATCCACAGTGAGATTCCGATCCTCAGTCCATCCTGTATTCAAATCAAGGTCGATACAGGTGAGATTCCAGACATATTCTCCGTTAGCAAGTTGCACGGTGATGTTAAGGGTTGTGAACCGATCGGGATTATTGACTGTCGCAGTTTCTGTCCCATCAATAAAGAGTGTACAATTCACTATAGCACTCTCATCCGAGATGTTGAGGATAAAATCTATAGTGTTGCTCGTATCATTGAGCGCGTCGGGTAGAGGAGATATCGCTGTGATGTTGGGTGCCGTTGTATCGGGCGCGGCACATCGACCATCCCATCGGGATCCGTTGCGCCAGTACGTCTCAAACACCGCACCACCGGTACTGTTCGTGTACGCTATAGCGAACGTCCCATTGCAAAGACCGTACCCGATTGTTGAAGAATACCCCACAACATCGAGGAGAGGTTGCGTTACACTTGGTGTTGTTGTTATGTTGAATGGTGCTGTTATTTGTGCTCCTGCGTTGTTGTAGATTGCTGCTTTTATTGTTGTGTCGTTGTTGTTTTGCCATGCGACGACGAATTCGCTTGCGCCATTATTTTCTATCTCCGTCGCTGCGATTCGACTATTTGTCCCTGCGGTGGTATCGATGTCTGTTACTGCGAGTATGGTGGTGAGCGCTGCTGCTGCGAACGATCGCACGGTGATGGTGATATCTTGGTCTGTTGCGTCGTAGAATGCCATGGCGATACGATTGTTTCGTAATCCTGCTGTGGCTACTTGTCCTGTTTCCCCCACATTGACGTCGATATCTGTGGCGGCGACTTGGATGGTGCCACCCGTTTGCACAATCCCTAGTGTCGCATCGTTGTCTACGTCGTCGTAGAACGCGTATCCCCAGTGTGTGGAATTCATCACGGCGCAAGAAACAAGATTCTGCCCGTTTGCTCCTGGTGTGATGGAGGTGTCCAGTTGGTTTTCGTTTGAGGATTGCGTCCCATTATTCCACCATATCTCGAAATTCGCATCAGCATCATTCGCGTCGGCCCAGGGAATGGCAAAACGATCCCCTAACTGGCACACCCCCACATCTCCAATCGCTCCGGTATTCGCATCGGCCTGCGTAGGCCCGATACGGAGATTGCCAAGGCGATCGTAAATGTAGAAATTGATATCGTCTAACGGTCCATCCAGTGTGCCAATGACGAAATGCGTGCTGTTCACGACATCGATAGAGACGCGACTGCTCCCATCACCACTCGCATCCACCACGACCTCATCAACGAGCCGCACGCCACGCGTGTCCCAGATCTCAAAATTCGTCTGGTTCGTGCTCGAATCAACAAATGCGAGGACAATCGTCGTGTTGTCGAGAGCGGCGATATCGACATCGACGGCATCATCAGTATCGAAGGTCTCCACGTACGCCGGATCGGTCGCATTAAAGAGGATATCATATGGCTGCCCGGGCGTGATGTCGCCCACGACCACCCATTCCCCTCCACACGTCTGCGCATCGAAATCCCACGCAGCGCATTTCCAGACGCGATTGCCCACGGCTGTCTTCGTCAAGGTCCCGTTTGAGAAATCGATCGCGCTCGGATCGATAGCGTACGCATCGATCGTTGGCTTCCCATCGACAGAAACGTTCAACGGCAACTCTTCGAGGCCCAGAGTGACGGGTTGCCCGAGATCCACACCTTCAAAAACAATCTTGCGGATACGCCCACTCGTCGGTTGGAGCTCTAAACGGTG
>CAZIKW010000019.1:3162-16640 GCA_964540015.1 uncultured Methanosarcinales archaeon | reverse complement strand
TTCAGGCGTTCCGTTCGGAGATGTGATGATTGCTGAGGTTATAGCATACGGTGTGCGACCTCGCACGCTGACACCGCCCGGCGTGGTGGTTCGCGATCCTGCCCACGTCGGTAATGTTCCGAGTCGCTCTTCGACACGACCAGGAACGGTGTTGGCGGGAATCGACGATCCGCCAGGAGTTGTGGGAGCTGCGGGAATGATGGGTGTCTGTTTCGGGATAAAGGTGAAGTTCGCATCTACTCGCTCAGTCCCATCCCAAATGCTCAACGAATTTTGACCATCACGCGCAGGAATGGTGAAATTAACACAACCAGGAAGCGAAATCACCGCACCGTTGAACGTCGCTTCGCACGCACCGCTCGCGGTCGCATAGCGAACGAGCACAACACGGTTCTGTATTACCTCACCATGTTGCGGCGATATGACAGTGAGAGCGTGGCCGAACTGCGCGAAGAGGACTATTAATACGAAGAGGGTGGCAGCACGCCCCAGAGCCATTCCCATTTCAATCGATCTCATAGTAGATGATTACCGTGTCGACGGTCCCCCGGTAGCTTTTGAGCCGTGACGGCACCCGGATAGCGTAATCTGATACGCCGTAGGTGCTCGTCAGGTTCCTCGTGATGCGCGTGACGAAAACGATGTCTTCTTTATTCGTGGTATCATAGACTGCGTCAGTGGAGTCGTCGGCGTCCCAAAGGATGCCTGTCGTGAAATTCCCACCTGGAACGCTTGGTGCCAACGGGACGTTCGCAATCGCGATATCCTGCACGATGAATGAACCGAGAGCAATCGGGGATCCAGACACGGTATATGTGTCATTCACGTTATCGCTGAAATTCGTGCCGTTGAGCCCAATATCCAGATCCGTGAAATCATTGACGCTTCCCGCTGGCGCTCCACCCGATGTGTTGCGTCCTATCGCCTTGAGGTCGCCGAAGCTGATGCCATTGAGCGTGTCCGTGTCCGCAATATAGATATTTCCCGTCTGATTTGTGATAAGCCACGTGGAGAGCGTCGTATTGATGCCTGTGCCGAGCGTGACGTTCCCGCTCACGTTCCCATAGAATAGCTGCCAGGAGGAAACACTCAGTGTCGCGCTCGCGAGATTGTTCGTCTCGTCGGATTCGAAGATATCTCCCGTGCCGTACGGCGGATCGATCAGCACGAAAATCTCCGTATCGCCAATCGACGTGTTTGAGCTCACGTTCACGCTGACGTTCGCGATCGCTCCGAGCACAGGAATGGTGATGTTCGCTCCGATCTGCATCCCGCCGTCGAGTGGATCACCAAGATAGAACGCTACACGCACGTTCGTCTCGATACGGTTCGCACGATTGCGTATTGTGGCGATGATGGTCACGTTCTGCCCTTCCACAGGCGCCGATGGCGAGAATGTGATGTCCGTGCCATCAAGGAAGATGTCCCCGGCGATGACGAACGTGAAATTCGTCGGCGCAAACGTATCATTGCCGGAAAGGTCAGAGCAGTTCACATTCCAGAGATATGTTCCGTACGCACTCACATTGATTGAGCTGAAATTCGTGTGGGTGTAGTTGTTCGCTATGATGGTCTGATTACGGGCCCAAGAGCCCGTCGTATTCGTCCATAGAGAGCAGAGACCCAAACGGCGATCCGATGCGTTGATGGTGAAGGTGATATTCCCCGGATCGAAGCCTGAGCCATTGACGGGTGACACGAGCGTGACGTTGGGTGCGAGATTATCGAGCACCGTCACATTACGCAGGTTGCTGGTGATATTTTGGAACTCGCTCGTCACGTCGCAACGCAGCGTGTTGTTGAAACTGTAATCCTTCCCCGTGAGATTGAACGATGCATTGACGCTGCCATTGATGTTGCCTAAGAGCGCGGGCGAGGTGGTCGTCGCATTGAGGATGATATTCCCGATGAAATAATCGAGCGCGGTGAAGGTCGTGAGGGTGTCGTTTATTTGCGGCGTCACTCGCACATCAAGACAATACCCTTGCGTGCAGGACACTTGACACGCGAATGTGAGATTGTACCCTTCACCGATACGCGGATCAGCGATCGGCGCCACAACAGACACGGTGAGATTCCCGATAGGATATCCCTCGAACTCTGCGAATGTCGAGAGGTTATCCGCGTGTTTCGTGATGGTGTTGTTCATACTGGCATTCGACCACAGATAGACGCGCAGCGTATCGGACGTGTTGAGGAGGAACTGCTTCGTTGTCGTACACGAACCGCTATAGACTGTCGCGGAGGTTCCCGTAACTTGGACGTCGCTCGTGGTGCGCGTGCGATTGCCGCGACGGCAGATGAGGTGTTCGCCGCTGCTATTGATCACATACGCCTCCCAACTCAGATAGGAAACGCCCGGATTGGTGCTTTCTACGAGCGCGCTGAAGCGTACCGCCGCTCCGAGCGGCATATAGAATCCGCGCGCGCTATAATTACCCATGGAGAAGCTGGTGGCATTGGTGACGAGCGAGAGCCCGCCGGTGCTCCACACGCTCACGATGTTCCCGAAGCCATCCACCGTACGGTTGAGCGTGATGTTACGGTACTGGGTGGGTCGTGGAGCATAACGTTCTGAACCGATATCGTAACGTTGATACGTGGTAGAGCCGACGCTCGTCGTGAACGCCGCGTTGATATCTGTCATCGCGTTCCCTGTCCAACGCGCACCGTCCACTTGGGTTGATGTCGCTTCTTGCGTTCCGATGAGGATTTGGGTGCCTGTGCTTAGCGTCGTTGGCACTGTGGTCGCGAGTACCCACGTGTGTGTGTTTGTCCCTGTGACGTTCGTGCCTGGTGCGAACCAGCTCGAGGCGACCGAATACTCGCGATAGTCGATCTGGCCGGCAGTGGTTCCCCACACGAGTAAGCCCTCACTGCCTACCGGCTCCCACGCGAAATCAGCGCCGCGCGCCGCATTGGTATCGACGGTCGCATCATGGCGAAGCGCTCCGGACCACGCGCCGTTCGCCCATTGCGCAGTGGATAGATCATTGCCGCTGTCAACCATAACAATCATGATTTCGTTCCCGTCGGGGTTCGCGTTGAGTGATATCCAGTTCGGCGTTCCTGCGGCGCTCGGGTTGACATCGGTGTTCGACGTTTGATTCCACGCGCTGCCGTTCCAGTAGGTGAAATTCACGAGCGTCCCCGCGCCGGCGACCGCAAGCGCACCCATGCGGCGCTGTTCGTACGCGACACCGATATCCTCTTCTGTGGTGATGGCGATAGCTGTGGTGATATTGATGGGTGACGCCCATGTGCTACCGTTCCAGACTAGCGCACGAGCATCGCTGTTCGTTACATCGATGTACGCGCCGATGATCTCATTGGAGGTGTTCGCGGGTTTTGCCGCGAGGCGGATGAAGCTGACGCTGATATCCGCTCCAGCGCTCGCGTCATTGATGATTACTTGCGGTGTCCAACCCGTACCGTTCCAGATGCGGTATGCCATATCCTGTGCAGCATTCACAACATTGAGACTATATAGGAGCATCAAGCGTCCTCGTTGCCGTTCGTAGGCGATATCGAAGGATTTCTGCGCATCACGAGTTGTGCCGACGGCGCCGAGATCATTAAAGACCGCCCAGTCCGAGCCGTTCCAGACATATCCGTCCAGATTACCGTCTAAGCTGAGCGTGACGGCGATGATCTCTTCTGCGTGGCCGAGAACGGGGTTCGCTTCCACACGCACCCATTGGATGTTGCTGCCAGCCGTCGGGAGTACGCCTTCTGCACCCCATGCGGTGCCGCTCCAGTTGCGATAGAGCGGGATGGCGAGACCGCCACCGAGATCCGATGCGTAGACGACCATTGCTGTCGTGTTCGCGCTCGCATTTACCTGCGGAGAATTCCTATCAGAGGAATCATACCAGCCGCTCTTTGGTAGCGTGACATTGACCGTGAGCATCCGACGGACGCTTGTGACATTATTGCCCGCGAGATCGATGCAGAAGATGCTCCAATTATAGTCGCCTGTCTGCAACGCTTCAACGAATGTCTGATTCGTATTCATGTCGACGAACGGATCGTTATCCTCGAATACTTCCGCATTGGAATCGTTGATGGCGATTGTGCAGGAGGAGATGCCGCCTAAGTCGGTGATGTTGTAGGTGAAGGTGATGAGCGAGCTATTCGTCTGTATCGTCGTCGCGTTCGCGGGTGTGAGGAGAGTCAGGTTTGGCGGTTGGCTATCGGTCGTGTACTGGTTCGTGTTGGTGCTATTACGCGTATTGGTCGCGTTGTCGGTGGCTATCACTTTCCAGTACCAGATGGTGTTATCCGCCCACTGGACCGGCACATCGAATGTCGTGTTGGGGGAATTGACGAGGGTATAGGAGTGGTTCGCGGCGCTGAAATTCGACCAACTACTCACGAGTATCGTATAGTTCGCGAAATTGATATCGTTGCTTTCCTCCCAACTGAGCGTGGGAGTACGGTTGACGCTTACCGATCCGTTTGGCGGATCGAGGAGACTGAATGCGGACGGCGGTGTACTATCGATGGTGTAGGAGTGGCTGGGATCGACGACGTTACCGGCGAGATCGAAAACCAACACCTTCCACCACCACGTGCCGTCGCCCCAAGGAGCAACGACCTGATAGCTGTTCGTCGCAGCATCGGTTACGACGTAGCTATGATTCGCGTACGTGAGCCCCGGATCATCGCTGACGATAATGGTGTAGTTCGCGAAATTCGCATCTGCGCTCTGCGTCCAGTTCAATCGCGGGGTGTTGTTGTTCGAGAACGTCCCATCGGACGGTGAGGTGAGGTTGACTTCGATAGGCGCCGTTATGTCGATGGTCAGCGTGTTCGTATCGCTCATCCCGGTATTCGCCGCCTGATCGATGCAGGTTACCGTGAAGGTGCTAGTGCCTTCTGGTCTGGTGACGGTGAAGAAATTGAAACCACTCTGGTTGATGGTCGCGTTCGTTTGGGTCGATGCGTCATTCCAGGTGATATTACAGCTCACGATCGTACTGATGTCAGACACCGTGTAGGTCACATTCAACGGCGTACCGTTCAGATAGGTGTTGTTCGCGGGAGAGAGAATGGTGATCGCCGGCATATCGGTATCGACGACATACGTGAACGATTGAGTTGATTCTCGTGGATTCCCCGCCCGATCGTACGCGATGACTTTCCAATTCCATATGGTGCCGGACGCGAGATCGTCGGAGATTTGATATGAGGTGTTCGAAACGGGAGTGAGGACATAGATGTAGTTCGGTGACGAGAAATCGATCGCGTTATCGATGAGCAACGAATAGTTGCTGAAGTACAGATCAGAAGAGGCGTTCCAAGTGAACGTCGGACTGTCTTGGGTACTGACCGTCGCGTTCGCGGGAGAGACTAATCCGAACGCGGCCGGAGGCGTGCGATCAACGGTAAACGTCGCATTCGTGCTATTCGCTGAATTACCGTCAGGGTCTGTGCAACGGACACTCCACACGTACGTGCCCTCGGCGAACGATCCCCCGGTGATATTGTTCTCAGCGTCATTAACGAGACCGCTCGTCTTCGTGGCGTTAATCGTGCCGTTGATGCGTAGCGTGCAGTTCTCCACACCCGTCGCATCGGTCGCGTTAAAGAGGAAGGTGATGTTGACGGCGCTCACGTGCGTCCCGTTCAGAGGATAGGTCTTGTTGATGACAGGACCGAGCTTATCGCCCACCGTGATGCGGAAGGTCATGTTGCTCGCGCTGTAGTTTTGCGTCGCGTTGTAGTAGACGGTCACGTTCCGTGTGCCGTTGGTGGTGAAAAACGTGATGTTCTGCAGCGGTGACGATCCGCTTGCGTTGCGCACGCCGTTGATATGGATCTCGAGATTGCCGACTGCGGGTGTGAAGAGGATGCCGGTGATATTGACCACCTCGTTCACATCGACCGGATAGTTCTCCTCCGATCCATTGATGCGTAAGCTCACGTTGCTTTCTGCCTTCGCGATGTCGTATGCTTGTAGCGGCGTACGGTTCCAGTTGCCGAACGTATCGTTTGCGTGCATACGCCAGACGAAGTTCCCCGCCGGCATGGTCGTGAAGTTATACGTGTGGACGGTGCCGCTCACATTATTCGGAGTGAGATTCGCCATCGTGCCGGTGATGTTGCTCTCGAAGAAGACCTGCGAGATGCCGTTCGCATCCGTCCAATTGACGGTGAATGTGTGGCGCTGTGTCGCGTTATAGGTTGCGTCGGTGTCAGGGGTGACATTCACGTTCGCATAGGTCGGAGGTCGCGTGTCGACACGCACGATGCGTGATGAGGCGTTTCTGCGGATATTACCTGCAAAGTCAGCGCACTCGGCGGTCCACGTCGTATTGCCGTCGGGTAATTGGATGAAGAAGCTCGTGTTCGTTCCGTTGGAGGGTGTGATGTTCGTCTCATTGATCGCTCCGTTAATGACGATGCTGCAATTCGCGAGATTGGCATCCGAACCATTGATGGTGAACCCCACAGTCGAGGAGGTGAACGCGCTCAGGTTCGCAGGCCCCGCCAAGAGGACGTTGGGCACTGTCGTGTCGACGATTAGCGTGCGGTTGGCGGTCTCATTGCGGTGGCCCGTCAAGTCAAAGCAACGCACGCCCCAGTAATACGCCCTGTTCTGCAGATTAGCGACGGTGAAGTTCCCCGCGGTGCCGTTTGGGGGTGTGCTATTCGTCGCGTTCAGCGTCCCATTGATCAGCAGCGAGCAGTTGCGTAGGTCATTGTTGTCCGAGGCGAGATAGGAGAGATTGACGCTCGTCGTGTTGATATAAGTCACGTTCGCTGTCGACGAGTGCTGGACTGACGGCGGGATCGTATCATATGTCGCATTCACCCACAGGAGGTCTTCGTGCAGTGCGGTCATGTTTTGGCTTGTCGATATCCAACGCAGCGATAACCGTCCGGTAGATGGTTCGATGAAATCTCGCGGTTCGAACGTTCGGTTGAGCACGAGCGTGATGTTCCACTCATCTTCTGTCGTGGTGATCGTTCCTGTGCGCAAGGTCATATAGATCCCGCTCGTCGCATTACGTGCGGAGAGATTGAACGTTCCCGTTTGGTTCGCGTAGGTGCGTGAGCGTATCGCTATCGCTGAGATGTTCGATACGTTCGCGAGAGTGTCGGAGACGCGCGTGATATTGATGCCTGTTGCCGTCGGATTGACGGTGACGGCGAATTGGAGCGTGCTTTGAATCATCTGGCTCGCTAGCTGCTCCGTTTCTCCCATCAACCACGCATCGAAACGATACGTGCTGTTTGCGCCAACAGCTGGCGCGGTCGCATTGAAGGTAAAGTCACGTATGGCGTTCGCGGCGATCGTGCTGGTGGCGACGGAAGCGCGAACGAGACCCCCGCCCTTTGGATCCGACCTGATGTGCGTTATGGTCCAACCCGTTTGCGACGAAGCGGTGATATTCGTCCAACCCGCGGGGACATAGATCTCGAGATCAGTACCTACAGGGATCGCCGCACCGGCACCGCGATTACTGATGCGTAGGGTGATATTCTTTGATGTTCCAGGCGTAAATCCTTTGAGCGCGAATGTGATCCCGGTCGTGTTGAGGGCCATCATGGATGGATATTGCAGCGTTCCTGTCGTCATCGAGCTTTGCAAGCCTGTTGAGATGAGGGTCCCCGCCGTCGTGACACTCGTGACGGTGATAGTGCCGACACTGTTCGCAGTCACAAGCGGCGTGATGTTGACGGCGAAATCCCTCGCTGACTGCGGAGGTACGACGACGGTCCCGTTCCAACGCACATCGGATGTACTTGGACGCGACCAGGTGACTGCCGGGTGATTCGCGACGACGGACGAGAACATGTTGATGCTCGCATCGAAATCGATCTGCGTTACGTTGATGGGTTCGTTCGTCGGGTTGACGATAGTGACTCCCCAGATGTTCCCTGCGCCGTTATCGGTCGGTCCAGGGACCGACAGGTACTGGTCGACAGTACGCGAAACACCGATGGTCCATGTCGTGAGCACACGGTTATCGTCCGCATCCAGGATCCTGGTGCTGAGGTTGCGCGTCTGCAACGCCGGAATGAACGAGGAGACGATGGCCAGATTCAGGTTCGCACCAGGTCCAAGAAGCATACCATATCCGATACTGACTGTGCTCGTATCGTGATCGGGCGGCGTAGCACTGAACGTAAAATTCCTTGATCCGCCAGCAGCGATGGCTGTAGATGCGACTTGAGGGATGAGGATTCTCCCCGATCCCTCATCACCAAGAATGGTGCCGACCGTCCATCCCGTTTGCGATGCTGCCGTTACGTTACGCCATTCGGGCGGGAAATAGAACACGAGCGTCGCTCCGATGGGGACGGTCGCGACGCCCGGGGTATTGTCGATGGTGATGAGGAAATCCTCAATCTCGTCAGGACTCAAGTTCCGTGCGACATAGGTAGCGCGACCGCTGGTGTTGAGGAAATAGACACTGGGATATTGGATGTTCGCGTTTCTCGCGTACGTCGTGTAACCATCAGCGGTCAGGTTCGTATCGTTCGTCGTGGCGTTGACCTGGATGATGACGTTATTGAGATTCACCGATACCCCGCTGACATTCACGATAAATTCTGCTGCGTCCTGCGGACCGAGCGTCATCGCACCAGACCAATTTGCTCGCGTGGCCGCCGTTCCCCACCCGGTGGACGGCACAATTCCTTCAGCGCCCGCTATCAGATTCTGACTTGCGGTGAATCGGACATGAGTGATAAGGATGGTACGATTCGTGGGGTTGAAAATGACAGCTCCCCATTCGTTCGCTATCGTCTCGACGGGTGAGGGGATACTACCTGTGATGATGAGCTGCGTTAGACCTGTCTGCGCATCGTATCCCACGCTCGCGACTGATTCTGCGAAACCAGGATCGAGGGGGTCGATCGGCACGGCGTACTCCTGGCCGGGCACGAGGTCCATGATCTTTTCCCACGTTCCCAGGCACGTTCGCGCATCGAAGTCCCAGGCACGACACTTGTAGAGTTCCGTGCCTGTCGCTACCGCGCGCACCTCACCATCTGTAAACGATACTTCGGTCGGGTCGATGGCGTAGACTGTGGACCATCGCCGATCCTTTACTGGTGCATCGATAGAACCCTCTGAAATGTCATCCACACCGAGATCGACGCCTTGCGACAAGTCGACGCCGCGCAAGATGACCTTCGCAGCATGCCGATCTGGCAGATCGAACTCCACTTCCGCTCCGGATGTTTGAGGCAGCGTCGCTCCAAGATCCGCAGTGCTTCCGCGCCGAGTAGAACCATCTCGTGTGCGCACTGTGTAAGAAGCCGCGACGCCCGTTCCTTTCCCCGTGCGGACACGGATTTCCGTATTGATGGCGCTTAACGGTCTTTCGTCTCGCTCGAGCGTTGCCATCTCGAGGGGTGGCGTTGCCGATACTCCTTCGATAGCTCCCGCAGTGATGTCTTGCGGGTCTAGTATAGGCTCTTTAGGAGGTAATGCGAGCAATCCCGGTCCGTCTTGAGGCGCAGCGGTCTCTGTGTCATTCCCCACATCTGGTTGGACAGGAACCGCGATCGGTTGCTCAACCAAAAATCTCGTCTCGAGTATCGACCCGTCCGCGAGCGTTTCTTGGATGAGGTATTCTCCGGGAACGTTTGGTTGATAGGAGATGACCTCTTCCGGTTCGCCAAGGAACCGGTACGCTTGATCCTCAAACCGGATAGTGAGGCCTGTCGATGAAGGTGTCGTTCGGATCACGACTGATTCACCGACGAGATAGTTTGTCTTCGACGACTCAGCAGCCGACGCAAGAGAAGAAAGCACGACTGAGAGCATGACGATAAGTGCCATTCGGCTCCCGAAGACCGCCGCCTTATGCGTACGACGCCCGATAACCGCTCTCATGTTGCCGCTCATTTGATCTCCGCGTAGAAGGTCACAGTGTTGCCGCCCGCGATGTAGTCTCGTAACGTCGCTGGGATCTTGATCTCGAAATCGTAGGTGCCGAACTGCCCTGCCTGCGACTGGTTCATGACGGTGATGAATGCGATATCCTGCGTTCCCGCGTACGCCGCACCCCCGTCAGATCGGTCCCACAGGATGCCGGTGCGGAAGCTTGCCGTGTTCGTGCTGTTGACGACCGGCACGTCGAGGATTCGTCGGCCGAACACCGTGATATTTTCAAGACCGTGCGGCGCTCCTCCATTCGTCCATGTGAGATTCACGCTATCGTTGTAGCTGGTCGTGCCGAAGTGCGTGTCGATCTCCGCGAAATCATTCGTCCCCACGGCCGTTCCGTTCGTCGCGTTGCGGCCGATGGCCATGAGTGAGAGGAAATTGATGGCGCTCTCTGTATCGGCGACGATGATGTTGCTGCCGGTGACTTCCGTCTCGTTCCAATCGAATGCGGTGATGATGCCGCTATCTGCGATACGTAGCGTGTTATCGCTGCCACCCGCGAACACCTGGTATAGTCCGACGAGGATGTCGAGGCTTGCCTTGTTGTTCGATTCGTTCTGTTCCACGATACTGCCATTGGTCCCTGTCGGCGGATCGATGACGGCGAAGATGCGGTTGATTCCTACGATGGTCGTATAGTTGATGGTCAACGTCACGTTCGTCCCGAAAGCGAATAAGGGGATGGTGACGTTCGCGCCCAATTGCACGCCGCCCAAGTCGGGGTCGCCACGATAGAACTGGATGGTGACGTTTGAGGCGTTCAGGAGACCGATGTTGAAGAATGTGGCGTTGACTTCTATCGTCTGGTTTTCGACGGGCGTAAGATTGCTTGCGGTGATGTTGCCGGACGTAATGGTGAGATCAGGCAGTTGCACATAGAAGCGGAATGTCGAACTTCTACCGGTGTTGTTCGCATCATCGACGCAAGTAGCGTTCCAGAGATGGTATCCGCTCGTGAGACTGGGTGCGAAATAACTCTCCATGGTCGCGTTCGTCAGGTTGTAGGTCTGTACCTGGGAGCCGTCAAGATAGAGGGTACACATCATCGATGATACGAGATTATCGGTTGCGGTGAAATTCAACGTGACGCTTGTCGCGCTCAGGTTCGTGTCGTTCGCCGGTACGAGAAGTGTCACATTTGGCGCTTGCGTATCGATATTGATGGTGATGGCGCTACTGTTCGCGCTGTTGCCCGCATCATCCGTTCCCTGCACGAGAAGTGTGTGAGCGCCATCACTGACTGTGGTGAGGGCCGCGAGCATGCTCGTGCCGTTGGGGATGAGGCCGTTGGAGTTCGAGACGCCATCGACGAAGAAGCGCCACGCGATGATGGTGTCGAAATTATCCGTCGCTGTGATGTTGATGTTCGGCGTCGATGTGTTGAACCAGAGATCGCTCGCGGTCAATATCGTCGGTTGCGGAGCAACGAGATCGACATAGAGCGTGCGGTTCTCGGTAATCGTTGTCGCGGATCCTGTACTGTTATCAGTACAGGAGATGCCCCATAGGACAGTATTATTGAGACCACTGACGTTAAACGCGTTCACGCCGTTGAGCGTGAGAGTTGTGCCGAGGCGTGTGTCGACCGCCACGCCTTCGATGAGCACGGAGCAGCTTGTGAGGCCCGTCTCATCTGAGACGTTGAAGAAGAATTGCGTGGTGGCGTTGCCAGTGATGGTTGCGTTCGGCGGCGAGAGCAGCGTCACGTTGGGTGCGATGCTGACGCTGAATGATTGCGTGACGCTTGTCGCGATGTTATTGACTTGGTTCACGACATTGTTGCCGTCCCAACAGGTCGCGTTCCAGAGATACGTCCCTTCCGCGAGGGAAACAGCGCTATAATTCTGCGTACCGCCGTTCGTGAGATTGGCTGCCTGGACTTGGGCGGCGTTCAGGGCGAGGGTACATGCGAGGAGCGGGTCGAGATTATCGGTGACGGAATAGCTGATGTTCACGTTACGCGTGGAGAATATGGTGGTGTCGGCCGGGGAGAGTGGGGTTACGACGGGCGCTTGTGCATCCACGACCACGATGATAGGAGTGCTATTCGCGAAATTGAGCGCGTCATCGAACGCCTCGATAATCAGTGAATAGTAGCCTTCCGTGAGACCATTGAGCGTCACGTTCGTGTTCGTCGCGTTCGTGGCATTGCCCGTCGCGTTTCTGGTTCCGTTGATGAAGATGGAATAGTTGATGTCACGGTCGAGCGTATCATTGATGCGGATGGTGATATTGAACGTGCCATTAGAGAAATATGTCCCGTTGCGTGTGACGAAGGTGCTGTTGGGAGGTGTCGTATCGATGGTGATGGTGAGTGACGTGCTGTTACGCGATCGGAGCAGCGCGTCCGTACCCTGCACGATAATGCGATGCACGCCATCGACGATTGCTGAGAGTGCGAGCGTTGTGTTGCTGCCGGAAGCGACGGTTCCTGATTGACCGTTCGCGATACCATCGATGAAGATGGTGTAGTCCATCGAACCCGCGGTGAAATCCGTTACGTTGAAATGAATGTCCGGCGTATTATCTCCCGTTACCGTCGCGTTCTGCGGATGCGTTATATTGACAAGGATGGCGCTGATATTGAGTGTCGCCTCGTTGTTCGTCTCGTTGAGTTCGCCGATGACGTCTGCGGGGTCGATTACCGCCCAGATCGCGTGGTAGCCGGTGGTCACATTCCATGCGACGGAGAGGATCGCGCTTTGGTTAGGAGAGAGATTGCCTGTCGCGTTGCCGATGGGGATTCCGACGCCGGGGAGACCATCCCAGAACGCGACGATGAAATTCAATGCCGGAATGCCACCGATGTTCGTCACGTTCGCTCTGATTGATATCGTGTCGCCGAGTGCGGGATTCGTGCTGTTCACACTCAGTTGCGTATCGTTGATCTGGAGGTCGGGCTGGTTGATAATGAACGTTCGGGTGGCGCTGGTGAAGGTGTTGCCGACATCATCACGACATGTGACGCTCCAGTTGTAATCCCCTTCAGCGAGATTCGAGAATGCGGCGAGGAAATCCGTGCCATTTGCCTGTGTGATGTTGGCTGAGGAGAGGATGGCGGTGGTATTTTGTACGCTTGCATTGCAGGTAATGGTCGGTGCGCTGCTGTCTGCAGGCGTCCAGTTCAACGTGGCGTTATTTGAATTGAACGCTTGACCGTCACCTGGAGAATTGAGCGTTATCGTCGGCGGCGTCAGATCGATAGTGAAGTTCCGACCGCTGATATTCATGGCAGTATTTCCAGAAGGATCGGTGCACGTCACGTTCCAGCTGTGGAATCCTTCAGGGATATCCGTGATATTGAAACGATTCGTCGCTGCATGGGAAATGGTCGTATTCGTGAGGTTTGTTATATCATCGATGAGCAGCGTGCAGTTTGCGAGAGCATTCGAGTTATCGCTTGGCGTATAAGTGAACGTTACGTTCTGGACCCTGGTCCTGTTGCCGACCGCCGGTCCGGATAAGAGGACGGTCGGGGGCATCTGGATGGTGAAATTCTGCAATTGGCTCGTACCCGTGCGTAAACCGTCATCGATACATGTGACGTTCCAGAGGAAGAGTCCGTCCGTGA
>CAZIKW010000019.1:0-3152 GCA_964540015.1 uncultured Methanosarcinales archaeon | reverse complement strand
CGCTGATTGGAATGAAGGCTCTATCGAAGAAAGAGCGTTCCCTGATCGGTAAGGAAACCAAGAAGGAAGTAAAGGCTCGCGAAGCGGGTGTGGCTAAGCCGGCTCTGGTGGTTCGTCACCCTTGGATCACGATGGTTACCGGTGTGGTGGCGTTGGCGATCGTGGCGTTCAAAGTAACTATATCATCCGGCGTCTGCACCGTGTTGTTGACGCGCACGTCGCACGTCATACTCAAGTCGAGATTATCCGTCGCGGTCCAATTGAAGAATACACTATTTGTTGTAAAGGTTGTTCCGTTAGGGCTGCGTGCTCCCACAACAGGATCCTGCAAGTCCATGACGAATTTTCGTGTCTCGCTGATGCCGACCGTATTCGCACTATCGGTGCAGTTGACGTACCACTCGTGGTTGCCGTCAGGGATGGCTGAGATGACGAATGTATCAGACGAACCGGAGATGAGTCCGATGTGCGTCGCATTCGAGACGTTGTTGAGATAGATGTCGCAGAAGCCGAGCGTGAATCCGGCGATGCTCTCCGGAGTGTAGGAGAAAGATACTGTGCCGTCGCCATCGATGCTGTTGTTCGCCGGACTCGTGAGCGTGACGCGCACAGTGGCATCGATACTAAAATTACGCGTCTCCGATGTGCTACTGAAGTCTGTTCCATCCCAGCAGGTCACATTCCAGCTATGATTGCCTCCTTTGACGCCGCTGACCACACGCAGCGTCGGCACGGTCTCGTTCGACGCGATATTGCTCACGTTCACGACGCCGTCGAGCGTCAGGTTGCAGGTGGGGCTCGGATCGGTGTCGATGACGGTCCAGTTGAAGGTGACGGAGGAACTGAATATGGTCGTGTTCGCGACCGGAGCATTCAGCGTCACGTTCGGGACGTCGGTATCGAGTTGGAATCTCCAGGTCAAGGAGCTCGTGGAGAAATTATTCTGATCCCAGCATGTGACGCTCCAGTTATATCGGCCGTAGCTCATGCCTGTGAGGGTGAAATTGTTGTTGCCGTCATTCGCCGTATAGAGGAGCGGGGTGGTGTTACCCGTCACGGGCGTTCCGTTGAGGAAGAGGGTGCAGTTCGCGAGCGCTCCATCCGAGACATTGTAGAAAAGCTCGATGTCGGTCGCGTTCACGCCATAATCATCCAGCGGTGAGAAGAGGTTCACTGTTGGCGCCCGATCGACAGAGAACGTCGCTGTATCGCTACGCACGGTGTTATTGACGTTGTCGCGACACGTGACGTTCCATGCATAATTACCATCGCTGAGATTCGTAACTAGGATGGTCGAATTCGCGTTCCGTGTCGCGTTGATGGAGACGTTGCGTGGTGATGGACCGCTGAGGTTGATCATGCATTCCATCAAGGTGTCGAAATTATCCGTCGCGTTGAAGGAGAATGTCACGTTGGGCGAGCTGAGGATGGTGTTGTTAGGCGCGTAGAGCGTGACGTTTGGGGCCGTGTCATCGAGGAAGAACGTCGTGATATTCGAGCTGCCGTTATTGTTGAGCGCATCCGTGCAGTTCACTTGCAACGTGTGCTGTCCCTCAGCGAGCGCCTGCGCATACGTATTGTTCACTGTCTCGTTGATTGGGGTCGTGTTGTAGCTCGCGAATGACCCGTCGATGATGATGGTGCAGTTCGCCACATCATTCGCCACATCATTCGCGAGATAGATGAAGGAAATAATGCCGCTGTGATTGGTGCTGCCGTTCGCGGGGATGAGCAAGGTCACGTTTGGTCCGAAGACATCACGCACGATGCGGAACCAATCCCACCCACTGCCGGCACTGTTGAGACCGGTGGGGTTCGTGTATCTGCCGACGACTGAATAGTTCCCTTCCTGGCTATTAAGCGTCGAGAAATTCGTGCTGAAATTCCCTGTTGAGGTCACATTTGTCTGGTTACGACCGACCAGAACGTGCTCTGTTCCAACCCAAGAGGTGACGTTCTGGATGAAGCGGTGGCCGGTCACATTGATGTTATCGAAACCTCCATCTTCATTTGCGTTATTAGTGGTTGCTCGGAATCGGAAGAGAAAATTGCTTCCCTGATAGGAGGTGTTGAGCACCATGTTGTACGTTTGGCTGATCGCTCCGAGGCCACCAGCGAGTGTTGTGATATTCGAGCTCCACGTGGATCCAGAATTATTGCTGATTTCGAAATGGATAAATTCACCAGCATCCCAGTTCGCGTTCAGCCCCCACAGGAAACTGAGGTTCACGATATCGTAACCGCTCGTTTCGAGATCAAACGATGGTAGGATGGAGATGCTTGTAACGGAGCCATCAATATGTGCGTGACCTCCGGCGAGGGGCGTTCCTGCTGCGCGATCCCATCCAGCCCCCGCAGTCCAGTTCGCACTGAGCGCTCCTGGCGCAAAATCATCGAATATGATGGTAATGGGTCTGGTGATGTTCGCGTAGCCGGGGCCTGGCGCACCGGGATTGTCGTAATAAACGTGGTAGTCTTGTTGGTTGTTCTGGTTTGCTGATGCGGTCGCGTTGAACTGTATGTAACAGTATGTGACGTCGTCCCCCTGCAGGACGTTGTATGCCATCTCCACAAGGTCGCTGTCACGCACGACGCGGATTTCCCCGCCGCAACTCGAGAGGTGGCCGAAGAGACCTGTCACGTTCACGGCCACAGCCTTCCCGAAACGCGCGACATTCGACGTCTCGTTAATGTAAATCGGCTTACGCATAGCCCAAGAGACATTCCACCACGGTACGTCTGTCGCTGTGGTATTCGTGTAGATGAGATCTAATGTCCCGTTGGACGCTATGGGCCGGTTGCTTTCGTTACGGATAGTGATATTGACGAAGATAGTTTCCCCTTCCTGGTACTGTTTCTTGTCTGAACTCACGTTGATGACGAGTGGGAATGTCGCATTGACGGTGAAGTTACGCGTCAGTGAGATGTTGCTGTTACCGCCGAGATCGATACATGTGACGTTCCAGTAGTGGAGACCGTTGATAACCGTCTGCGTGCGTACAGTGAGACTCGCGTTCACCGCGACGAAATTGAGGTTTGTCCCTGAGACCGCACCATCGATAGTGAGATTGCAGGTTCCGTTGGGGGACAATTCATCTAAGAAGGTGAAATTAAACACGGTCGGTGTTACCGTAAGCGTCTGACCGTTTGAC
>CAZIKW010000018.1:15467-18939 GCA_964540015.1 uncultured Methanosarcinales archaeon | reverse complement strand
CCCATGCGCGCCAAGGCGCTCTCAAAACGGCGCTGGCCTTCCTCTTCCTGCGCCATGATTTGCTCAATCTGCGCGCTCACCATCGCGCGCACTTCGGTAACGGACTTCTCGACGGTCACGCCATCGCCGACGTTCACGAACAGCGATCCCCCAGGACCTGCTTTCGCGCGCACGAACAATCCAGTCGCAATCGGGACAAGAATCTCATCGCCTTCAACAACAGAAGGCAACGTATCGAGCGTCGTCAATAATTCCCGCGCTTGCACACGAGAACGCGCCAAGGACTGCAATCGGCGCTCGATACCCTCAAGCTGCACATTGAGCGTTTCCGCTTCGAGCATTTTCTCTTTTTCCTCGGCGGTCGCAGCCATAGGATTACTCCTCAGCGTCCTCGAGATACCCGAGGGACTCGTCCAAGTGGAGCATTTCCGGACCACCTGACTGGTCGCCGACGATCAAACCGTGCGTGTTGTTCAGAACACCCGCGTTCAGGTACGGCGTACCCAAGTTCACGGTCGCAGGTTCCAAAGTAACGCCGAGCGTCTGCTCGACGACTTGGATCTGGTGCGACGTCGCGTCGCGGTGGATGACGCCCTTGTCGCCACGGATACGGATCACTGCGCCGGGCGTGTTCAACCCTGCGATATCCAAACGCACGACAGGGACGCCGAGCATCGCTTCGATGCGCTTCACTTCGCCGTCCGTGAATTCGGTGCTGACGATCGCGCCGCGGTCGTTCGCGATGATGTTATTGCCAAGGCATGTGTGGCGGGTCTCAAAGATGGTGTAATCGATGCCGAGCTTGTCCAAGTTCGCGCGCTCGGTATCGAACGCGATACCCGGTACGAGGAGCGTTTTCGAGTTCCCGGCGAGGAAAATGCCGAGCATCCCTGTTCCCGCGATCTTCGCGTGGTGGAGGGGGACGTCGAGGGCGCTCTCCATGTCTTTAAGGAGCTTGTCCGAGACGTTCTCGCCAAAGAGGACGTACTCGTCGGTCGCGTAGCCGAACAACCCGACGTTGGGTGAACCATTGATATCGGCTTTGAGGATATGCATAAGAGAAGGCGAACCCGCCTTGCTTTAAATAGGTTCGGGTGCTTTCCCGTCGAGAATCCTTATCGCTTCTTCTTGGCCTTGGCTGTGTGCTTGGGAGCCTGCTTCTTTTGCGGTTTTGCGCTCGCCTTTGGCACAGGCTTCTTTATGGCCGGTTTCGCTTTCATGACTGGCTTCTTCACTGCTTTGAGAACGGGTTTCTTTGCAGGGGTGACGACCGTTTTCTTCTTGATCTTCGGTACCTTCACCGGGACGGGGGCTTTCTTGATTGGGAGAGGTGCGGGTTTCGGGAGTTCCCTTCCTTTCCCCTTGACGTCGGCTGTGATTTTCTTCGAAACGTCTTTCGTCGGTTTCAAGACCGTCTTCGCTTGCATGATGGCGGTCTCCGGCACCAGCGTCACTTGCTTTGTCGTCTCGATTCGTTTCGCCTTCTTCTCTTTTCTCACCGGTGTCGGCTGTTCGACCGCTTCCGTAACCGGCGCAAGCGTTTCCTGTTTCGCTTCCTTCTCGCGCCGTTGGCGCTCCTTCTTCGTGCGCTCGTTCTCCTCGGTCTTCGGTTCGTTGAACACCGGCGGCGTCGGGTCGATCAAGTGCACGGTGATCGGACCGAAGTGCGCCTGTTGATCGAGATCCACCTTCCGAGCGTTCTCTAAGTGCAACAAGGGAATGAACGCTAAGACTGAATCGCGTTTCGTATCCCCTTTCACGAGGTGCGTGAACGCTAAGGTACCCGTCAATGATTTCTTGACCTCGTAATGGTCGTAGATGGCGTGATACACTTCCTGGATGACCTTACTGATGTCGATATGATGGTCGGGCGGATTGATGACATCCAAGATGCGTGGTGCGACGCGGATAGGGCGAGACGCCTGCGTCTCAAGCGCTTGTTCCAACGCCTCGATGAGGTCGTACACGCTCACCTTGCGCTTGCGCGGTTGCGGTGTGCGGGGAGTGAGTTTCGGATACGGTACGCGTTCTCTCGTGCCTTCGATGCCAGTTGCATCGTCCATGAGCGACTCGTCAGGCGCGTTCACGGCGGCGATGAGAGAATCCAAAGCGCCAAGCTCATCATCGTACAGGCGTTCCGCCTTCAATTTGAGCAAAATAGCGCTCGCGAGGACGACTTTTCCGCCGATACGGAAGTCCATCTGCTGTAACTTCCGCAATTCCTGGATGAACCGCTCGGCGATAAGGGAGATATTGATGTCCCACGGGTCCATCTGATTGGTCTCGATAAGACCGAAGATGATGCCCTTCCACGACACATCGTCCTGACCGACGATGATGTCCAAGATACGCTGTTGCGCCGCATCTTCTGGGCCAATGATCTTTTTGGTCGCTGCCACCACTGGGAAGCGCTCGCAAAGGGCGTTTATAACTGTTTCTGCCGACAGGAATGCGGGAAACGGGCGGAAGGGTTTTTAACCCCTAGGCGGTTCTTGTAAGCTAAACGAGTCCGTGGTTTAGCGGTATAACGGCGCCTTTACACGGCGCATGTCCTCGGTTCGAATCCGGGCGGACTCATCTTTCCTTGATTCTTACTAGATTCGAACGCGCAGTC
The DNA here is from genome assembly GCA_964540015.1 of uncultured Methanosarcinales archaeon. Lineage (GTDB taxonomy): Archaea > Nanobdellota > Nanobdellia > Woesearchaeales > UBA525 > UBA525. Next base: position 16,325 of record CAZIKW010000018.1, on the reverse strand, counting down.
ACTCATCGTTCCTGCGTCGTCTCGACTCTGGTCTCGCCGCAATCCAGGCGGACTCATCTCGATGGTCAATGAGGGAGATGGCGCGTTCCTCCTCAAGTGAGCTCATCCTCCCGCAGCGGCGTGATGTGCATCATATCCAGGGCGGTGTTGGTGGGTGCGAGCACGCCGACGATCACGATGTCCTTTCCGAAGAACCCGCGGACGAGATCTCCTGGTTTCTCAAAGAGCTTCTCCTCTCGCATCATCTGCGCCTCGGCCGCACCGATGATAACTGGATAGTACGTGGTTCCCGCAATATCATGAGCTACGTAGCCCGTATCGACGCCCTCGGCGAAGACCAAAGGAATAGGCATCTCCTCGCCTTCTCCTCTCAGATAGAATGTTTTGGGTGATCCTTCCGCCGTGAATGCCACAAAGACACGGCCTTCCTGTCCATCGATCTGGCGGTATTGCTGTGCGCTGACGAAATGCATGTCATCGATGATGGTGCCGGTCTCTTTGAGGATACCTCCGACCGTGGTGTCGATGCCGAAGAGATCCTCAAGCTCGTCACCGGGGTTTTGGATGAGATTCTCCTCTCGCATCATGTTCGCCTCCGCGCTTCCGATCACCAGCGAATTTTCCTCTGGGATCGATGAACCCTCTTGGGTTTCCATGTTCGCAAGGGCGTTATTCGAGCTCACCGCGAAAAGTTTCAGTACGCTCCCGTCTGCCACGACGAGCTTTATCTCTGCGCTGCGGAGCACCTCGATGATCTCCGGTGGCGTCTCCGTGGTCGCTTCCATCGCAGTTCCAAGCCCGGCGAGGAAATAGTACGCGGTACCTATTACCACGAGCCCGAGTGCTTTCGCGATTCCG
>CAZIKW010000018.1:6082-15457 GCA_964540015.1 uncultured Methanosarcinales archaeon | reverse complement strand
CTCCAGTATCACACGAGCTTCTTGTATTTCAGTAACAACGAGTTCGACACCACGCTCACGGATGACATTGCCATCGCGGCTCCGGCGAGCATCGGCGAGAGCAACCATCCGGTCGATGCATAGAGCACGCCGGCAGCGATAGGGATGCCTAAGACGTTGTAGAACATCGCCCAGAACATGTTCTGCTTGATCTTCGCCATGGTGATGCGGCTCAAGCGCAACGCGCGCGGAACGTCCTCCAGATCATTACGCATGAGCACGATGCTCCCCGTCTCCATCGCCACATCCGTCCCCGAACCCATCGCGATGCCGATATCCGCTTGCGCGATCGCTGGCGCGTCATTGACGCCGTCACCGACCATGGCGACTTTCCCGTGCTGCTGCAAGCGCTTGACGTGCGCTGCCTTGTCTTGCGGCAACACTTCGGCGAACACATGTTCCGTTCTGATGCCTGCCTGTTGCGCGATAGCGGCGGCCGTACGCGCATTATCGCCCGTGATCAAGTACGGTGTGATGCCCATGCGTTGCAGCCGTGCGATCGCTCGGGGTGCGCCTGCCTTGATGGTATCCGCGACCGCGACCAATCCCAAGAGATGGCGTTCATTGGCGAGCAACATCACAGTCTTCCCTTCGTTCTCGAGCCGTATGAGATCCGCTTGCGCGAAGGAGGTGTCGATGTGGTGTTGCGTCATCAGCTTCATATTGCCAAACGAGAACGCATGGCCTTCCACGTGCGCGGTGACGCCGTGCCCTGGTATCGCTTTGAATGCGGTCGCGTCGCGCAGCGGTATCGATTTCCGCTTCGCGTCATTGACAATCGCTTCTGCGAGCGGGTGCTCTGAGCTCTTTTCTATGGAGGCTGCGATGTGCAGTAAGGTGCGCTCCGTGATGCCGTTGAAGACGACGAGATCCGTGACGTTCGGCGTCCCGTTCGTGATTGTCCCGGTCTTGTCAAACACCACCGCGCGCACCTTGTGCGCGTTCTCGAGCGCTTCCCCGCCTTTGATGAGAATGCCATTTTGCGCCCCCTTGCCGGTGCCCACCATGATGGCGGTCGGTGTCGCGAGACCGAGCGCGCAAGGGCATGCGATGACGAGTACTGCGATAGCGGTCTGTAATGCGAACCCGAACGGTTCGTTCACCAAGAAGTACCAGACACTGAACGTCACTGCCGCGATGCCGATGACGATCGGGACGAAATATGAGGAGATGATATCTGCGAATCGTTGAATTGGGGCTTTTTGGCCTTGCGCGTCCTCGATGAGCTTCACGATCTGCGCGAGTGTCGTGTTCGCGCCAACGCGTGTCGCTTTGCATCGGAAACTCCCGTACTTATTGATGGTGCCGCCGATGACGTGGCTCCCCACGCCTTTTTCGACGGGAATGGATTCCCCGGTGATCATTGCTTCATCAACAGCCGACGACCCTTGTGTGATCTCGCCATCGACTGGCACTTTCGCTCCGGGTTTCACGATGATGATATCCCCAAGCACCACATCATCGATGGCGATATCGAGTTCCTTGCCGTCGCGGATGACGGTCGCGGTCTTTGGCGCGAGACCCATGAGTTTTCGGATCGCATCAGAGGTCTTCCCTTTCGCTTTGCTCTCAAGGAGCTTCCCGAGCAGGACGAACGTGATGAGGCTCGCGCTGATCTCGAAATATTGCGTGTCTTGGCGCAAAAAGAAAATGGTGTAGATGCTGAACGCGTACGCGGCGGTCGTCCCGAGCGCGATGAGCGTGTCCATGTTCGCGCCGCCGGTGCGTAGCGCCGACCATGCGCTCTTGTAGAACTGCCAGCCGACGAAGAACTGCACCGGTGTCGAGAGGAGAAAGAGCCAATACGGTGCGAATGGCATCTCAATCCGCGCCAAGGAGAACAGCAACCCATCGCGCATGAAGACCATGCCGATGATCAACGCGGGGATAGTGAATGCGAGACTGATGAGGAACATCTGCCGCAGGCGCTTCGTATCGTGCGCTTCGCGTTTGCGTTGCGCATCCGGATCCTCGTCGCCTGTGAGCACGCGCGCGCGATACCCTTTCTTCTCGACCGCTGCGATGAGGTCCGCCTCGCGGGTCAGCGTGTCATCAAACGAGACGTTTGCTTTGTGCGTCGCGTAATTGACGTTCGCGCTCTTCACTCCTTCCGTCTTCGTGAGGCTTCTCGTGATGATCGCGGCGCAGCTCGCGCAGTGCATCCCTTCGATGGCGAGTTTCGCGTTCTTGATCATGCTGCGTCCTCCCTTCTCTGTGTGTGCGGGTTCACGAGGCCTTGTACCCTTCCGCTTCGATCGCCGCGCGTAGCTGCGCTGTGGTCGTTCTCTCGTCATGCGTCACGAGAGCGGTGCCCTCTTTGTAACTCACGACCGCTTCTTGGACGCCGTTCACGTCTTGAAGGACATCGGTGAGGAGCATCGCGCAGCTCGGGCAATGCATGCCGGTGATGGTGATGGTCGTGGTCTTCATGTGCAGTCCCTCATGCTCTTCGTGTCGATGTGGTGTTTATCCGCCGCAGCCGCAGCCGCCGCCACTCATGCCGCAACTGCCACCACGCGCCGCCGCGAACGGCAACGCGGTCGCGGTCGCTGCCGGAGCTTGCCCGTCCGCGTCTTGGACGATGATCATGCCTTGTCCCATGCCCATGCTGCACGTCATACGGAACGTCCCCGTTTTGGTCGGGGTGAATTCTATCACGTTGTTCGCGCTTGAGACCTGCCCCGAGACGCCAAGCTCAGGAATCTGGATGCTGCGCATGCAACCCGTCACCGTGCTCAGATCGACGGTGAATCGCACCGGTACGTCGACGAGCACTCTGATCGGTTCCGGTTGGTATCGGTATCCTTGCATCGAGATCGTCACTTCTTGCACGCCGTTCTCTATCGGCGCGAGCGCTCCGCCGAGCGGTTGTGTCGCTGATGCCCGTGTGTCGGTAGAGGGTTCGCTCGCGAAAAAGCTGAACGCGAAGCTCGTCAGCGCGATCACGAGGATCATGGCTCCTATGGCGATCGCTAAGATCTTGATGGGTTTCGGACTCTCGCGCGTAGCGGAAGTTTTCTTCCCCTGGTTGTTGTTTGATCGTGATTTCTTGGTCATGATGTATGCCTCCTTCGTTATCCGAACGCGACGAGCGCGGATTTCGGTCCGTAGACCATGATGGTGCTAAGGAGAATGGCGAATACGAACACATAGGAGAAGAACGTCGTGAAATCCGCCGGCGCGATGCGCACATGCTTGTCTTCGACGACCTCCTCGTAGATCATATAGGACATCCCCCATAAGATGACGACATTGATGAGCATGAACACGGGCATGAAGAGCAACAGGTGGTCACTGAACATCATGACGGTGAGCATGGCCCCCATCGTGCCGCCCATCAGGCCTGACATCATGCCTTGGAGCGCGCCCATGATGCCGACGTCTTTGCCCCCGTAGACCCCTAAGAGCACACCGCCGATCATGCCGACCATCGTCCCGATGAACATGCCATTCGTCGCTCCGATGACTGCGCCGATCATGAACCCGGCTTGCATGCCCAGCGTCATGCCGAGCATCATGCCCGTCATGCTGGTGATCGCGCCACGGTACGCTTTGAGGTGCCAGATGGCCGCGGCGGTGGTGACGACGGTGATGTCGAGGTACAGGAACCATTGCCAGCTTTGCGCGAGGAAGCCGGGTGTGGCGCGAAAAAAGAGCAGGTAGATGATCGCGTCCACGAGCAATAACGAGATGAAGGAGATGAGCGATATGGAGAGCATCTTGCGCTCAACGGCGTATTTCTGGCGATCTTGGAGGAACTCCTTCATCCGTCGCTTGAACGACATCTTCGTGAGCGGATATCGGCTTGCCGCGTACCCTCGGCTCGAGATGGCTTCGATGATCGCTTCTTCCTTGATGAGCGAAGGGTCGAAATCGATCGCGATGCTGTCTTTCTTGATGGCGTATTCGTTGATGCCTTGGAGGGTCTTGATGCCGCGCTCCACGATGCGCGTGCAACTCTCGCATTCGATATCCTGGATATAGAGTGTGGTCTTCATGCGTTCCCTCTCACGCCGAAACGTTGCGCTCCTGCCGTCGGGGTTGGTTCAGCCATGTTGGTGAGGTGCGCGAGGGTCGTTTATATACGCTCAGAAGGCCATATCTGAGGTATCTTACAGAATCCTTATATAGCGAAATGGGGAGTCTCAGCCGATCATGACGATTCTTTCTCTCTCGCCGGAATGGTTCTATGGCTACGACGTGGCGCTTGAGGCGGCGTTCGCCATCGTCGCGATGATTATCGCGATCTTCGCATTGCGGATCTATCGCGCGACCGGGCAAAAGCAGGTGCGTTTGCTTGGGGTCGCTTTCGCGCTCATCTCCACATCGTACATCGTCCAATCGGTGCTCAACTTGCTCATCGTCACCAAGACGGATCAGCAGGTGTGCGCGGCGCTCAATTTGTCAAGCAGCGCTCTTGTAGGAACGTACGGTATCTATGCGCACGTGCTCTTCATGACGGCTGGGTTATGTGTCCTCGCGTATATGACGTTACGTATCGATCGCGTACGGACCCTCGCGTTGCTGTTAACGATCGCGCTCATCGGTATCTTCTCCAGCGTGAGCCCCCTGCACACGTTCTTTTTGATCTCGACCATTCTTCTCGCGATCATCCTGTGGCATTTCATCAGTAGCTATCTGCGCACGCGACAGACCATAACGCTCTTGGTGGTGCTCGCGTTCGGGTTTCTGCTGTTTGGGAGCCTGCATTTCATGCTCGCGGTGAACCATGCGACGTACTACGCGCTCGGGCACGTCCTGGAACTCATCGCGTACGGACTCATACTCGTCAATCTCTATCTGGTGGTCAAGAATGGCAAGAAAGCGTGACCGCCTCGAGATCATCCACGATATCCTCCAAGTGGTCAGGGACCAGCGAGGGGTCGTCCGACCGACGCACATCCTCTACAAATCCAACCTCTCGCACCCGATGCTGACGGAATATCTCGATGAATTGATGAAGAAGGGATTCCTCATCGAACGCACGGGCAAAGACGGGAAGAAATCCTACGAGCTCACCGGGAAAGGCCACGATTACCTCCGCGACTACCACGTCATCAGGGGATTCGTCGATTCCTACGGCCTTGACTGAGCAAAGGGCGTTATCTTGCTCGGATATCCTTCCACTTCTCCTCGCTGGAACGTTCTCATTCCCGAGTGGGCCTAAAACAGTATATACGGTCGGTAGTTGCACCCATCATGTTGCCTGCGTATCCCGAAGCGCTCTCCATCGGCGTCTTCAGTCTCACTTTTGCGGAATGGGGTGTGCATTATTACATGCTGCACAGGCCAAAAAAGAAACGTAATTTTCTCAATCGCGCATCGTCGTACGCACATCATGACGTGCATCATGCCGCGTTCATGGGGCCTGCACACTATTACCGTGACGTCACGAACGAGCATGAGACCATCCATTTCAGCGGGGGCGATGTCGCATTAATCCTCGGTGTCGGAGGAGGAGCGGGATTTATTGCCCATAAGGCGAACGATCTTGTCAACGGAACTTCCGCGCTCAATATGGGGGATCTTGGCGCAGTCGCTGGCATGGTTACTGCTTCGATTATTGGGTATGCAGGATATGAGTACGTCCATCACAAATTCCATGTCATTGGACCACGTCGTCTTGCCATCAATCGGACGCTCGGTGACTTGCTCCAGGAAGAACGTGACGGTAAACTGCGATTCACGAAACCGCTCCTGGACGATATCTGCAATGTGATTGAGGAATATGTCGATAAGAATGCAAAAGCCGAGATCTGGCCAGTACGTTATACGCAGAAGCTCGAGGATCGTTTCAATGAGCAAGTCGTACGTAATCGCGAAGAGCTTGGTAACGAGATTAAATCTATACCCTTTAACGCACTTCTGACCGAGGTCGCATCTGAGATGCTGGAGCGCGAGCGGACGGTGCGTGAAGGCCTGACTGCGGCATGGAAGGATGAGCGGACCGTGCGCACAGGCTTGACGGCGGTGTGGAACAAGTTGCGCTATTGGTCTGGCCGCAAGACACAGAAGTTATTCCGTGGTTCGAACACGCCGGTAGGCAAGTACTTCCGGTACATCGACAACAGCCATTTCAAGCACCACTATAATTACACGAAGAATCTCAACGTCTTCATCACGCTCGCCGATTACGTCTTTGGCACGAAGATCGACAGCTCTAGTGCGACGCTTGACCAATGGAAAAAGAATAACTTGCTATGCCCGAACTCCCCCGATGAGAAGCCGTTCGTGCGGCCTGATCCTGCGTAGAACACTTCGCGCGAGGTTTTTTATACGCCCCGTCGCCACTGTGTCGCATGCCCATCACCGAATTCCGCGGCCTCGCGCTCGACCGCTTCCAGATAGAGGCTATCGAGCATATCGATGCGGGAGCGTCTGTCGTCGTCTCCGCGGCTACCGGGACGGGAAAGACGCTTGTCGCCGACTATCTGATCGATAAGAGCGTCAAGGACGGAAAAAAGATCTTCTACACGGCGCCCATCAAGGCACTGTCGAACCAGAAGTACGCGGAGTTCAAAGAAGCGTACGGCGCGTCATCCGTCGGCATCATGACGGGCGATGTCGTGCACAACCCGACCGCGCCGATCGTCATCATGACCACGGAGATCTACCGCAATATGCTCCTCGCGCGCGACGGCGCGACCGATGGGCTTGCGGCCGTTATCTTCGATGAGATCCACTACCTCGGCGACGAAGAGCGCGGCACGGCATGGGAGGAGAGCATCATCTTCTCCCCTGCGCACGTGCGCTTCCTGTGCCTGTCCGCGACCATCCCCAACGCGAAGGAGTTCGCGAGCTGGATAGAGACCATCAAGAAGCATCCAGTGCCGGTCGTGTCAGAAACGAAGCGCGCAGTTCCCCTCGAGCACTTGTACTACGACACGTGGTACGGTCTCTCCACGCTCAAGGAGATCAAGGATCGCGTGCGCACGCACTCCTACATCCGCTACGAGACGGCGATGCGACCGAAGAAAGGGCGTCGCGGCCACGGCAAGCAGCACATTCCCGCGAAAGCGGCACCGGTCGCAACACGTTCGCACCTGGATTTGATCGCCGACCTCAAAGCCCGCGATCGCTTGCCATGCATCTATTTCGCATTCAGCCGCGCGAACACCGAACGCAAAGCGCGCGAACTCGCGGAACGCAATGATTTCCAAAAGAAGCGATCGGAGATGCGCGATCTGATCGACGAGAAATTAGGTGTGCTCGATCCGTCGCTGCGAAAGCTCGAGACGACGCGCGATCTCGTGCGGGCGCTCGAGCGCGGGATTGGATTCCATCACGCAGGACTGCTGCCCGCATTGAAAGAACTCGTGGAAGTCGCGTTCGGCAAGCATTTGCTCACCGTTCTCTACGCAACCGAAACGTTCGCAGTCGGCATCAACATGCCTGCGCGCGCGGTCTGCTTCGATGCGCTTGAGAAATTCGACGGCACGCGCTTCCGCTATCTCACGAGCAAGGAGTATTTCCAGCTCGCTGGTCGCGCAGGGCGACGTGGACTTGATACTGTGGGAACTGCGGTAAGTGCGGTTGATCCGGAATTCGCGGATCTGCAAGCCATCGAGCGTCTCACGTCGGGCGACAGCGAACCGCTCCAATCGCAGTACAAGCTCTCCAATAACACGATCCTCAACCTTATCGCCGTGCACACACCCGAGGAGCGCCGCGTCATCCTGCAGTCGAGCTTCGCGACATTCCAGGAAGCGGGCACGCACGGCGAGGAGATCCTCGCGCTCTATGAGAAGAAGCTCGCGCACCTGCGGGAGCTCGATTATGTGGTGACGGAAGACGGTGATGATACCCTGACCGCGCGCGGCGAGTTCGCGCGTCTTATCTACGGGCACGAATTGATCCTGACAGAATTATTCACGACCACGATCGCGTCGCACTTGACTGATGCGCAGATGATTCTCATCGCGGGCGCGCTCGAATTCCAAGATAAGCGCGGCGTGTCGTTCGCACGGAAGGGATCGCCTGAAACGAGCGAATTCCTTGGCGTACTCAAGCCGTACCCGACAATCGCCACGTATTTCAAGAATGGCCCCATGCGCACGCTTGAGCCGGTATTGTCGCACTGGTACAAGGGCGGGTCGTTCGCAGAACTGCTGCGTTTGACGACGATGCCCGAAGGCGACATCGTCCGTTTCATGCGCCGCATCATCGATGTGTTATCTCAGATCCAGCACGCAACGAAAGATAAGCAGCTCGCTGACCGCATCGCGTCCACCTTGACCGCGATTGATCGCGATGTCGTGAAAGTGAACGTCTAGAAACCTGGGTCGCCGCCGCTCCAGTTTTCACTGAGATATTTTTTGCGCTCTTGTATCTGGCGGGTGCAATAGTCTGCCATTTTGAGGAGTGCGATGCAGTCTGCGGTCGAAGGCTTGTTTGCTTCTTTTGCCATTACCGCAGCGATGATGTTTGCGTGTTGCAAATGCTCCCAGTACTCGATGAGGGCCATTTCGCTGTCATAACGACTGTTGATGTAACATTTGAGGGTGAGTGCGTACTTCTCCAAAGAGGTTGTGGTGGCGCCCATGCTCTTGCCGAATGAGTGAAGGGGTGTCTCAGGCGCATCTTTGCGGCGTTGCTGACGATAGAGTTGCCAGGTCTCGTTGGTGATGCTCTGACGAAGGTTCATAGGTGGTGGGAGACCATTCCCTGTTTTAATCATTTACCTTCCGCCAGTAGTCGCATAACCTTAAAGTATGCTCTCGACGAAGCACCGTCGATATGATCGGGCAGTTCGTCACTATCTGGCTCGCGTACGCGAACGTGTTCATCGCCGCGGTCATCCTCATCTACGCGTACCTGTTCTTGCGCAAGACGCAAGAGCATCGCGATCGCCGTCCGTGGGATTTCCTGTTCCTCGCGTCGTTTTTCTATCTGCTCTCGCAGGTGTTCATCGTGCTCGTGCGCAGCGGCATCGCGGTCCCTGGCATCAATCTCGATATCGTCAGCGGTACGCTCGCGTTCCTGTACTCGGGTTGCGTGCTCTTGGCGTTCGTAAGCCAGCACGATTTGATTTTACGTAGCCAATTGATCCTGATCAGCAAGAAAGACGAGAAGCACCCGACCAAAGAGTCGGAAAAAGACGTGGAAGTCACGATTGGCATGCCCTCGAAGCGCAAGAAGTGAGCAAGAACGTTCTTTCAAGCTTCTCAATCAAACGCCCATCAATAGACCGCAGTCTCTCGATACGTTCGTAGCATGAGTGTCCGAAGAATGCCCGAAAAGACGTTCCGAAAACTACTTGCGGAGGCGGCGGCGCTTTTCCTTCTTCATGCGCTTGCGCTGCCACTTCCAGCGCATCTGCCCTTTCTTCTTCCAGCG
>CAZIKW010000018.1:0-6072 GCA_964540015.1 uncultured Methanosarcinales archaeon | reverse complement strand
CTGCAATCGCGAACCAGGGAGGGGTATTTAAAGATTGCTACCGGAGAAAACTCGTTTGCTCACGTCACTTCAGGCGTTTCCCAACGAAGAGTGCTGAACTGCCGTCAGGATACGCAGGCGTGATGCGTGCAATTGGCGTGAACCCAAGGGATAAGCACAATGCTGGCGAGTACCCTGCTTCCCAACATGATGCGAACACAACGGTGCTACCGTGCTCCTGCGCAATCCGCAAGCTGTCTTGCAAGAGCGCTCGACCTATGCCCTGCCCACGATATGCGGGCAATACGCCGACCGATGCCAAATCGGCATCCGTGCCTTGCACGTGGTATCCTGATGATGAGATCTCATTAGGGATTGTCTCAAGAGTGATGTTCTCTGTCAACCCCATATCGCGGTTTCTCTTCTCAAGACGGGTCACGTTCGCTTCAAGATAATCCTCGATAATCTCCCTGTGCTCAGGCAGTGCGAGAGGACCCTGCTCGAAAAACACACGACTCGTGAATGCCACGACGTGACCATCGATAGTCGCTACGGATGTGGTGTCGGGCACGAAAAAATCCCGATACGCTTGCTCGCATTTCACGTAATCGTATGCGATGGTGTGAAAACAGATCTTGTGGATCTCGAGCATCGCATCGAAATCTCTCTCTGAGATCGGACGGATGATCATGCCATCTCCTTTCTGTTGCCTGAAAACCATGAAAATGCTCCGTCCGGGATTGTTCGATTGCGTGAGCTATCGAACCCGAGGGCGAACAGCCCAAAGGCGTTCGAATCCTCTAAAGAAAATGAAAAAATGCTCCGTCCGGGATTCGAACCCGGGTCCTCGCCTCGAAAGGGCAAGATGATTGACCGGACTACACCAACGGAGCGTGTAGTGCGACGAGGGCCTGCGAAGATTATTTAAACGTTTGCGGTTGCGCCCGAGATATCTGACGCGAGCGTCAGGGTGGTAGTCAAACAATGGTATTCCACGACCAAATCGCCGGTTTCCGGCAGAAATACAATGATATCTTCTACACGATCTTTCGCGTGGTGATCGGTCTCCTGTTCGCTGTCCACGGCGCGCAGAAGATCTTCGGCCTCTTCGGCGGCACCGCGCAAAGCATCATGTCGACGGAAGGCCTGAACCTCGCCGGCGTGAACCTGATGTGGGTCGCGGGCATCATCGAGCTTTTGGGCGGTCTCTTGATTGCTGTTGGCCTCTGGACGGGCATCAGCGCGGTCATCAGCGCGCTCGACATGCTCGCAGCGTACTTCGTCGGGCACTTCTCGCTCGCGATGCCGCTGCCGTATCAGAACCGCGGTGAGCTCACGCTCGTGTACTTGGCGGCGTTCATCTTCCTCCTCCTGATGGGTGGCGGGAAGTACTCCCTGGACCGCAAGTTCTGGGGCAAGGCAGCAGCGCCTGAGCAGGTAATGAAGCACTGAGTGGTTTTGTTTTTCCTTCTTTTCGTTCTATCCTCGCCACACGAGGAACACGATGTATGTGGCGTATAAGACGAGGAATAATATGCCCTGCCAGCGCTCAAGCGCGTGCTTGCGCCACAGGTACAGGAACCCGAACAGCAATGCGGTCACTCCGAGCAGTAATCCGACGTCCCACAGCGCGCTCGGCGGCATGCCGATGGGGGCGATAATGGCTGTCACACCCAGGATCCACAGGATGTTGAAGATGTTGCTTCCTATGACGTTACCGACTGCGAGGTCAGCGTTGCCCTTGCGCGCGGCGATGACGGTGGTGACGAGTTCAGGCAAGGACGTTCCGACGGCGATGATCGTGGATGCTATCACGTACTCGCTCAAGCCAAGAACGGTCGCGACTGCGACTGCGCCATCAACCGTCCACTGACCCCCGAAATAGAGTGCCGCTAAGCCTCCGACGAGGAGCACGGTGATGCGCGCAGGTGTGTGCGTGTGAATGCCTTGATCCTCTTTTTTCGCTTTGCGTGACGCCTTACGTGTCATCTCGAGCGCATAGACGATAAAGACGCAGAAGATGAGTAAGAGGATGATGCCCTCGAATCGATAGATATCGTGACCCGGGATGCCGTCAAGCGCCGGCGCGAGCGAGAATGTGAAGAGGAGTGCTGCCGCAAGGAAAGAGAACGGCACCTCGCTTAATGTTGTCGAGCGCTGGACTTTGATCGGAGCGATGATCGCCGCGATGCCGAGAATGAGGAGGATGTTGGCTAGGTTACTTCCTACGACGTTACCAAACGCGATATCTGATGAGCCTTGGAGCGCCGCGAGGACGCTCACGAGCAGTTCCGGCAACGAGGTCCCAAACGCGACGACAGTCAGTCCGATGACAAGCGGCGGCACACCGACCCGGCTTGCGAGCGATGATGCACCGTCCACAAGCCACTCGCCGCCCTTGACGAGAAAGGCGAGGCCGGCGAAGAGCAACAGGTACTCAATCATAGGGGTGGACGTTCACGCGGGCTATAAAAGAATGGCGATGTGATGTTGCGGATTCGCCGAAGAAATGAAGCACTGGACATGCAGCCGTAAAGGTTATGTGTGACTGATCTGCTATTCTTCTATGCGTCCTCTCGACCCGCTTGTTGTTGAAGTGCTGCGCGATGCGTACGCCAAAACAGGGTCTTTACGTTTGGTGGCTCGCGTGTACGATCTGTCGCCAAATACGGTGCGTGTCTACGTGCGGGATATGGGTGTGGCGACACAGGAGTCTATTAGAGCGCTTCGAACCAAGGATGATTTTCTGATTGGGTTATACGTAGGACTTTGGATGGGTGATGGGACGCAATACCCTGATCGGGGAGAGTTTATTGTGAAAATCTGCTGCAATGCTGATTGTCGCAAACTGAATGCCCTTGTACAATATGTTTTTCTCCGGCTCTTTGGAAAACAGAGCCGCATATTCGAAGCCCGTCCTTCTCGTTCTGCAGTAGTGAAGTGTAGTTCGAAATTTATTTTCCGTTTCATATCGCAGTATACTATTATCGGTTCGCCTTCAAAAACATTGACGGTGAGGCTTCGAAAGCCGCCACACGTACACTCTCGCCAGTTCATCCGCGGATGTTTCCTCGGGCTCATGCTAAGTGACGGGAGCCTGAAACAGCAATTACGGTTTAATGTCACTTCTGTTGCACTGGCGCAAGATATGATGGATATCTTGCTTATCCTCGGGTTTCATCCGAAAAAATATGTGCGTCCGGGACAACAAAACCGCCAGGATCTTCACCTAGTGTGGCTTACTCGCCCCGAGTCGCGAAAAGCAAGTGAGTTGTTAGATGAGTTGCTTAAAGAACTCGGTTATGTCGATAGATTTACCGATTTAAAGGAAGGGAAAAATGAGCCCGGAGAGATTTGAACTCTCGACCACCGAATTATCAGTCCGGCACTCCACCAGGCTAAGCTACGGGCTCGTAGGTAAGAGGTGTGTGGAGCGTTCCGAGGGACTCCGAGAGGGTCTTATAAAGGTTTTCCCCATTTGCGAGTGGCGCGAAATCTTCATAAGGGGATGATATCGTCCATAGTGGTATCATGAGGTTCGTCCTATGAAGACTCAATGGTTTGTTCTCGGTATCGCACTCTTGCTCGTCTTGAGCGCGTGCGACCAGGCTGCAACGACAGATACGGATGTCACGGCTGACGCTGACGCGCAGGCGGACGTGGCGGCAGATGCTGACGATGATTCGATCCTCGACGTCGCAGCGGATGTCGGCGAAAACGTGAAGCTCACGGCAGACGCGAAAGCGTACATGGCGCTGCTCGCGACGAAGGCCGATCTTGAGTGGAAGGTCGACTACGATCTGAGCACGAAGGCATCTGGCCAAACGATGGATTCGAAGATGTCCATGTACATGAAGGGCACGGACAAGATCCGCACCGACATGTCCGCTGGCGGCTACGACATCCAGTCGTACGTGCTTGATGGTGACGTTATCTCCTGTACGAAGATGGGCAGCTCCTGGTCGTGTACGAAGTTCACCGCGAAAGAGGATGAACAGCCGCAGGCGACGGATATTGAAACAGAGATCCAAGAAGATGCGACGAAGTACACGATCGATGCAGACGGTACCATGTCCATCGCAGGCACGACGGCGAAATGCTTCCGCATCACGTCAAACGACCCTGCTGACGATGTGACGATGCGCCAGTGCTTCTCGTCCGACGCAGCACCGCTCTACATCCTGATGGAATCCAAGATGGAAGGTCAGGAGTTCCGCTCGGAGATGAAGGCGACGTCGTATTCGAAGAATGTTGCATCGAGCGCATTCGTCCCTCCGGCAGAACCCAAGGAGTTCGATGCGAACGCGTACGCAGGCATCGGCGCGGGCGCTGGTGCGTCTGGCACGGTTGAAGCCGGTTCGGGCGACAACTGCGCTGCATGCGATGGTTTGAGCGGCGACGCAAAAGATATGTGCTTGGCGTACTGTTAGGTTTCTGGTTTTCCTTCTTTTTTTCGTTATTTCTTCAATACCGCGTTGTGTAAAGAAAAAAAGAACAAGTATGTTCGTTTCACCGGATTATCCCAGCGATCTTCGGGCGCCGTTCATTTCCCGTAGTAGGTGAACGTGTAGCCGTACAGGTGTCCGTCTTTCATGGACATCTCGCATCTGCTGGTGAGGCGTTCACTGCTGTAGGTGTAGTTTATCGCGTCCTCCGGCGCCTTCTCACGGCGTAGGCTGGTTAAGTCAACGTACTCGCTCTCATAGTACAGTTCCGACGCCTCGCCGAGACGCCGCAGTTTCCCTTCTGACACGAGTTTTTGTGCTTCTTCGTTGGTTATTTGGGTGAGTTCTTTCATGGGTGCCTCCATTATTGCTTCTGGTCGTTCACGGTGCGGTATTCGGGGAATGCGGCGTAGATGCGCTGTAACGCATTGTGGGCTGCAATCCTGTATGCGGGTGAGGCGGGGTACTGCGTCTCGTGCTGCACGTCACGCACGTACTGCTCCATCGCTGCGGGTTCGCCGCTCGAGAACGTAATCCCGAACGCTGCGCACAGGTCGTACTCTGCTTCTGAACCGTGGGTCGTGCGCAGATCTCTGAACCATTGGGCGGTTGCCGTTTTGACGCGCTTCTCCAAATCCTGCATGCGCTGCCCCTCCGGAACCTCTTTCGTTCCTACTTTCTAGTGGGATATAAGATATTTAAATATAGGTGTTGTTCTACAGGACGACTATATGCCGTCCCTCCCTGATCTCCAGCAGCTCGGCCTCTCGCCGGGTGAGATCAAGGTGTATGACGCGCTCCTGGACCTTGGTGAGTGCACGAAGACCGCGCTCGCGAAACGCTCAGGCGTTTCCCCGGCGAACATCTACGACATCACGAATCGCCTCCTTGCCAAAGGGCTCATCTCTCGCGTCCAGAAAGATGGGGTCGCACACTTCACGCCCGCGAACCCGGCGAGCCTGCGCACGTACCTCGAGGAAAAAGAGAAAGCTCTCGCGAGTGAGCGTCAACTTGCGGAACTGCTCTTGCCGCAGCTCTTGCAGCGGTATCATGAACGGTCGGACAAGGTCGTGGTTCAGGTGTTCCAAGGCTGGAGCGGTTTGCGCACGGTGTTTGAGGAATTGCTTACGGAATGTGCCAAAGGAGACGAGAACCTCGTCCAGGGTGCAAGTCACGGCGCGAACGAGGAAATGACGGATGCCTTTTTCCTCAAGTACTCGCGCATGCGTGAGCGCAAAGGGATTAAGACTCGCATCATCTTTAACGACGATCTCAAAACTTGTAAAGAGCGCATCGCGTACTTTCTGCATTCAAAAGCGTACACGGTGCGCTTCGCCGCACAGACTACACCCACAGAAATTCTCTGTTATCATGATCGCGTGTGCATCATCATCTTGACGAAAGAACCGCTTACGATTCGTATCACTGGTAAGGACGCGGCAAGTAGTTTCCAGCAGTATTTTGAGACTGCGTGGACGGCGGCGTCGCCTGGGAACGAACGGAATCGTCCGAGGAGAACGCAGGAGACGCACATCTAGCGAAGCAATCCGAGTAGATATTTCTTTCCCGCAGCATCATCCAACAGGTTTTGTAGCCAATCGTTTCCCTGCCAATTCTTTACCACGGGGCATTCGTGCTCGCCATACAG
>CAZIKW010000017.1:14874-19502 GCA_964540015.1 uncultured Methanosarcinales archaeon | reverse complement strand
TACCTTTACCACTCTATAGTGATACTCACTTATAAACCTATCGATACCTTCTCGTCGAGAACCGCCAAGGACCAAAAAACACACGTTTTAGCCCCCCTGAGCCAGTTTGAGAAGCCCCCAGAGAGATTTGAACTCCCGGCCTGCGGTTTACAAAACCGCCGCTCTACCACTGAGCTATGGAGGCGCTTAAGGTCGAGAGAACCATATCCCCCTTAAAAACCTCACGCCAAGAGAAGGTACGAAACCCACGTCACCGCAAGGCCCAACGCGAATCCGACGATGACTTCCGCCCGCGTATGCCCGGTGCGGACGTACTGTTTCGACTTCATCAATTTGTTCAGCGCGACGCTGTGCCGTGTCACTTCCCACCGCACGCCGTACGCATCGCGCAAGAACAATACCCCAAACACCGCAGCGATAATCAATAATACGCTCAACCCCGTCTCGAGATACACGACCACAAGGACCGCACCGACGGCATTCCCGTGCGAACTGGGCATCCCACCCAAACCGAATGGATGGAATCCCTCACCGCGATGCCAGGAAATCACGCCTTTGACAAGGAACGCGACGAGAACAGAGATCGCGACAGCGAGTGCGGCTTGGTTGAACGTCATGCATCCATCTCCAGGTGTCGCTCTTATGAATCTTACGGCAGCGATCTATATCGCGTGTTCCCAAGCACCCACTCGACGAGCAAAAGCAATACTGCAAGCCCCATGAAGAGCCCTGTCGCATTGTACGTCAAGGTGCTCGATGTCGCGCCAGAGCGGATATTCTCGTAAGCGGCCGCCAATTGCTCTTCGTCGATCGCCTGCCAATGGGCCCCGCCCGTCTCATTCGCTAAGTACGCGAGATTGTCGTCGTTATACGCGGCGCTCACATTATAGAACGTCGGTAAATACCCGATCGGCCCCGAACCAGGCTGACCGACACCAATCGTCGTGATACGCACGCGCTGCGTCTGCGCGTACCCGGACGCGCGTCGCAACCCATCGCTCTCGAACGTCTGGATCGTATTGCTACCATCCGTGATGAGAATAATCATGCGGCCGCGTTCGGTCGTCGCAAGCAAGTTCACGCTCGTGATGACCGCACCGGGGATATCCGTACCACTCGCCTCGATCTCAAGGCGCGAGATGGCGTCGCGAATATCGCCACGATCTTTCGTCAACGGTTGCTCGATAAACGCCACACCGCTAAACGATACGACACCGACCCGCGTATCGGCATCAAGCGAATCGACGAAGTCGAGCGCGTGCCGCTTTGCCACCGTCAGGCGATCCGGCTCGAGGTCATGCGCCGCCATGGACGCGCTCGTATCGATCGTGATCACATACTCGTTCGCATCCGCCGAACCATCATACCAGATGATCGTCTGCGCCACACCGAACGTCGCAAGCACAACAATTGCGATACGC
Organism: uncultured Methanosarcinales archaeon; assembly: GCA_964540015.1. Classification (GTDB taxonomy): domain Archaea; phylum Nanobdellota; class Nanobdellia; order Woesearchaeales; family UBA525; genus UBA525. The sequence continues at coordinate 18,081 of CAZIKW010000017.1, read as the reverse complement.
ACGATGAGCAGTACCTGATTGCGCGCAACATACTTCGTCCCCGTCGCGCGCTTGAGCGCGGCGAAATTCGCGAACTGCATGGCGCGTCGCTTCGCGTTGCGCAGGAAATAGAGGTGCGCGACGAAAATCAACGGCACCGCAAGAAGCAACCAGAGATACACTGGCTGCAGGAAGGTTATGGAGACCATCGTGTCACCTGATGATCGCCGTTCGGCGATGGAAGTACGCGAGGAGCGGCTGGAGCATATCCCCGTCAGTCGGCACGTTCACGAGTCCTGCTTTCGATGCGCGGAACACACCCAACAGATACGCTTCGTCTGTTTGTGTCTGCGCTTCGTACGCTGCGCGTACGAGCGGGACATCGATAAGCATCGTCTCTCCCGTTTGGGGATCCTCAACGAGAAACTGCGAATTCCCTGACGGCAACGCACGATCACGCGGATCGAGGATACGGATGCCGATGAGATCGTGCTTTTGTCCCATCGCGCGCACACCGCGTTCCCAGTTCTCTCCCATGGAGAGGAAATCGCTCACGAGAATGATCAGCGTCGGCGTCTTGAGCATCGCATCGAGGAGCGCGGTTACCGCAAGCAGGTCTTTCTTCCCGCCGTAATTGTGCGGGTTGGAGAGCCCCGCGGACATCTTCGTGAGGATCTCCCGACCGATGCCAGGGTTCTGTTTCGTGATGATGTGCGTGTTCATCATCGCGTATCCGACGTTGTCGCCGTTGTCGAGGATCGCGGCGGCGAGCAGGAACGCGAGCTCCGCCGCGTGTTCGCATTTGAGCTTTTTCGTGCTCGTCGTGCACATCGTATCGCCGACATCGATCAAGAACAGCACATTGACGCTCTTGTATTCCTCGAACTCCCGGATCAGCGTATCTTTCGAGCGCAACGACGCGCCCCAATCGATACGCGACGCGTCATCGCCGTACGTGTACTGGCGGAATCCCGCGAACTCCATACCGCGGCCCTTGAGCATCGTCGCCCACGAGCCCTCAAGCGTGCGCGAGAGCACGCGTCGGCGTGCGACAACCTCTTGCGAATGCATCTGCGCGAGGAGGTTCAGGTCGAGTTTACGGATGCGGGTCACGAGAGGATAGGGACCTTGTCGAGGACTTCCTTGATGATCGTTTCAGGCGAGATCTCCGCCGCCTCTCCCTCGAAATTCAGCGCGACACGGTGACGCAGCACGAACGGCGCGACCTCCTTGACATCGTCAGGCGTCACGAACGTACGGCCTGCCAAAAGCGCATGCGCTTTGCTCGAGATGTAGAGCGCAATACTGGAACGCGGTGATGCACCGTATGCGATGTACTTGCCCAGGTCGATATTGTATTTCTGGGGGTGACGCAACGCGTCGACGATACGCACGATATAGCGTTCGATCTTCGGGTTGGCGTAGATGGTCTTCACGAACCGCTGCGCATCGAGGATATCGGCTTGCGACAGCACTGACTGCAATTGGAAATCGGAGAATTCGTGGACGGTCGCGTTTTGTTTGAGGATACGCACTTCATCCTCGAACGCCGGATACGTGATGAGGACCTTGTACAAGAAACGATCGACCTGCGCTTCCGGCAGTTTGTACGTCCCGAGCTGCTCGACGGGATTCTGCGTTGCCATCACGAAGAATGGACTCGGGAGCTGGAACGTCTCCTTCCCGATCGTCGCCTGGTGCTCCTGCATCGCCTCAAGCAACGCCGACTGGACTTTCGGAGGCGAACGGTTGATTTCATCCGCGAGGACGAAATTGCTGAACACCGGACCCTTGACCGTGAAGAATCCTTTCCCTTCTTCGTAGGTCGTGATACCGACGATATCGGTCGGCAGGAGGTCGGGCGTGAACTGGATACGAGAGAATTGGCAACCGGTGACTTTCGCGAGCGTACGGATCAGAATCGTCTTTCCGACGCCAGGAACTCCTTCGACGAGGACGTGGCCATTCGCGATCAGCGCCTCAAGCAATGCATCCACGACCGCATCCTGGCCGACGATCATCTTACGCATTTCCATCTTTGCGCGCCCGAACTGCTCACGGAAGAACTGGACCTTGCGTTGCGCTTGCGCATCATCGGCAGCGCTGGCGCCGCTTGGAGGTGTCGCCACCGCTGCATGCGGCTGCGTAGCCGCCGAAACCACCGGTCCCATCGACGGTGACGTCGAGGACGCGCTTTAAATAGCTTGTCGGACCACGCGTGAGTGAAGACAATTCCCCCGACGAGCAACGCTTAAATACTCTCCAGACGGCGTCAGGAAGGAAGATGGTGAGCAGGGAAGAAGTGCGGCATCGCATGCAGGCGCTGCGCGATGAGCAAGCACGGCGCAAGCGTCTCTTGGCACTCCGTAAGGACTCACTACGACGAGCAGCGTACCTGCGCGCGAAACTCGTCATCGATCCGCACGAGGTCTACGCCCTCGTCAAGGAATTCTTCAAAGGGTTCATCGGGAAATCGTATGAGTTCACCGTCCCTCAATTGCGTGAAGAATTACGCCACATCTATCTTAGCCATGAAGTCCGCTCCGACGTGCAAGCATTGCTTGAAGTGCTCCATCAGCTCGAGTACGCGAATATCGCGATGAGCCGCGAGCAATTGGTTGCGATGATCGATCTCTTCAAGCGTGTCGTGCAAGAAGCGGTGCGGGCGCAGGTACGACCCAAGTCATTCTTTGTGCGCATCAAAGAATTCCTCTGGCACGGTGAGGAGGATCCTGCGCTCATCATCGCTGAACTCCCGGTCATCGAATCGCTGGACGCAGAACAGATCGCGCTGCGCACGCTCGCATCGCGGTGCTATGGCGCGCTTGACCGCCATGACGGCAAACGCGCGCGTGCTGCGTACCGGGCACTCCTGCTCACCTACCAATCGCTGCCTGCGGAACATCAGAAGGCGCACTACCATCTCGTCGAGCAGACGTTTCGGGATCTCGATACGCGATTACGCGCCAAGTAGCGATACACCACTATTTCTTTGCTGAACGCTGCTCGCGATAGATCTCATCGAACACGCCGTCGACGGCTGATTTCTCCCATCCTTTCGCAAGCAACGCGCCGCGTATCGCGAGATCGTCCGCTCCATCCTTGCGCTCGCGCGCGATAAAGCCGCGCAACGTCGTTCGCTCGGCTTGCGTGGGCGGTCTGACGACCGCTTTGGATTGCACCAGTTGCGGCATTTGCTGCACGGTACGCTGTTTGCCACGGCCGTGC
>CAZIKW010000017.1:10560-14817 GCA_964540015.1 uncultured Methanosarcinales archaeon | reverse complement strand
AATCCGGACCAACTCGTCACATCGAGCATCCCTTCACGCGCGAGATAGCCTGCAGTGCCACCCACCAGAAGGAGAACCAAGAGCATCGGCAAGAGCCACACCCACATACTCGTTGCGACATCTGACGGTGATTCAGTCATAGGATCGACAGGGTCCGGATAGATATAGGGATCCTCCACCGGGTCGGCTGGCCACGGATCGGGATAGGAAGGAGTCGGGTTCGGCAATGGATCGGGGAGGGGACCTGGCACCGGCGGAAGATTTGGCGTCGGGTCCGGCGTGAGTCCGCGTACCGTCAACAAAAGTACCGAGACAACACCGCTTTCGGTAGAGCTCCGTGCCGTGATACGGTATGATCCGGAGGGAAGACCGTCATGCTCTATCTCGAATGCGCCCGTACTGCTCGTTTCCGCTTCGCCCGCATCAGCAGCGCCGCCACCGGTGATGGTGAGATCGATGACATCGTCTGGCGGGAATTTGCTGCCGACGAGCGTGAACGGCGTGTTCGGATCGACCGCGCTGCCGCCGTTTCGCAAGCGCAAAACGGGATTGTCGCTTGAAGTGTTCGTACCCGCACGCGCACGGAACGTACGCACCGCGCGCGCGGACCACGTCGTGCTCACGCAACTGACCACCAGTTCGTGCGAGCCTAACGACACTGTTGTCCGGTACGTGCTAGCACTATTCACCGGCGTGATAATCGTCGTGAGCTCATCATCGTCAATCTCGATCGTACACGCACCCGATGCCGTTCCGTTGTGTCGGAACGCTATCGTGATATCCGTGCCAGTGGTTGCGCCAGGGGAGGTGATGTTGATAGTGGCGTTCAAATTGCTGGTCGTGGCGCCGCCTGTGACCACGACTTCACGGAACTCCTCTTGCAAGTCCGTTCCCGTGCTCGTCGCGCAATAGAACGAGAAGATGTGCGTGCCGGCGAGGACACCTGTGAATGTTTCGTTGCGCGTCGTATTCGGAGCGACCGTCGCCTGCTTCACGAACAGGGGATTATCCCAGCGCGGATCATCGATATCCCAATCGTAATCGTCGATCGTGACGATGCAGGTGCGTGCGGTCGCGGCGTTATGGCGGTACGCGACCTTGACAGTGGGAGCGGGGACCGTGCCGGTCGGCGCAAGTACGGTGATCGCATACGTCGACGTTCCCCCGCCGCCGGTCGCATTCGGGATCTGGTTCGGATCGGGTGTCGGCGGCGCTGTCGGAAGCTGGTCCCCGACCGCGGCGGTCACCACGGATACCAAAAGCAACGCAAGAGCGAAGATGATCCAAAGACGCATGTTGCGTTCCACGTCCGTCACGTATTTGAAGCTTTGTGTCGGCGCCATTAGATATCGTCCTCGGGTCTGCGGGTGTAGTGATAGTAGGCGATCAGCGCGATGCTCGTGAGCAAGACGAACGTGAGCGCGCTCCAGAGGATGACGCGCACGGAGAGGTCATCGAAACTGATGATCGGGTCGATACGGCCTGGTTTCTCCTCGATGCGCTCCTGGGTGCTCACAAGGTACTTGCAGCCGCTAATGACCGCGTCGACGAGTTGGCTCGCTTCCGCGAATCGGTTCTGCGCGAGGCTCTCCTTCGCCTTATCGAGCACTTCGTTGAGCTCTTGGCATTCCGGATGCTCGCTGAGCAAGTCGTTTGCGAACGTGACCTTGACATCCGCGCTATCACCATCCGTCGATCGTTGCAGGCTATTGAGCAATATGAGGGCGCTATCACCGTACACGGGCTTCGTCACATTTGCCGCCACCAGCACTTCGTAATTCTCGCCGAGGCGGTAGCCCGTGACAGTCAAGATGACTTCCTGGGTTCCATTGACATCGAGGGATTCAATGAGGTCGCTTGACAAGGTCGTTGTGACATCGGTGGCATTCGTCTTCGCGGTTATGCTGATGAACGTTAATTTCTCACGCCACGTGTTGTTGATGATAATAGGGATCTCAATGGTATTGTTCTCATAGAGCGTAATGAGGCTGGGCGCGATGAGATCGAACGCTCTGGGCGTCTCACGGTCGCGGCTGATGGGAATGTACGTAGGACTTGAGCTACCGCCTCCGCCGCCGCTGGAGGTTGTAGTTGTAGTCTCTGAACTCCCTTCTGGCACATCGACAACGGTGATATTCACCGCACCACTCTCGCGAGTGAGACCTCCCGCATCGGTTGCGATAAAACCGATGATGCACGTGCCTTCCGAGGTGCCCTGAGCCGTGAGCGTTCCACCGAGAACCGTGATGGTCGCGACAGCACATGATTCGTTCGGCGCGAATGTGAGTGTGCTCGTTTCGTTGCCATTGATGGTGTTGCTGGAATCAATATCATCGTCAGGATCGATAAAACGCGTTCCACCCCCAAGGAGGAAATAGTCGCTGTAGGTGGCAGTACCGTTGATCACAAGCGGCGTCCCCAAGGCATTCAGCAGGAGCGGCTGGCGATTCGAGTTACGGACGTACAAATTCCATCCGAACGCGCTTGATTCGAGGCGATCGTTCGTGACGTTCAGTCGCACCGCATACGTGCTCGCGCTGAAAAATCCGAAGCTGGCACTGTAGTGTTGTGTCGTCGCAACCTGCACACCATCAAGGGTCCAGTTATAGGTGACGGGTCGCGTATCGTTCACGGTGACGTTGAAAACGACTGTGCTGTTTTCGCTGACGTTCGCGTCCGCTACGCCATCGAGGAATTGCGCATCTGTCGTGTTCGCAAACGACGTCTGGATGGCGAAATTCGGCGCGTCTCCCCAAGGCGTGATGCTCGTGATGTTGGGCGGGGGGACGTCAGGCAGTATCTCGAACGTCACGTTGCGCTGGTTCACGAGCCCGAACGCGTCCGTCACGTTGATTTGTATGGTGCGATTGCCCGCGTCGCCGACTTCAGGCGTGAACAGGAGCAGCGCACGCGCCGTTGTCGTGTTGAGCGCGGCGATAGGCGTGATCGTGTGGTTGATGCTCAGGTTCGTCGTGAACGTAACGGTTTCGATGCTGCCCGGGACGAGGAAGTCCTCATCCGTCGCGCGCAGTTCATAGGAGACCGCGTGCGTCTCGACGATCGTGTCCGTGGCGAGATTGTAGCGGGTCAGCACCGGAGCCACGGGCGTGTTGTTGATGCGCAGCACGAACGTCGTGCTATTCGTCGCCCCGAAGAAATCGGTGATGGTGAGATTCAGGAGGTAGTGCGCGACATCCTCCTTCTGCGGGGTGAAATTGATGAGACCGGTTGTCGTGTTCATCGAAAACGACGTGAGAGAGGCATTGAGCGTCACGGCGTAGGAGCTCACGTTGTCGCCGCCATCGGGATCGGCCGTATAGCCTCGCAGCACGCGCGAGCATGAGGCTCCGGTCGTGCAGTTGAGTCCAGGCACGGTCGCATTGAAGTACGGCGGGCTATTGGGGTTGATGGTGAGGATGATCGTGCGGCTCGCCTGCGCGGAGGCGTTATCGGTCGCCGTGATGTTGATGTGGTGCACGCCTGTCTGGCCTGCCGTCGGCGTGAAGTTGATGATGCCGGTCGATGCACCGATGGTGAAGAGCGACGTGTTGTCCGCATACGTGAGCGTATCGCCATGCAGGGTATCCGCATCGCTCGCGTTGATGGCGTAGACGAAGAGCGCGCTGACGTACGCGGTGAGCGCGCTCGCGTTCGCGTTGCCGCCCGTGTTCGACGCGTTCGCGCTGATCTCACTGATGGTGGGCGCATCGTTCACGTTCGCAATGGTGAATGAGAGAGTGGTCGTGTTCGTGAGCGATTCAGCATCAGTGATGGTGATGGTCACGTTATACGTGCCGACGTCCGAGTTCGCAGGCGTGAAATTGATCTGGCCGATCGCGGGCGAACCTGCCGTGCTGCTCTTGACGGTGCTGATGGCGAAGCGTGCGGTATTGTCCGTGAACACGATAGTCGTGTTCACATCGCTGTCGTTTGCGGTCAGGTTGATCTGGAGCAGCTGGCCTTGCGTACCAGCATACGGGCTTGAGGGGGTGATATTCAGGAAGTAGGGATTGCGCCCGACCGACGTGATATTGAAGGTGAAGTTCTGCACGGCGCTTTGGCTGTTGTTGCCGCCGCTGATGTTCGTGCTCTGGTCCGTGACGTTGATGGAAACGGTCCAGATCCCCACATCATTAAAGTCTGGGATCGACGCATCGTAGTAGACGCTAAAACTCGTGCCCAAGGCGTTGAGGCGCGTGATGCTCAAACGGTCGGAGATCTCAGCGGACGCAGTGATAGCGTAGCCGAGCGTGTAGT
>CAZIKW010000017.1:0-10550 GCA_964540015.1 uncultured Methanosarcinales archaeon | reverse complement strand
CGGATTCCTCATCGGTCGCCGTGAACGTGATGTTCTTCGATTGGTTGACCGGCGTCGTCTGCGTGGAGAGTGAGAGCGTGGGCGCGTCGTTCACCGGCGTCAGATTGAACGTGATCGTTCGGCCCCCGACGTTCTGGCCGTCTGAAACGGTGAACGTGATATTGATGAGTGTGGTCGCGTTGTTGCTCTCAAGATTGCTTTGCGTCGGCGTGCATGTGTAGATACCGGTCGCGCTACTGTTTCGTACGCAGAATTCATCCGCGGCGAGGTACGTGAGGGTATCGCTGTCCGCATCGGTGGCGTTCACATCCAGTATGAGTGTGGAGTCTTCCGCGATGTGCACGATGAAACCCACATCCGTGCCCGAGGGGTTGAAGATACCTGCAGGCAAACCTTCTGTCGTCGGGGGGCTATTGAGAATCGTGATATTGCTCTCAGCAGTCGTCGTCGCAGTCCCATTATCGAGCATGATACGGCACGTCCAGATATCCCCCTTCGTGGTGTTCACCGCTTGGACCGCGGTCGTTGATCTGAGCGCGACGGAGGATGCGTTCTCGTACGTTGTGTTCCAGAGCGCGCCATTGCGCAAGATCGTGATATTCTGCGCAATCGTGTCTGTGGTATTGCTCCACGTGCACGTGATGGTGTTATTCGTGAACGCACTGCTCGGCGACCAGGTCGGTCCGGTAAGTGTGAGGGCGCCGTAGAGCGCAATCGAGAGCAGGAAGGCGATAGCGAGCATTGCGGTGCGGGACGGTCTCATCGTCCCCGCCTCCGCAATTGCTCATCGAGTTGTGCGATGAGGTAGTCTTTGAGTGTGGCATCGTTCGTGATTGCTGCGAGCTTCACGCGCTTGTGCACATCATCAGGGATTTCGATATTGATATTGACCATCAGTTCGCCCCATTGTCGCTGTGATGGTGGGGGTGAGGCGGCGCAGGCGTCTGTGGCACGTCGCCCGCAAGCAGCGTGATGACGAGGTCCTTCAAGGTCATATCATCGGTCGCCGCCGCTACTTTGAGGCGTTTATGGAGCTCTGGCGGGATCTCGATATTGACGTTCACCATGCAGCAGCCTCAGAACTCGCTGCACACGTCATCCCTATGCCCTGTCGTCGACAAAAATCCATAATTTACGGAACTTAGCTATGTTCGCTAAGTGAGCTTAGTTGATTTTATTTATAAAGGTTGTGGAGAAACCGCATGAGACAGAGGTCTGTTGGGCTAGGTCTCGCCCGTGAACTTCGTCTTGTCCACGATACGGCCACCCACCGCTTCGCTCGCCAAGCGCGTCACATCAAACAGCCAGCGCAGTTCAGGATAGATCTGCTCTTGTTCTTTCGCTTCCAGCGCCTCATAACGCGCGACCATCTGCAGGTATTCCGTACGCGCTTGCTCGACCTCATTATGCTGAATAGCCCGCAGGATGCCGATCATGCGCGCGAAGATCTCATCGTAGAAACTCATCCCATCAGTGATGGGGTGATCGGTGAGCGGTCGATCGATTTCCGTGAACGCATACTCGCTTGTCAGGCAGACCGCCGTGCGCACTTCTTCAATCGATGCCTGAAAGAAGAGCGCATCATCTTCAAGCTCCTCGCTCTCGATAATCGCGAGCTTTCCGAGCAATCCATCAATCAAAAGCACCGTTTCGCTCCGTAACGACAATGCCTTCACCCGCTCGCGCACTTCAGTCTCGGACGCTTCGATCGGCAGCGCAAGCGCGTCAGCAAGATACGCGCGCATGATCTGCGCAAGCGCGTCGTAGCGCGCAGCTGGCGTCATCGTATCCGCCCGTGTGCGATCCTCAAGGGACAAGAGACGCTCGAACAGGCTCCGGCGTTCGAGCGCAGTCAGCAAGATATCCTTCGTTACGCGATGGCGTAAGAGGAAACCAAGCGCCGCAGCAGCGCGCGCGATCTCGCCGCGATAATAGCCGGAGACGCCAGCGCCAATAAGAGCGGCGAGCACGAGCAAGAGGAGAATCCAGCGCGCAAGGGCACCAATAGAAACAGGGCTTTCCGTCACCGGACAAACGCCACAGGAACCGCCACAATCCACTGCAGTCTCATCGCCGTTTTGCGTGCCGTCAAAGCAGGTAGCGAGGTACTCGCACTCTTGCGTGAGCGGCGGCAGGAGGATCGTCGATTGGCAGGCGACAAGGTCTGTGCAGGTACGGCTCTGCGTGCCATTGAGCGCACATGCACTCCACGGTTCGCATAACCAATTCTCTTCGCATATCGGTGGAGGTCCCGTATATTCACACATACGTTGCAAATAACGGTCGACCGCGCAGCCACGTTCGTCATGACAACGTTGCCATTGGATACCGGTTGGTAAGCATGCAAACCATTCATCGCACTCCCATGCGTTCTGGCACAGATCCGCACCACCACCGCCACCACCACTTCCCGCACTCTCCGTGCTACCTCCGCCCGATGAGGGCGTCTCGCACGTCACTGTAATCGTAACGACGTTACTCGTCGCCGAAGCGTTGAAGGGATCGGTCGCCTCGAACGTGATGAGTTCGCCGTCCGCGTCGCAGGATTGTGTCGTGAAACTGACCAGCGAAGAGCCATCGATGGAGACCGTGATACCCGAGGGGGTAGTGCTCGTGAAATTCATAGCATCCCCATCAGGATCCGTGAAATAGTCCACGAGGAAAAAGGGGAAGAGCGTTGTATTGACCGCAAGCGTGATGTCGGACAGGTTCGTGGTCAGTTCCGGCGGGTCGTTGATATTGATGACCGTCAGCGTGAAGGTGAGGTTCGCAGTACTTCCTACGCAACCGGAATTGTCCGTTATAGAGAAGAACACCGAGTGTGCGCCGACGTCGTCATTCGTCGGGACAAAAGAGATATTGCCGTCGCTGGTCGTGTTGAAGATAGAGAGGCCGGAGTAGAAGACGACCTGATCGAGCGCCGCAGTGCCGTCGGAGTCGCTGATATTGAGTTGACACGAGTACGTGGAATTTTGCGTCGCGTTCGTCGCGCAGGTGCCCAGCGTGATCGTCGGCGGTCTGTTGAGGCAGAACGTGACCTCGCTCGTCGATACCGCATTGGCAACCGTAGGTCCCACAGCCGTATCGGCTCGCGAACTTTCCAGCACTAACGTCTGCAGCGCGAAACCGATAACGGCAAGCAGCACAACGCCCAACGCACAGACAGTCAACCAGCCTGAATCCCGACGATTCACCACGTCGCGCTCGTCGAGAATTCCCTATATAAACTTGCGGGTGGCGTTCACTCCCAGGGCAAGAGCCGACGGTACGTGATGTGGACATCGCCAGTGTAGTTGCGAGGCTCCATGTTTTCAGGTATGTTGATGTCAAAGACCACATTGCGTGCACGACCAGCCTCAAGCGTGAACGTGGAAGGGGTAATAGTCATCCACGGCGCCATCTCACCAGAAGCGGTAATGATCGCGCTCGCCCGTACCGGGGAATCGACGCTCGCCGACCGCGACGCACCACCGCCGCGAGGCACCTTCCCAAACCAAAGGTCATCAGAACCCAGGCTAAACCCGATACGACCAGGTTCGACCACCTCAACGCCGACCTTCAACGTCGTCTCCCCGAGCACACGCCAGTTGGCGTACGCTGTAGGACCCACCGCCGCAAGGATCACGCATGCGACGGCTATCGCGAGCAACACCCATACCGTCACGCTCACGCGTTGCGCCTTTTGGTGTGGGCGGCGTCTCACGGGGCGTTCCCTGTGAGCGGCGGCGCTGCCGTCGGTTGTTGCGGCGGTTCACGACGGCGCACTATAACGAAGACCACGATGATGAGGCCGAGAACTGCGATACCAAGGCCCCACACGATAATATCACGTAACGCGATGGGTTGCTCGGCGATTGGCGGAGTGGCTATCGTAACCGGCAAGGAAAACGTCTCTTGCTTATCGGCATACTGGCCAGAGCGCGTATCGTAATCCTTGAAGGTCACCACGACTTCGACGACTGCAGGACCAGGCGCCAACGCCTCGTCACGATCGAAGTAGATCTCATATGGCGTCTGACCGAATGGAGGGATATCAAGGCTCGCGGTCGTCTTCTCCTTCCCATTGAGGCGGACGGTCGCGTAGACATCCTTGAGCTCGCGGTTCCATTGATTGGTGATATTGAAGGTGAACTGGTTCGTCGCATTGAATTGGAGCTCCGTGCTGTGGCTTGGGATGCCGACATGGAGCGTACCGATCTTGAGAATGCCACCCGCCTGTGCGGAGGTGTCCGCATATGCGACGGTGGCAAGGAGTTCGTATTCACCGCCGACGAGCTCCTCGGTCGGAAGGACGACCAGTGCGCTATCCCGTTTGCCTGAAGGGAGGGCTATGGGTCGTGCGGTCGCTCGCGCGAGCGTGATGTTATCTTTTCGCACTTCGACCGTCACCACCGCTTGCAGATCCTGCACCGTGCGGCTGACGAACCAGACGGTCGCGTTCGCATCAAGCCCTTCAGCGACGGGTTCTGAACTCACGCCTTCGATCGCGATTAGAGGGTCAGGACTGAGCACCCAGACGGTAAGACGGAATTTCACGGTCGCGACGGTGGCAACAGTCGCAGCATCGGACGTGGGCTTGCTATCGGTCGCATACACATCGACCGGGTAGGTACCGGGACGCATATGCTCAGGGAAACGGAAGACCACTTCCACCTGACGCGGACCGGTCAATGGAGCGCCATCATCGACGCTCACGTAGGCGTTGATATTATCGTCAAGCGGAGTGCCCAGCGTCGCGGGATCGAACGCCGCGTTCGAGGAAGCGCTCACGGAGAGACGCTCGCCGTTGATGACATAGAAGGGCACACGTACCTCGCCGCCCGGCATGAAGATGATCTCCCGGTTATTCGGGAGATTGCCAAACCCGACCGCGGACGCGAAAGCACCGCCTAGCAGGATCGCGAGAAGAGAAATGGAGAAAAGGAGAAACGCCTTCTGGCGCATGCGGATCACTGGCTCACCCTTCGGGGGAGCGGATCTCGAACGCGACGAGACCGGCGGTGTTATCGGCGTATTTGACCGGTCGCTCGATCGTGAACGCGACCTCAGCGGTCGAACTGCTCTCGCCTTGCCCGCCCTCTGAGGCGGCAATCGCCGACGCCTGGTTCACGTTCATCCACGCGCCCAAAAAAGAGATCACGAGCGTGAGAATCACGAGCGTGGTCACGGTCCGCGAAGAGAGGTCTCCTCCGCCGGCCGGTTCCTGCGCAGCTGTGGTGGTATCCATGCTCACTCACCTTAGCAGGACGTGTCGTCGCAGCCGATGGCGGTGATGGTGACCCTGTGCGATCCTGACGAAGCAGTCTGTGGGATACGGATCCACACGGCTATGCCAAGCAGGTCGCTCGCGTCCGTGAAGTTCAGGTTCGTACAGATGCGGCTTCCCGTGAGGTTCGTATCGTTGGACGCGGTAGAGCCGATGCCCACTCCCACTTCCTGGAAGGAGGTACCGTTGCCGACCGTGACGCACGAGCCAGACTCGTGGTTGTACACGCGGTACTGGAAGCTTGGGTTTGTGCCGCCGATGAAGCCGGTGGCGTTGGAGCTGAAATTGAGCGAGACGTTCGCGCGGATGTTCCCGTCGTTCTCGATCGTGAGGTTCGTGGCATTCACGGTCTCGTTGAAACCGCTGCAACCGTCAGCATCGAAAGAAGGCGGTGTCGCGTTCGTGCCCATCGTGCAATCGGTCGAGTTGACGTAACCTGTTCCGAACATAACCGCATTGTTCACAAAGCGGATAGAGAACTGGTTGTTAATCGTGAAATTGATTTCACCAGTCGAGGTATCCGTAGCGTGACCGGTGATACCATCCAAGTGCGAGAGGCTGATGAGCGTACCACCAATAGAGGCCGCTATAGCAATGAGAAGGAGCACGGCAAGTGCCTTATTGGACAGATCCACGATTTTCACCACCCTAGTATTCGATGTACCCAGTTTTCGCTGGGCGATTAGATGCGCACCTCGCAAGTGCCCATTATAAAACTTTCTACGGCCCTTTGGGATGTAGCGTCGTTGGCTGCCGATTCTCGACGGGCGACGTGGGGGCGGAGGGAGATTGCGATGCCACTACCGTCGAGGGAAAGGGAGGTTTTCGTTTGCGGCGCCACAAGAGGAGCACGATAATCGAGAGAATGATGATGACGATCACCACGAGGCTCATGAGGATCGTTCGGGACGAAGGAGCGGTCGTGGCCGTACGCGGCGGGATGCGTTCCGTTCGCTCCGCGTGCGCATCTCCGACGGTGACGACCGCACGTACAGCTGACGGGCGGGGCGTATCGACCGGTACTTCCGTATAGAGCCTATGCGTATAGGCGCCAGGTGCAAACGCGACTTGTTCGCTCGCCGCGAGCGTGCCATCGAAGTAGATGGATACTGTGGCCATCATCGCGCGATTCCACACGATATCCCCTGCGACATCGACAGGGATGATATCCCCTTGTTCCGCGATATCGTAACTCACGCGCGTGATCGTGATGCGGGGTGCGCCAACGGTCACCGGCAACGATTCCACAAGCTCTCTGTCCGCATACGCGACGCGCAGCGTCGCAGTGTAGATACCGGGACGATCTTCCGGTGGGAACGCTATCGCTTCCGCTCTCGCGAACGCGCGAGGCGCTATCGGGCCGATGGTGAGAGAGATGGGTTCGGCGGCGAGATCGCCATCGCTAATCGTCACCGTCGATATATGTGGGGTCACCGTGACGCTGCCGCGATTCTCAAGGGTCACCGTGATGCGACCCGTACCTGCGCCCGCGTCGGGTTGCGCACCCCAATTGGCGACGAGATACGCATCCGGATACGGCACGCGTACGATGATGGGGATCGCGATCTCTGCGCGTGCGCCGACCGTGCCTGTTCCTTCTGGCGCTGCGAGTGCTATAACGAGTTGTTGTGTATGATCACCCGGGGTGAGGTCAGTCGGCAGTGTGATATGTCCGGCGATGGCCGTGCCGCCTTCTGGGTGTGCGGCCAATGTCTCGATAGTGACTGTTGTTGCGAGATCGCCCTCGATGGCGACGACGATATCGCGCGGTTGTGCGTCAAGCACACGCACGGAGAACGAACCGTCACTCTCAAGCGGCATTACAATCTGCGCCGGTGTTGCGCGCAATCCAGATACTTCATGAGGCAGAGCGATAAGCAGCAAGACGATGATCGCGAAGATCGCCGATGTGCTCATGCGGTGAGGTATCATGGGGTTTGGCTGATGCTTGCGCGCAACGTGAGGTTCGCCGTCTTCGTTCCCGGCGGTTCGTTGATGGGTACGGTGATGTTCGTGTGAATGCGCACGGTATCGTTCGTATCTGTGTAATTGAGCTGCTTGATCGCGGGCGTCGGCCCGACCGGTACGGCCGTGTACGTGATCTGACTGCCTGACGCGTTGAAGCTGCCCGTCTCGTTATCGGCGATGCGATATTGGAACGCCGCGTCACCGAGCGCGACACTGCTAAAGGGCGATTGCGTGGCGTTGAGCGTCACGTTCACGTACACGTTGCCGTCATTCTCGAGGATGAGTGGCGATGGACCACCAGGTCCGTCGGTCGCGTTCATCTGGCCGACTGCCATCGCGCCGAACTGCGTCGCAGTCGTGCGTAAGACGATGCCGATGACGGACGCGATCGTGAAATTGTGCGTGGTCGTGTTGCCTGAGCACCCGTCGACATCGCACGCATTCACAGTCCAGTTGTACTTCTGATCGACACACAACTCGCCAACCGTGCGATTCGTGGTTTGCAGATTCGTGAGTGTGGATTGCACACTACATGCGCCAGGCGTGACGAGGATGGAGAGGGTGTAGTTTACTTGATCACCGTCGGGTTCATCAGCGGTCGTCCAACTGAAATTCACGAGGCGTTCGAACACGCTCTGGTTGTTGTGGAATGGATAGCTGAGATTCACCGCGTATGGCGTGGATGCATTGACATAAGAGCCATTGCTGTAGACAGTCGAGCCGCTGAGCCCTGCGCTATCGACAGGCGTGATGGAGCAGTTCCAGAAATCGCTCTTTTGGAGCTCAGACTGGTTCATGTTACGATTGTTAGTGTTGTAGAGCGTAAGGATTTCGTTTGGCGTGAGGGAGTGGTTGAAGATCATGATTTCGTCGACTTGACCGTTGAGGAACGCATCAGCGAACGAGTTGTTCGCGCCGATAATGATCGGCATCACGCTACGCACGTCAAGCGCACCACCCGAGGTAGTAGAACCGTCCGCAACACCATTCGTGAACGCGAACATGCCGGACGCGTTGCGCGTGAACGTGTAATGATTCCACGATGCGCCAGACGTTGCAGTGCCGGCGTTGAGCGATACACTCGAGGACCCGTCCGAGATCGTGAAAGCAACCGTCGTGCCCGACATGTTGACACGATAGCCCGCGCGCAGCGTGCTGCCGTTTTTCTTATCGATGATCGACGCGGTCTGCGATGCCGCTTTGAGCCAAAGCGTGATCGTGAATGCATTCGTGTTCATCTGCAGTTCCGTATCGTTGCCGGCGTTGAGGTAATCGTTCGTGCCGTCGAAGCTGAATGTTCCGCCGACCTGGCCGCTTGTCGGGAGGAACGTAGCGCCACTCACGCTCGCATTGTTCGCGAAACCGGAGATGTCGTGCGTGATGCCGTTCGTGTCGTCGTAGTCCATGGGGAGGTTGAGAACGGTGATGCTCGTGCCGTTGTGGTACCAATTGTAATGCAGGGTGACGCTATCGCCATCGGCATCAGCGACGCTGCCGTTATTGCAGGTGAGCCCGATGCGCTTTGTGGTATTGATCGGCGCGAGATTGACGGATGCGACCGTCGGTGGTGTGAGACCTGCTATCTGGCAGCACACCTTGCGCTTGTAGAGATTGAAATCAGCGACATGGGCGTTCGTGAGATTATCATCTCCTACCTCGCTTGACGCGATGCTGAGGATGCCGGTATACCCTGATGAGCATGCGTCGTTCGGATACTCGCACGTAAGATCGGCCGGCGTCACATTGATGCACGCGTCGTAGGCATAGCCGCTTTGCGTGCTCGCTTGGACGTGGCTATCGCTCGTTGCCTGGAGGGAGAGGAGAGGGAAGCTATTGCCGATGCAACTATTCTCGATCGTACGAAACGAATCCGTCCAACAGCAGACGCTGTACGGATACGCGCTGCCGCTATAATTTGCGAGCTGCGCATGGCTGTTGTTTGGGGCTTGTCCTGACTCGGAACTGTTGAGTCGGAGGAGAAGCGTCTGATTGCTTAAGCACGATGCCCGGATCTCGCACGCGAACGTGGCCGCATGAGCCTGCGGTATAATCAACAGCGCGAGCGCTAGCAAGAACGCGTAGACGAGTATGACATCACGTGCCCGCACCGGACCACCCACGGCGAAAACCCGCACGGGCATTATTTAAAGGTTGAGGTGGGCGAAAAAAAGGTTGTTGAGACCATCATCACGTGAATGAAGAGAGATTCTGAGAATGAATGAGAAAAAGAAGGAAACCTACCTACGCGACTTAGTTGTCGCGGGGCGGGCGGTGCTTCGCGAAGCAATCGCGGCAGTACACCGGTCGACCCTCGGTCGGCTTGAAGGGAACCTTCGTAACCTGACCGCAGTCGCTGCAAGTCGCTTCGTGCATCTCACGGGGGCCACTGCTAAAGCCGCCACCGCTGCCGCCACGACCGCCACCGAAACCGCCACGGCTACCGCCGCCGAATCCGCCACGTCCGCCATCTCCAAATGCCATTTTCTTTTCTCCACGGGCCTTCTCACCCGCTCGGAACTGGGGCTCTCATTCCGCGAACCCGGTCCGTCAAAGGATCGTGATACTGCAGAGAATTACTGCCTGTTCTAGAGGAAAGAGACCCATTCCGGTATATAAAGTTATGCGCGTTTGTTGTCCTGTGAGGGTTTGTGCTTGTCAGGACGGAAAAACCACGGATTTCTGGTATAGAACGCGCGCCAGAGACGCTCAAGCCACCCGTTCGCCCGGTCGCGTGAATGAATACCGGCGGCGATACCCGCAAGAAGTGCCCCCAGGGTATCTACCATCAAATCAGTCATCGTATCGGTCAAACCGCTCTTTTGCATATTCGTTCCTAGGGAAATATCGATGAGATACTCCGCGATTTCCCACAACGCACCGATGGCGAGCGCGAAGCTCACGGTGAAAATGCCCACCACCCACGGGCTCGCACGAGCACGCGTCGCTTGGAGCAACACCGTGAGAATAAGGTATCCGGCGATGGCAATAACCATCGCGCTGGGGGCATGCAAAAGCAAATCCCACCACCAGAATCGCGTGTACCAGCCGTGGATCTCGCCCAAAAAGAGCGATGCGAGGACGAAGAGCGCGCCCGCGACCTCAAACGCTAAAGGGAGATCAATCACCCGCCACCTACGTAAGAGCGAGGGCAAGAACGTGAGCGCGAGCGAAAGCCCAGCGACGAACACCGTCATCCAGGACGCGTCTTGAATCCCTGAGAGCAGACCGATAACAAGGATGCCGCGCGCGATAAGGAGAACGCCTTGTTCCCGGCGGGCGAGTGGAGAATTGGCAGGCATGCTGAGATATTCGAGTG
>CAZIKW010000016.1:14627-20185 GCA_964540015.1 uncultured Methanosarcinales archaeon | reverse complement strand
TTCGGCACTCGCACGAGCGGCGCGAGCAAGATGCGCCTGAGCGACATAATCGAAGGCGGTCTCATCTGCGTTCGCATCCGCTCCAAGCGCCTCTTCACCCTCCGATCTGCACGTCGCACTCCCGCGCGCGCAGCAAAGGCTCGCGCACGCAGCTAACGGACGGTCACCCCATGGCACATATGACCTTGCTCCAAAAGATCGCTGCTCGCGTGCGTGAGCCAAAGACCCAGCGCATGCTCCTGTTCGGGCTTGTCGGTGGCGTCGGTACGCTCATCAACACGGGCATCCTTTGGGTATTGACCTCGTTTTTCGCGGTCCACTACCTGCTCGCATCCTTGATCGCGACCGAAACCGCGATCGTAGCGAACTTCTTTGGTAACCACCACCTCACGTTCAACGACCGCAAGGCCGAGAGCCACTGGGGTACGGCGCATCAGTTCTTGCGCTTCCAGATGATTAGCATGACCTCGATCGTCGGTACGTTGCTCATCTTGGGCACGCTCACGACCTGGTTCGGCGAGCGCTACTTGCTTGTGTGGAACCTCGTCGCGATCGCGGCCATGTTGGGCGTGAACTACACGCTCAATGACCGCTTCACGTGGAACACCGCCGCTCCTGTACGCCGCGCCAAGCGCAGCGTGCGCGTTGTCAAGACGGTCGCGAGCATCTTCTTCGCGTTGCTTCTGGGCGTCAGCGCCGCGAGCGCAGACATCGTTGCAACGAGCCAGATGGGCTTCCACCCGGATGGCAACAAGCAGGTCGTGGTGTACACGGTCGACTCGCATGCGACGTCCGGCACGTTCAATGTACGTGACGCATCCACGGATGCTATCGTCTACAGCGGTCCGCTCGCGAAAGCGAAAGATTACAGTGGTGTGAGCGTCAACTGCCAAGGTAATCTCTCCTGCATCGTCGGCGACTTCACGAACCTTACGGTCGAGGGCAATTACTATGTGTCGGTCTCGACTGACAGCGACGTATCTCGCGCGTTCGATATCGATGCGAACGTCTACTACTACCAATCCGGCGTCTTTGAGGACTTCTTCGATGCGCTGGCACAACAGGACAGCACCTTCCACGAGGACCAGCGCAGCTTCGCCTACCCGACGTTCGTCGCGATGGCGGACGGCAGCTTCATCATGGAAGCGGACCAAGCGTCCTTGACCTTAATCCGCCTCGGTCACGCGTACCGCCGCAACCCGGCATTGTTCGATAACGGCCGCGTGACGGAAGAGATCGCGCGCTACACGAGCTACCTCATGGAGCTCCAAGGCGTTGAAGTGCAACCCGGCGCAGGCCCGAACGCGGTGCGTATGGGCAGCGGCATGATGGCGACGAGCGTTTTCGTCCCCGGCCCGACCAACATGACCACGATGGATGTCCACGTCGACAACGGCGCGCACACGGTTGCGTTCAATGACGTCCCGGTCGTTTCACTTTGTGGCGCGGATGACAGCACCCCGGCATGGGATGCTTGCATCGCGCACGCAGCACTCTATTACAAGTGCCAGGTAGATGAGCCTTGCATCAACTTGACGTATGTCGATGCGGTCGGCACGGTCACGAGCGATGTCTCGGCGAACGGCTATGCGGTCTCCAAGGGTTGGGGCTACGAGTTCGGTTGCTACACGGACATCCCGATGAACGAGGAGATCTTCACGGTCGGCGCAGACCCTTGCCAGATCTTCTACGATGACACGGCACGCAAGTACACGGTCAGCGCGCTCCTGGGCATGCTTGAAGGTATCCCGGCGCTCCACGATGCTGACCCGGCCGCTGCCTCGATCGTTTTCGAGCGCGCACGCAACACGTACCAGTACGTGAAGGCGACGGGCGGCTCGTTCGGCCCGACCGACAGCGACACCGCGTACTGGGGCACGGCGCTCTTCCTCCTGTATGACTACACGGGCAACGTGACGTATCTCCAGGAAGCGCACGCGCTGCGCAACACGATTAGCACCACGCTGATCTCAGACACGCACGACTTATCGCACACGAACGGTAACGACTTGTATTGGGAGGAGTACGCCAATCACCAAAGCGCGATCACTGGTGCGGGCTTGACCTACCTCGTTGGCAGCGAGGATCCGGCAGATCTCTTCCGCGACAAGATCTACAATGACTACAAGGATCGCGGCGCGACGCTTTCGATTGGCCGCACTGGCGAGCGCGTCTATCAATACGATTCCAATATCCAGTTCCAAAACAGCCGCTTCATGCTCCTTGAAGGTTTGTACGCAGCGAAAGCAGTCGATACCTTCTCGGGCACGGTCGAGCCGTTCATCCCGCAAGTTGCGGATGCGCAGCTCGCGTGGCTCACGGGTATGAATGCGGTCCAGGACGGCGTGGCGCTCAACAGCACGTTGCGCTCCTACAGCTTCATCTTCGGCATCGGCGAGGACCAACCGACCCAGTTCCACAGCCGCTACTTGCTCGATACGGGCTACCGTGCAGCATCTGCTGGCGACATCATCGGCGGCCGCGGAACGGGCTACCAGTTCTATAACGGAACTGCCTACGTCTACCTTGACGGTAAGACGAACATCCTCGGCTACGAGCTTGGCGCGATGGGCAACAAGTATCACGGCGAAACCGAGAACCCCCAGTGGGACTTGGACAAGACGTTCGAGAACGGCCTGGATTACATCCCGGGTTGGATCAACGGCGCTTTCGACACGAACGCGGAAACCGATGTGATCTTCAATTACCGTGACAACCTCGACACGTACGAGTACACCGAGACGACCAATGAGATGGTCGCTATCGCGATCGAGCTCTTCGCCTACCTCGATGCGCAGCGCAACGGCCTCGCACCCCACCCGGGCGTGCTCTTCAACGAGAGCGCATTCGAGAACGCATACCTCACGGTCCAGACGACTCCGGCCGGCGCTGACTTGTACCTTGGTGGTGTCCCCATCGGTACGTCGCCGCTCGTAGAGTATGACGTTGAGCCGGGAACGTACGAACTCTTGATCCAGAAGGAATCGTATGAGGACCAGGTCTGGGAAGTGACGCTCGAGGCGGGTTTCGTCACGACCGTTACGGCCACCCTCACGGAACTCAACGTGACGCCGGGTCAGCTCACGGTCCACACGACTCCGGGCGCGACCGTCTTCGCTGACGCGACGTGGGTTGGAGATGCGAACAGCACGGGCATGCTTACGACGTACCTCTTGCCAGGCACCTATGAGATCATGGCAGGTAAGACAGGTTACACGAGCCGTGTCGGTTCGGTCACGATCGCGGAAGGCAACTCCCAGGAGATCGATCTGAACCTCACGCCCATCAACGTGACGCTCCAGGTGACGTCCAACGTCATCGGCGCAGCTATCCAGCTTGATGGTGTTGCGACGGGTCTCGTGACGCTCAACGGTACGCCGGTGAACGTCAGCGCACTTCCGGATGTAGCGCATGAAGTCCGCCTCACGGCTGCGGGCTATGTGGAGAACTTCGTCATGGTCGGTCCGTTCACTCCCGAGAGCGTGCAGGCAGTCAACGTGAACCTCCTTCACCAGAACGCATTCGTCAATCTGACGACGACGCCGGTGGGAGCGACCATCATGGTCGATAACGTCACGCAACCAAATGCGACGCCGATGAGCCTTATCCTCACGCCGGGCAGCCATACGATCACGGCGACGAAAGCGGGTTACGTCCCGAACGTCTTCGTGACCCCCGCATACACGCACGGTCAGGATGTTGCGCTCACGCTGACGCTTGTCGCGGTCCCGAACAACATCACGGGCCAGGGTGCGGATATCCCGTCGCCGTTCTTTGAGACGGAAACCGCCACGTTCTGGGTCAGCACGTTGTTGCCCGCAAGCGTGAACTGGTACGTGAACGGCACGCTTATCCAATCGAGCGCTGCAGGCACGAACAGCTCGTTCAACTATACCCCAAGTATCCTCGTGACGAGCAATAGCGTTCCTCTCACGATCCGCGCAGAGACCCCGGCGGGCGATGTGACATGGAATGTGAATGTCATCAATTACCTCAACCCCTTCTTCCAGGGCGCTCCAGAGGCAACTGATCCGGCTGTGCCCAACGTGCATGTAATCTCGAACAACGAGAAGCACAACTTCACGACCGTGAGTGTCGTGATTCACCTGGGCACGGGCAGTGACGTCACGCTCCCGCTCGAACCGTTCATCTCGGGTATCGAGACGGACTGGCAGGCGGCGTACAACGCGACGAACGATACCACGAACGATATCACGCAAATCATCGCGACGTACCTCGATGACGCCAACGCAACAGTCACCGAAACGCACCAGGTCACGAACCGCGGTTACTGTGTCAACGACCAGTGCGGCGCAGGCAACACAGGCACCACCACAACGACCGGCGGCAGCAATCGACCGAAGGGCGGCGGTGGCGGAGGAGGCGGAGGAGCGCTTCCAGGTCAGACATCCCTCACTCCTGAAGTCGTGTACGTCGTGTTCGACAAGGACCTCGTACCGGTCGCAGATGAGGCACACCTCAAGCTCGATGCGCGCATCGAGTTCGGCGGCAAGATCACGGGCGTTGAAGCCGTGCTCCTGCAGCCTGACGGTGAGACCCGTACGCTCAAACTCGAGCGCACCTCGGGTTCGGACACGTACGGCACTTGGGAAGTCGCTATCGGCGACCTCGAGGTCGGCAAGTACACGCTGACCAGCGTGACCTTGCGCACCGCGGGCCCGTCCGAGAAGGTCCGCATCCGCGATCGCTCGTTCTATGCGAGCGATGGATCGGCCGCGTCCGAGCCGTTCACGCTGGTGTACACCACGCTCGACGCGAGCTCGGTCGAGAACGGCACGACGGTGAAGATCACGATCGATGCGGCAGACCCTGATGGTCTCGCAAGCGCGATCGCGACGGTCCGCTCCAGTAAGGGCGCACTGTTCGATGTCGACCTCGAGCGCACCGCGGGTAATGCCCAGTACGGCACCTGGACGGGCACGTTCGTCGTCGATACGCCGGACTCGACGTTCGCTGTGACGAGCATTACGCTCGCGCGCGCTGACGGCGAAGACCGTGAGATCGATGTCGCCGACCGTAGCGTCTACGTCAAGCAGGTCGAGGGCGCGGGCAACCTCCTCACGGGTAACGTGGCGGGTGACGGCTCGGGTTCGTTCCTTGAGCGCATGACGAAGGAGCCGCTGCTCCCGTCCCTCGTGGCGTTCACCCTCATGGGTCTCGTCATCGCGGGCGTGTGGGTACGCGAGCGCATGAAGGAGCGCGCGTAAACCTCCATTCGTCCTCATTTTCTCTTCTTTTCCTGTCCTCCTTTCCCACCACACTCTAGACGGGGGCGAACCGAAAGGTTCATGAAGCCCACTCACGCGGAATCGACGAAGCCATAGGGAAAAGAGGTATGAGTACGCACATCAAGCCACAGGGCAAAAGGCACTTAGCATTCTACGCCCTGTTCGCGCTCTTGTCCGCGGGACTCATGATGTATTATCTCTCGGACACCCTAATCCACTATACGACGAATCAGCAGTTCCCGACGAGCTCGTTTGAGCGCTTCCCGGTCACGATGCTGATTTTCCCGGCCGAAGTGTTCTCATTCCTCT
>CAZIKW010000016.1:0-14584 GCA_964540015.1 uncultured Methanosarcinales archaeon | reverse complement strand
AATCAACGATCAAGCTATCCACGTGTATACGCTCTGGGCTGACCGCAAACGCGACCCACCGGCGAAACCGCTCGGGGGAAAAGACAAAATCCGCGTCGCGATCCTCATCCCTGTCTATAACGAACCGAAGGATATCGTCGAGCGCACGATCGAGTATTGCAAGAGAGTCCGCTGGCCGGGCGGGACGAAGATCTACCTCCTTGACGACTCCAGCCAACCGGAACCGCAAAAAGATATGGAAGACTTGGCAAAGAAGCACAAGTGCGAGATCGTGCGCCGTAAGGACCGGGTCGGGTATAAAGCAGGCAATATCAATAACGCGCTGCGCCATGCGGTGAAGGAAGACTATTTCCTCATCCTCGACAGCGATCAGGCGCCGGAACCTGAGTTCTTAGAGCGCACGATGGACCGCTTCAGCGACCCCAAAGTCGCGTTCGTCCAGACGCCGCAGTATTACATCGGCGAGAGCACGCCCTTACAGCGCACCGCGAAAGTGGGCGCGAACATCTTCTTTCAAGCCATGTGCGTCGCACGAGCGCGCGATAAGGCGATGGTATTTTGCGGTACGAACGCGGTCATCCGCTCTGACATCTTCCGCTCGGTGAAGGGATTGTCCTACTATACCGCGACCGAGGATATCGAATTGGGCTTGCGCTTCAATGAAGCGGGCTACCACGGCGCGTATGTCCCTGAAGTGTTGGCGCGCGGGTATGCGCCGCCGGATTTCAAGGCGTACGCGTCACAGCAGTACCGATGGTCGAACGGCAACCTCGCCATCTTACGCGAAGGATGGAAAAATATCGTGTTCGGGAAATTCAGTTTCCGCCAGCAGATCCACACACTCTTCGCGCTCGGATGGTGGCTCATCGGTCTTGTCACGCTCATCTACATCATCACGCCGTTGCTCTCACTCTACTTCCACCTCGGGACGCATCACACGTGGCTGCCGACGTTCATGCTCTTCGCCCTGTACTGCAATGTCGTTCTTGGCGTCGGCATGATCTATGTCGCGCTACAGGGCCGTGTGGATGATGATCCGATGACGGTCGGGGACGCGATCATGCAGTACCTGCTCATCACAAACAGCATGTTCATTTACGCGCGGGCCGCGATCAACGCGATCCTCAAACGCTATGTCGGGTTCGTACGCACGAGCAAAGCGAAATCACAGACGGGCTACGCGCTTATCCGCTGGAATCTCCTCGTGGGCGCGTTCCTTTTCGCCTCGAGCATCTATTCGCTGTACCATGCCGCGATTGCTTCTGATTTGCAGCAGATGCGTACGTACCTGCCGATTAGTGTGTGGTTGCTCATGTACGCGATGATCCTGCTCAGCTCGATCATCTTCGTCGCTGACGAGACGCCTGGGGCGGCAGTCAAGACGGGGGTACACGCATGAGGAATTACGGTTATCGAGATCCAGAGCTGGTAACGAACGAAGCG
Organism: uncultured Methanosarcinales archaeon; assembly: GCA_964540015.1. Lineage (GTDB taxonomy): Archaea > Nanobdellota > Nanobdellia > Woesearchaeales > UBA525 > UBA525. Next base: position 13,141 of record CAZIKW010000016.1, on the reverse strand, counting down.
CGAGCGTGGACACTCGGGAAATGGCTCGCTCTCATCGCCGCTATACTCTTGATCGGTCTGGCGTGGTTCGCGCTCACGCAGAAGCTCCTCTTGGGATCCGACTGGATCAGCGAGACATACGATAACGAGGACTGGCGTACGAATGAAGGCAATCTGCACACCTACGGTGCGTGGGATCTCGAAGCGCACGTCTGGAAGACCGAGTACGCGATGGAATGGTGGCCAAACGTGCACTGGACGCCGTTCTGGTACCTCGGGATGCCGCTGTTCAAGTATTACCAGCAAGGGTTCTACCTGATGAACTGGCTCGTGATGCTCATGACGGGCACGTCAGCTCCGCGCGCTGCGTTATTGCTGATCGTCGTGAGCCACCTCGCGGCCGTCTTGTTGACGTTCCTCTTGTGCTACAAGGTATCGCGTCGCATCTGGGTCTCAGCACTGAGCTCGCTGTTCCTGTTGACGAACACCTTCATTTCACTGCGCAGCTACGGATGGGAACCGATCACGGTCGTCTTCCTCTTCCTTTTCCCACTTGGCCTCTTACTGTTCTTGCGCGATCCCTTGCGACCACTCCGCTTCTGGATGATCATCGTGCTCGGTATCGCGTACTTGTGTCACCCGTTGCTTTGGTTTAGCCTGTGCATGTTCATGGGCCTGTACTTGCTCGCCATCGCGGTGCGCAACAAAGACGATCACGAAGCCGCGACGCGCCATTACATCCTCCAGTACGTCGTGCTCGTCGTGCTCAGTATCCTCGTCGGTGCGGTGCAATTCTTCCCGCAGGTATCGTATGAGCAGGCGACGTCTGGCGCGCACATGGGTGTGAAGTACCTGCCGTTCTACCAGGTGCCGCCGAATATCATCTCCTTGAAGGATTTCTTCCTCGATATGGGGAACCTGAAAGGCCCCGGCCCGATCATCCTGATCGCGTTCTTTTCCTTCATCGCGTTCGCCATCATCGAATGGAAGATGCATAAGGCAGGGAAAAAGGGGAAGGGGAAGCAGATCCATCAGCATGAGCTCATCATGGGCGCGTTGTTCGTGCTCATCATGATGATTGTCTTCTATTATCTCGAGATGTACAACCTGTTCCCGATGAACCTGTTGCGCTCCATCCAGTACCACAGGATCATCCCCGAATTCATCATCACCGCGGCGTTATTGGTCGCTGCGCTCTCGAACGTCGCGCAGGTGAAATGGCAGAAGGTCTTGTATTACACGATGCTCATCACGTTCGCGCTCGCGTCGTGCGTCATCATCTACAAGGTGCAAGCGTACTGGCAGACGACGGAAGATATTTCGCAGCGTCCTGAGTTCCTGTATGAGCCGATCGACGGTCGCATCTCCTTCCCCTTCTCCGATCAATCGCTTTCGGTACGCAACAGCTTTACGAACGTTCCGCAATCGTACGGATATTACGAACAGGGGATAACGAACGCGTATAACGATGAGATATTCTCCGTATCGTCAGGCTATCATAACGCGAATTTGACGTTAGTCTACCTCAAGGCCGCGAACGTCGGACGATTGTATGTGAATATGGAAGAGGGAGACCGTGATGCTATCGTGCGTACGCGATTGAATAACAGCCCGGACTTCCCCTTCACGTGGAAGAAAGACGAACGCTACGCGTACTTCAAGATCGCACTGTATGACCCCTCGTTCGCGCAAGCGGTCGACGGTAACGCGCTTGCGGCCGTGAAAGCGATCGAGCCGCAGTGCCGTGAACTGTTCAAAGAGACCTATTGCGGCAGCTACGGCGAGGAGTTCGTGAGCACGGATCCGACGGAGAGCGCATACCTCGATGCGTACGTGCGCGCTCTCGAAGCGCCGTATGCGCCCAAAGCGACGATGGTCATGCTCGACCCGCAGCATTACAAGATTAGCGTGCGCGGGGCGGATGCGAATACCGCGATCGTGGTCAAGATGACGTACGACGCGGATTTCACCGCGGATATCGCTGGGCAGCCGGTCGGCGTGAGCACGATCGGCCCGGACTTCATCCAGATCTCTCCAAAGCGCGCAGGCGATTACGACGTCCTCCTCGTGTATCATGTGGATGAGGCGGTGGTCGCGGGCGCATGGACGAGCGTCATCACCGTCGTGCTCCTGATCCTCCTGTTCCTATTCACACCATGGCGGCGCTTCAAAGGGCCGCGGCTCAAAGACGGTGACCTATGACGACGATCCCAAAACGCAAAACACGATTCCTCGCAGCAGTAGCCCTCAGCTGGGTCGCCCTCGCCATCATCCTCTGGGTGCTAGTCGGCACTGGCGCGATCGAACGCGCACCCCCGACACCGACTGGCCCGAGTGGAACGGATGCGATCGACGATATCCCGCTACGCCCGGATGTCGAGACGCACTTGCAGGCAGCGCAAGGATTCGTGTACGAGAACCTCGCGCGTGAAGATGGTCATGTGTATCTCTATCATCTCGTGTATGCGGACAGCACGTTCCCGGATGCGACGGACACAAACAGCGAAGCGACGAGCTACTATCTCCTGTGGGCAGCACAGCACGGCGATAAGGCCGCGTTCGATAACGAACTCGCCTTCATCCGCACGAAGATGATGCACCCGACCGCGCACTACATGCGCTGGCGCATCGAAGAGAATGGTTCCATCATCACCGACGGCGGCAATATCGCATCTGACGCGGATTTGCGCGCAATCAAGGCATTATTGATCGCCGAAGAGGAATGGGGCGACGACATCTATACGCAGACCATCGACGAGCTTGCGCAGGGCTTAGAAACGGTCGCCATCACGACGGATGGTTACCTCGCGCCGTACGGCGGCGGCGATGAGCGTGACCCCTGGATCGCTGATGAGGTTTGGCTCTCGTACGAGGATTTCGTCGTGACCAAGGAATTGGCGGATCGTCGCGGCGGCCGTTGGATCGCATTGCATGCGCAGATGAAGAACGCATCCTTAGGCGCGCAGATCCATAATGGATTGTTCAATTCGCAGTTGACGCAATCGCGCAGCTATGGTAACGGCATCGACGGCGGCGTATATAGCATCAATAGCATGTGGATCATGATCCGCATGGCAGAAAGCGACGATCCGGTATTGCGCGCCGCTGCGGCTCGATCGCTCGCGTTCTATAAGGGAAAATACCAAGTCGATGGGCAGATCTTCGCGACATACGGGTCGAACGGTGATGCGTTGTCTCCAAGCGACACGCCGTGGGTGTATGCGCTCGTGGGTCGCGCCGCCGCAGCGCTCGATGACCGTGAGTTCGCTGACGCGATGATGTTCAAACTATTATCGATGCAAGTGATGGATGCGTCGTCGCCCGTGAACGGTGCGTTCCTCGAAGGCGCAGGCAAGGACTTACGTGCAGGGCAATTCACCACGCAGGAAGCCATCCTCACGATGCAGGAATACATGGCGATGCGCGAACGATTGGATCTGGACTGAACAAGAGACACAACATCCTTCTTTTTCTCTCCACTCAGAGGCATAGACACGAATATAGAAAGCCATTATGATGTCGCATATGTCAGTTCATGGCAAGAACGCAGTATGCGTTCTGACATTTCTTGAGGGAAAGGAAACAAGAGAAAAAAACGATTACGTCAACACGACATCAAACGTGGCGTTCTTCGATACGGCTCCGTTGCGCGCAACGCATGTAGCGACGTATGATCCCGTCTCCGCATACGTGTGCCAGACATTGTTTTGGTGGTAGTTCAGGTTCTGCGAACCATCGCCAAAGAAGAAGTCATAGTCCGTGGGCGTGAATCCGTCCGCAGTACAGACGAGGACCGTGTTTCTCCCTTGCGGGAACCATTGCGCGAAACCGAGCGATACTGTCGCCACGGTCGTGTTCGTCTGGTTGCCAGTCCCATTCACTGGCGTGTCAGCGACGCTAAGCGTCCAGAGCTTACTGACTGAGTTCTGCGGGGACTGGGCGGTCACGAGGATCTCGTATGTGCCCGCCACGCTGTAGTTCCCCACAAATTGGTAGTTGAGCTGATTGAACGCACCACTTTGGTTCACGCCATCCTTGCGCCACGTTATCGTGACCGGAAGAGCATCCGGGTTGTTGAGCGCAATCGAAAATGCCTGAGTATCCGGTTCGGCAATGGATACGAACGAACCGCTCGGTGTGCTCGATGCGAGAGAGATGTTCCTCGTCGAATTAACGGTAGTGTTGGTCTGATTCGTGCTTGTGGCATTCACCGTCACGTTGATGCAGATCGGGAACGAAGCGCTCTTTGCGTAACCGTTATTGCGCAGACAAGTCACCCCTAAGCAGATATCCGGCTGCACACCACTCGACGATTGGCGATAGATTTCAAAGGTATTGTCAGGCTTATCCCACGCGATGACAGAGATGCTATTGGCGCCTTGCGCGCACGTCACCGCACGGCTCCCAGTAGCGGTGTCGGAGGTGATGATACCTCCTATGCAGGTTGCGGGAACGAGGCGCACAGTGGAATAACACATCGTCACCGTCGTCTGATTACTGTTATTCCCCGTCGTGTTAGTCTCGTTGCCCGTTCCGTTTGCCAGCGCCTCGACCGTTACCTGCCAATCACGCCGTATGCTCGTCTCATTAGATGAGACGAGGACGCTCAACGTATAGACCCCTTCGGACTGTCCGACGAACTCATATGAGGAGAGATCCTCCTGTAAAGGCAAGACTTCATCGTCAAGCAACCAGAGTGAACCAGTCGGGAGAGCCGCCGGATTGCTCACGGCATAACTGAAATTCAGGCTCTGGCCAATCGCAAGGGTCGCTGCGGTTCCTGGAGGCGTCGTCGACGAGAACGAGATGTCACGAGTCACATTCACCATCACGCACGCATCAGCGAAATTCTTCTGCGCGAATCCGTTGCTACCGATACAGGTCTGCGCGAGGCAGACGCGTAATCGCGAATCGGTCGTCGTTTGGCGATACATCTCGAAATACACGGGGCTTTGGGAATTGGGCTTCTCACATGCGAGCACACGCATAGAACCATTCTCTGACGTGCACGTGAGCGTGCGACAACTGCCGGAGAGCGTATCGTTCCCGGCAAGAATGACTCCGCCAACGCACGTGGCTGGCAAGCTGCCGATGGTGTTGTAACACACCAAGCCAGATACCGGGTTCACCCGCACATGCCACGTCGTGATGATGCTCGAAGCGCCCGACGTCACGGTCGCGGTAACGGTGTGGTTTGTGGCAGCGAGGCTTCCGACAGCAAACGAAGCGTCCGTTTCGTTTTGCAGCACACCATCGACAGACCACACAATCGTTGTCGACAATCCTTGCGGATTCGCGAAAGAGAATTGCAACTCCTCATTTGAACCTTCACTCACCGTCACCTCGGTCGCGGGCCACTTACGCGTAAACCAGATGCTGTGTTCTGTGGGCGTCTCACCCAGTGCAGTCCCGAATACGGCACCGATAGTCGTGTCCTCGCTCAAGACAATCTTGATGACAGGGTCAGTGCCGCTTGCAGCGCCCGTCCATCCCAGGAATTGTTGGTCTGGAGCGGGTTGCGCGGCGAGGGTGATAGGGACATCCTGGAAGTAAATACTCGTGAGGGGCATATCGACGGCGCGACCGTTCACCATAACGGTGCCGAGCGCGTCATTCCCCGTTACCGTGAGCTGTGCCGTGCCACCCAGGCCGAAATAGGACACAAGGTGGTTGCGATATCGCACGGGTCGTTCCTGAGCATAGTTACGTAGAGAGTCTAGGTTCGCAAGCCACTGCGTCGTCCCGTTCAACCCCGTCCAGCGCCGTGCCTGCTCGGGCACTTCGGCGATGAGACCGGCGGCAAGTCCGTCAATGGTAGCAACAACGTTTGCGGGTTCGAACGTGGTGGACAGTTCATCCGCTGCCGCATTCACGAAACGATCGCGGAAGTCTTCGTTGCGCGCAAGCGAACGCCATAGCGCACCACCCCATGTCGTGCGGTCGATGTGCTTGAACATATCATAATCCGTTCCTTGGTTCGGCATGTAGCTGAACGCATAATCCGTATCATGGAGTATCCAACGCCATTTTCCGTCGTGACCGTACGGTAGACCAGTCGTGTTGGTCGTGTTCGTCTTCAAGCGCCAGAATACGACGTTGCGACTCGGCCAATCGGTGTTGCCGATATAAGTCTCAAGGAGATAATAGCGCATGAAACTGTCCGTATCCATGCGGTCTTGCACGTACGCATAGCTCACGGGGTCACGTAAGTCGTGGGTTCGCGCATAATCCACAAGTTGCGTATAGGGGAGCTCATCTCCGGCCACCCCTTCATCAATGATGGCGTTATCCTCAAGAATAACCACGTTGTCCTTATCGACACCGTAGTGGCTCTCAAGGTAGTGCTGGTTCGCTTTCTCGCGCAGCGGATACAGGCCCCAATATTCGCCGTCAAGGAATGCGACGACGGGACGGTAATCCTCAGACGCGACGTCCATTCCTTGCGCGAACTGTTGCGCGAGGACATCACGGATGAACGTCGTCCGTTCATCGTCATCAGGATTGCGCAGCGTGAGCCGACGGTAACTGCCTATGCCTGGCTGATCGGGGAAGACGGCGTAGGGGATGGCGCTCGGACCGTAGTCGCTACGCGCATAGAACCGCAGGGATTTCTGTTGGCGTTTTCGGCTTCCTTGACCGCTGATCTGCATGCCGACGTCCTGGTCGATAACACGGGTGCCGTTGCTCTCGAACATCTCAAGGTGCACGGGGCGTTCCCATTCCTCTCGATAGTTCGCGGGATGGAAGGTCGATGTGCCTTGCCATCCATCTTCTTCCGCTTGGTCCCAGATGAGGCCTTTGAGGTAGATGCCCGTCTCATAATCAAAGAGGTTGTTCAGGTCAGTCGTGACGGAGACGATGGGCAGCGTATACGCATCACCGACGAGGTATGTCGCAGTCTTGACAGGAGTCGTTTCGTTCCCATCAACCGCGAACGCACGTACGACCGTCGCCTTGCGCACGTGACCGATGGGTGCGCTCCATGCGGGGGAGGTCTCGTTGATCAACGAGAGGTTATTAGGGACGTCTGAATTGTTTGTGATAAGAAGCGGGCCTGCGAGAACGGGCGATGCGGCGGTCGGCGTGGAACCGTCGAGGGTATAGTGGATGGTCGCGTTGCGGTTTGTCGTGATGTTCAGGAGGAACGCTTCGCTCGTAACACCCGCTTGCCGAGAAAAGGTGAGCGCTAAAGGGGGAATGGCGACGGCATTCGTCACGCCAGGAGTGGGTCCGGGAAGAACTCCGAGTGGACCAGCTCCGTCGGGGAGATGACCATAGGTCTGATCATTCGCGAGTGCGACCGCCGGGATTGAACTGACCGTGGTGATCCCATCGGGCGCCGTAACGATGATCGGTTCGCCCCCAGCGCTGATGGAGAATGAGGTGTGGATAAAGGTGCCATTCGTGCGGTTCTTGCTGCTGGCCCACACGAGAAGATAGGCATTCGGCGGGAGTATGACGGAGGGGAAACGCCACTGGGTGGGTGCGGACGCTTTATCGGTCGCATAATACCCGGTGAGATCGACCGAGGAAGTGCCGTTGTTGTAGAGCTCGAACCAGTCGGATGGGGCACCATCGTCATCGAGAATCGTAACCGTGTTTTTCGACATCACCTCATTGACGACAATTGCCGCAGTTACTGGAGATGCGAGAAGCAACAAAAGCAAGATACCTACGAGTGGACGCCGATAATCCATATTAGTACCCCTTAAGTGTAGTGACGGAGCGGAGTCGACATTAAAAGCCTTCCGCTGCGCATATCGGATATACGAAATGACCTTATGGGAACGAGATGCTAAGCGTCGCGTTCTTCGTTACGGCGCCGTTGCGCGCCGTGCAAGTGGCCTCATACGTTCCTGCCGCTGAGTACGTGTGCCAGACGTTGTTCTGATTGTAGTTAAGGTTCTGCGCACCATCACCGAAAGAGAAATCATAGCTCGTCGGTGCGAATCCTGTCGCGTTGCAGACCAGGATCGTGTTTCGCCCTTGTGGGAACCATTGCGCATGCGAGAGCGTCACGGATGTTCCTGATGGCGGGACCTGCGACATATTCAAGCAGTACGACGCAACGCCTTCACGCGCATTGACAAGGATATCAGTCATAGTGATGCGCACACCGCTTGACAGTAGCTGCTCACCGTTCTGTGGAAGTGATGCGGAGAGGAGGCCGTTGATACTGAGCTTCGCTTCTGCGTCGCCCATGTTCGGGTCACTCACGAACACGAGCGTGGTCTCATAGCTCGCACTCCCAACCTGATACGTTCTCGTTTCGCCTTCTCGCAACGTGTCAACAACGTGACAGCTACGTAAAGTGCAGTCAGCCATACATACGGCATTCGCAGGAGCGGATCCATCGCATTGCTCGCCTTGCTCAACGATGTTGTTGCCACATACGGGTGCGGGGGGCGGTGTGCTATTGCCGATGCAGATAGGGAACGTCGTACTTTTCGCGAAGCCGTTGTTCTGGATACACGTCGCGCCCAGGCAGATCTTCGGAACGGTGCCTGACGCGGACTGGCGATACATCTCAAAGGTGTTGTCGGGCTTTGGCCACGCGGCTATCGAGAGGCTGTTGGCGCCTTGCGCGCATGTGATCTGGCGACCGCCGTTGAACGTGTCGGACGTGATGATGCCGCCCGTGCATGTTGCCGGGATATATTGCACGCCATTGTAGCATGTAGTGTTCGTCTGATTCTGCTGCGGTGTATCGACGACCGTGAGCGTCCACATCTTACTCACCGTATTCTGCGGGGACTGGACCATGACGTTGACATCGTAGGCGCCCGCACTCGTATAATTGCCGCGGAACGTATAGGAGAGTGCATTCGCAGCCGCTGATTGCGTGACGCCATTGAGGCGCCATATAGTCGTGACAGGGAGTGAGTTCGGATTGTTGAGCGCAATCGAGAACGTAGGGTTGTTGGGTTCAGGAATCGTGACGCTCGAGCCACTCGGCGCGCTCGACGCGATCGTTACGTTCTGCGTCGGAGGCGTCGTGTTCGTGCCGTTGTGCGGCCATGCGCCGACCCATGCGAGCGGTCGTGCGGGCGATGCTACGTACGGGCACGCATCGCCCGGGATGCAACCATCCATAGTCGGAATGTAGGCCGGGCCGTTGTTGAAGAATTCAATTGAGAGACCACCGCGGGAATATTGGCTGCGCGGGATATCCCAAACATTGCAGGTGATCTCCCACTGCTGTGCGGCAGGCACCGTGTACGTGATCTCTACTTGGTTATTGAACTGTGGTAACGGCATCGTGCCACCGTGGCCATTGAGGACCCAGTTGAGGCTGTACTGCGTGACGTTCGCCGGGATATTGCAACGTGCGCGGAGCGTTCGGCCTTCCGTCTGATCGACGGTGATGTACGGCTTATCGAGCGGAAGCGCAGTACGTCGGTCGATATGGAAATCCGTCATGACGTATCCCGTCGTATTCATCGCGCCGCAGCTGATGTGATACATGACGTTCTGATCGATAGTGACAAGTGACGAGTTCGCAATCGTGTGATACTCGATGGCTGCCGCGCTCACGTCGGGGCGGATGCTCCACGTGCGGTCGGGTCCTGCCGTCGGCGGTAGGATGCAACTCATGTTATAGACGCGCGTCGTGGGGTTGAATGAATTGACGCGCACGAGGATCGGTTCGCTTGATTGTGCGAGCGCAGGCATCGCGAGCGCGCACAGGATGAGGAGAACGAGGAAGAGATGTTTCGTTTGTCGCATCATAGATCGCACCACCACGATGAAAAAGAGGATTACGCGACAGCGACTGGCATGGACGAACTCGTCGCGCTCGTCGCGCCGTTACGCGCGGTGCACGTCACACCGTAGTTGCCCGCGGCGCCGTACGTGTAGTACACGTCGTTCGACGGGCGCCCGAGCGCCTGGTTGCCGTCACCGAAGACGAAGTCATACGAGGTCGCGGTCATGCCTGTCGCGTTGCACAAGAACACGTAGCTGCGGCCTTGGGGGAACCACGGCGCGATGCTCACGGCCGCCGAAGGTGCACCACTTGATGCAACGCTGAACGAAATCGTCGTGTCAGCCGCGTTTGTGTTGCCGGCGAGGTCACGGCACTTGACATAATAGGAGTAGGAATTACCGTTCGTGAGTCCGCTGATCGTGACCGCGTGCGCCGTGCTATCGGTCGATGCGAACGGATTCATGCTCGCGAACACGACACCGGGGTTCGTCGAGTAGCGGCATGCGGCGACTTCATTCGTCGTGACCTGGAGCGTCGTGCTCGTCGTGCCCGCGGCGAGCTGCCCCGTCGGGAGCGGGTTCGTGACGACAGGTGCTGTCGTGTCGGCCGGCGGCTGTGTGCTATTCACGCAGATCGGGAACTGACCGCTCTTCGCGAAGCCGTTGTTCTGGATGCACGTGGTACCGATGCAGATCTTGGGCGGGACACCGCTCGTTGTCTGGCGGTTCATCTCAAACGTGTTGTCCTGCTTATCCCATGCGGTCATCGTGACACTGTTGGCGCCGCTCGAACAGACGATCGTGCGACCGCCGTTCCAGGTGTCGCTCGTGATCGTACCGCCAGTGCACGTCGCAGGGATATTTTGTACACTATTGTAGCAGGTAGTGTTCGTCTGGTTCTGCTGAACAGTGTTCGCGACGTTAAGCGTCCACAATTTACTGACGGTGTTCTGCGGAGATTGGATCGTGACGAGGATGTCGTACGTTCCTGCGGCGGCGTAGCTGCCCGGGAACTGGTAGCTCATCTGATTGAAGGAACCCGTCTGGTTCACGCCATCCTTGCGCCACGTGATCGTGGTTGGAAGGGAGCTTGGATCGCTTCTCCTGATGCTAAACGACCGGCTGTTCGGCTCTGCGATGTTGACGCTCGAACCGCTCGGTGTCGAGGAGGAGATCGTGACGTTTTGCGTCGCCGGCGGCGTTTGATTGCCTGAGTTGACGCAGATCGGGAACGTACTGCTCTTCGCGAAGCCACCCGTCATGCATGTCGTGCCGATGCAGATGGTCGGTTGCGTGCCGCTCGATGCTTGGCGGTTCATCTCAAACGTATTATCTTGCTTATCCCATGCGGTCATCGTGACGCTGTTGCCGCCGCTCGAGCAGACGATCGTGCGACCACCGTTCCAGGTATCACTCGTGATCGTACCGCCAGTGCACGACGCCGGGATATTCTGCACGCTGGCATAGCACGTCGTGCCGCCCGTCTGGTTCGTCTGATTGCCCGTCTGGTTCGTTTGGTTGCCGCCAGGCGGAGCGGAAGGGGAGCCGAGGACGATGGAGGTGCTCGCGAATGCAGTCTGGCCCGTCGTCTGGTCAGTCACGGTGCAGCTCGCCTGATACGTACCGTTCGCCGCGTACGTGTGCCAGACATTGTCTTGCGGGAAATTATCCGGGCTTTCGCTGCCGTCGCCAAAGACGAACTTGTACTTGTAATTCCCGCTACCACCCGCAGGCGCGCACTTCCAGATCATGTTGAGTCCTTGCGGGAACCATGGTGCAGGGCCGATACCCGTCGTGAAACCCGAAGACTGGTTCGTGTCGTTGATCGTTTGCGTTCCTGGCTTGATGAGGTACACGTTACCGCGCGTCGCACCGACACCGACGAATCCTTGCTCACCGTAAATATCGGTGAAATACAAGCCCTTCGTGCCGAACGCGAGACCAATCGGAGCGCCGTAACCATCGCCCGTGTACGTGATGAGCTCTTCAACGCTCTGGCGTGAACCGTCAGGATTCAGCTTGAATTCCACAATGCGTTTCGCATCGTTCTCAGGACCAGGCGTGTACGTCTCGCCCGAGAGCGCGACATAGTAAGAGCCCGTTGTGTCGTTCGGGAATGTGTTGCCGCCAGGGTTGAAGATGCCGGCAGTGGGGGAAACGGTGTTTGACCAATTGAACCACGTGCCGTTGAGCGTATCGCAAACGCCGTTGCACCACTCAAACAGCTCACCGCGATTTACGACGTAGATACCATCATTGGAGTCCTCGCCGTTGTTCGTGACCCAGAGGTCGTTCGTGCCCGGTCGCCATGCTGCGCCGAACGGATTGCGGAAACCGCCCGCCCAGAAGTAGCGGCCAGGAACAGGATTGTCTGCCGGGATCGAACCGTCTTCGTTAAAGCGGAGGATCTTGCCGCTCGTCCATGCTGGATCGCGTGCGTGGAACTGCTGGAATGCGTCGCCTGTAGACAAGTAGAGCTTGCCGTCGGGGCCGCGCGTGATCGTGTGCACGTGGTGCGATGGTACGACCGTGATGTGGTTGAGAATCGTCGTGACGCTGGAGTATCCATCGCCTGACGCATTCGGGATGAATCGCATGACCTTTCCTTGGAAATTGTTGAGCGCAGACGTGTTCGCTTCCACGAGGCTGATGTAGACGTATCCCGTGTTCGGGTCTACGTAGAGACCATCGACACCTGTCTCACCAGCACCAGGTAGGGAACCGAACGTGTCGTAGTTCAGGAGGTTATCTGCGAACACGCCGTACGTGCCGTCGTTGCGGATAACGCCGACTTGGCCGTAGAGCTGCGTCACGTATACTTGCGGACGACGCGATTGCGGGACGGAACCGTACAGGTTCGTCGGCGCGATAGCGACATTGACCGGGACACTGATGTTCTCGGCGATAAGCTCGATGGTGTAGCCTTCACGTGCGGTCCAGACGAACGGCGAGTTGGACGTGATCTCTTCGCGCGTGTGGAAGTTGCGCCATTCACTCCACGCGCCAGTCTGTTCCGTGCCATTGGGGAGCATCGCGTAGCCGCGTGCGCGGACGCGGTAGTCGGTGTTGTACGCAAGGGAACTTTGGCCTACGCGGTTGCCTTCGAAGGAGCCGTCCGCGTTGTGGATGTGCTCCTTGATGACCATGTTGTGCAAGGATTTCCAGACGCGCTGGTTCGCGTTCACGTCCCAGATCTCGAAATCAGTCGCGACGTGCGTGTTATTCTCCGGATCGACAACCGGATAGATGTGGATGTGGAAATCGTACGGGCTGACGTTCACATTGCCTGATGGTTCAAACCACGTCGGCGCGAGTGGAGGGAGATTCGTGCCATTACCAGTCTGATTTCCCGTCTGATTCGTCTGGTTCGTGCTATTCGTCGCGATGCAGATCGGGAAATTGCCGCTCTTCGCGAAGCCATTATTCTGGATGCAGGTCGTTCCCAAGCAGATCTTCG
>CAZIKW010000015.1:0-20233 GCA_964540015.1 uncultured Methanosarcinales archaeon | reverse complement strand
ATGTGACTGTGGCTTGGGCACTTGGCATATTCTTGGCGCGCGTAGAGGAAAACACCATTCTCGCGGACGAACAACACCGCCTCACCGTGTTGGGTTTAGAGGATTTGGTGGAGCGTATTGAGGTCGGCGGAGACGGCTAACCTCGCTTCCCCTTTTGCGCATCGAACAGATCGATCACATCCGCGATCGTACTGGCTTCGGCAGCCCGGCGATCAGAACGCAACTTCACCGCGCGCGGGAAGCGCAACGCGAATCCGGAAGAGTAGGATGGTGATTTCTGGATCTCTTCGCACTTGACTTCCAACACCACTTTGGGCCGGACCGTGACCTCTTTCCCGGTCTCGCTCATGATCTCATCCTTGAGCAAGTCCGTCATCTCCTGGAACGTCACGGCGCCGTCCTCGTTCTCAAGCTCCTTGAACCCAGTCCCAACGCGCCCGATCTCCACCATTTGGCCTTCCTCATCAACGACCGCCAGGACGAACGACGTCAGCCAACCCGAACGCTTCCCCTCCCCCCACTCCGCCCCTACAATCGCGCAGTCAAGAGTATCTAGGGTCGGTTTGAGTTTCACCATGAAGCCCACGCGCGACCCGGGCTGGTATGGTGCGTCAAGTGCCTTGAACATGAGGCCTTCGTAGCCTTCGCTCAGCGCTTTCTTGTAGTAAGTGGTGGCTTTGTCTTCGCTGTCTGTAAGCAGTAAGTCGCTTGGTCGTAAGCGGTGGTCGATGTTTGGGATGAGGCGCTCCAACAGCTCCCGGCGCTCCTGCCAGGGTTTGGTATAGATCGCTTCGCCCTTGTGCTGCAGCACATCGAACACATGGACTTCGACCGGCAGCTGTTCGGCCAACTGATCGATGTCGTACTTGCGTCTGATGCGCTGGCTGATCTGCTGGAATGGCACGTGCTTGCCGGTTGCTGGATCGACCCCGACCGCTTCGGCATCAAGGATGCAGTCATCTTTCAAGTGCTCGCGAACCAAGGTCACCACATCGGGGAATTGTAGGGTGACATTCTCTAATCGGCGGGTGAAGAGGGTAACGTTCTTGCCTTGCTTATGGATTTGCAAGCGAAAGCCATCATACTTGAACTCTAAAGCGGCAGGCTTTCCTACGCGTGAAAACGCGTCAGCCAGATCCAACGCGCGCTGCGCGAGCATGACTTTGACTGGCGCGCCAGCGGTCATCGCGGTCTTGCCCAGACCCTCAAGGCCAGAAGTGAGAGCGATAGCCGCGGTCGCAGCTGCGTCATTCGTGCGGTCAAGCGCGGTTTGGACCGCCGCCGTCCATTCTTTGACAACCTCGGTCGCGTTCTCTTTCCCGCTCCACGCGTTCTCTTTTGGGTCGTACGCCAACCTTTCGCGGGTTCGCACCGCGGCCCAGATGATCGCGTCACGGATCGTGCCCTCTGCAATACCAACCCGTAAATCCTCAAGCAAGATACGAATCAGGAATCGCGCTTCGTCTGGTGAGGCGTTCCCAAGGAGTTTCGCCACGGTTTTGATCTTCGTATCGACTGACCCAGTCCCTTCGATAGTGGCAAGTTTACGGATTTCGCGCGTCACGTCCGCGACCGTCAAGTCCTCGCGCGTGAGCGTGAACTGGGTTTTGGAGCCCACCAGTCCGGCGGCGACAATCCCTAAGTCTCCTTCTTTCTTGAAGCGCTTGACCACATCGGTTTCCGATGCGCCGGTCGCGACCGAAATCGCCTTGACTGCCGTTTTCTCGCTTAGGCCGATCTGGGTCTTCTCCCATTCAGGAAAGACGCGGCCTTTGAAGAGGCGAACGACCGCTTCGAGGTCTTGGGCGGGTGTCTCTTCAAGCAGTTTCGCCAAGATCGCGGTTTTCTCCAAGCGCTTTGAGGTCTTGCTAATCGCAAGCCATGCCTCGCAGAGGGTGGAGAAGTGCATAGTGTGTGCGACAGCGGCTCAGATTATATAGGTTGTGCGTTGCTGAACCGGTAGACTTATATAATATTTTAATTACTCTTTCGTGGTGACAAAGACTCGAATGCCTCCTGCGGTTCGTGATGTGCAACAGGAGCTCGACACCTTACTCAAGCAGGACTCACATGGCCTCGGTCTCGTGCGCCATCAGCGCGTGACGGCAATGCTCCAGTTGGAAGCGAATCGTCACAGCGTTGAGATGGAACATATGGGACCTGCGGCGTGTAAAACGCGGCGTGCTGCAGTGAATGCTGCCCTTGAGCGACAGAGTAAAGCGTGGACATACGCGACAAAAACGGTCGCCAAAACCGGTCTGTTCAGCACGCTGGAGCTCGCGGTGATCGCAAAAATCTTGATTCCGGGTCAACCGCTTCACCCTATTACTGGCTATCGGATGGATGAAGTGCGGGTATCTGACAGCCATTATGCACGACCGTCGCCGATGAAGTTGCCTGAAGAGATGATGAGATTCTTCGAACGACTTTCGCATCTCTCCACACCACTCGAGAAAGCTATTTTCTCCCATTACCACTTGGCACGTATTCATCCGTTCATTGATGGGAATGGGCGCACCGCGCGAACGGTACAAAACGCTTTGCTGTGTGCTGCAAATTACGTTCCCATCGCTATTGCTCCGACGGATCGCAGTATCTATTTCGATGCTTTGGAAGAGAGCCACATAGCATATCGAGAGAAAGACTCTCAATACATATTTCCCATCGCGCAATTCCTGACCGAACGCTTCGCGGAGGGTATTCACTCTTACCGCGCTTCGATTCCCAAAAGCCGACGCGCTACTGTGAGCGAACTGCATGAGTATTGCATCCAGGTCAGCGGCGTTACCTCCAGAGCAGATTGGATCGCGATATCCAAGCACTTGAAGGACTACGCACGTAGCATCGGTTCTGCAATCGCGGTCCAGCAGGAAAAACCCAATGGCTCCTCGAACATGGTCTATCTTCGCATTCGTGGTCCCATCGAGACTGCTCGCTTGGATAGCCTGATTGGCGATGTCGCCCAGCAGCGCGATTTGAGCTATGATATCTTCAAAGAACGATAAGCTCCTTCCTTTGGGTTCTTTTAAGCACCAGACCACTGGACATCCACCCCCCAAACAGTTTTAAAAGGGGTTCCCGGTAACCCGTCCCTATGGGTCTGTTCGACAACGTGCTCGCAAGCGGTCAATCCCTTATTCGCAATGAGGTCGCGCTCGACTACGATTTCCTCCCCAAAGTCCTCCCCTTCCGTGAGAACGAACAGCATTATCTCGCTGAGTGCCTCAGGCCACTGTTCCACAAGCGCTCCGGTCGCAACGTCCTGATCCACGGTCCGCCAGGCATTGGGAAGACCGCCGCAACCAAAGCCGTCTTGCGTGAACTCGAAGAGACCACGGACGAGGTCAAGGTCGCCTATGTCAACTGCTGGCAAGCGAACACCACGTACAAGATCCTCTTGGAATTGTGCGACCAGCTCGGCTACAAGTTCACCCAAAACAAGAACACCGGGGAACTCGTCAAGGTCATCGCGAGCATCTGCAACAAAGCATCGGTCGCATTGGTCTTCGATGAGGTCGACAAGGTCGAGGATTTCGATTTCCTCTATCACCTCCTTACGGAAGTCTACAACAAGTCAGTCTTCCTTATCACGAACTACAAGAGCTGGCTCATGGAGCTCGATGAGCGCGTCAAGAGCCGTCTCACGCCGGAACTCGTCGAGTTCAAGCAATATCTTCCTGCGGAGACGCATGCAATCCTCAAGTCGCGCGCAGAAATAGCGTTCGTTCCCGACGCTTGGGACGATGATGCGTTCAGTGTCGCTGCAGCAAAAGCGGCCGATGTCCGCGATGTGCGCGGCGGCCTCTTCCTCATGAAGAACGCAGCGCTCGAAGCGGAGAGCAAGGCGTCAAAGAAGATCACGCTCGTGCACGTGAACGCCGCGATCGGCCGCATGGATGACTTCCTCACGAAGCACCGCGAAGAGCTCGAAGACGAGACGCGCCGTATCCTCGATGTCGTGCATGGGAATAGCGGGAAGCGCATCGGGGAGCTACACGCTATCTACCAGAAGATGGGTGGCCAATGCAGCTACAAGACGTTCCAGCGGAAGATCACGCATTTGGAGCAGAACCGCTTTATCGCAACAGAGAAGTCAGGTGGCGGCGCTGGCGGCAATACGACGATCGTCAAGCGCCTGAGCGACTATTGACACGAACCATTTTATACCAGGCACGGCCATTCGTTTTTTTCGATGGATCTCTTCCGACTTCGTGATGCGCTGCCCTCCTCTATCGCGACCGATCTCGCCACATTGCTTCACGCTCGCATGGGTGAAGACACGGTGCGGTACGCGAAATTCTATATGACTGGTTTTGCCAGTATCAAACATCGCTGGCAGCCAGAGCGGTACGAGTACGTGCTCTCGAGAACGGAAGATGGTGGGTTCCTGGTCGAAGAAACGATTGGCAAATCCGCAGGTCGGATGCGATTACAACCCCCCATCGACGGTGATTGGCGGTCCGATGCGCATCCCGGTTGGCTTACGACCGCGTACAATCGCTTGAAGATACCGCACGTGGGGTTCCACAAGAGCGAACCGCCACGTTGGGGTTTATACCTACGAGAAACGGAGTGAACCTATCGCGCGCGGGCGCGGCGGTTATAGATGCGGCTCGTGCGCAGGTGCGTGGGGCAGAAGATACTCTTACCCACGCGGCGCTCACCGCACTTGACACAGGTCTTGCTGCGCTTGCGGGCATCGTACATGCGCTTGCGACGCGCGTTGAAGTCGTCACGGTGCAGCCAATAGAACTTCGCGAAGCGATTACGGAATGTGCGTTTCACCGGCCGTGCGACGGTGCGTAACACGCTTTTCTTCGGGCGTGTAACTTTGCGAACCGGTTTCGCTCGACGAGGGGCAGCACGACGGACAGCTTTTGCTGCTCGTTTCGGTTTTGCCTTACGTTGTGCTTTACGGGCCACGAGATTCCTTCCGGGTGGTCAGGGTATAAAAATCTATGGTCTTCGTGGCCGTTTCCGGTCATGACGTACAGCCTCTGGGGAGCACAACCACTGGACATTCTCGCGTGGCGTATTTAAGCGGCATTCGCGACGATATGCGTATACGAGGTGTATCCCATGAACCCATCCCAACCCACCACCGCCGACATCCGCCACATCGAGGGCGTCTTCACCGAACAGATGCGTCTTTTGACGCGTGCTGCGTGCCGCAACCCGGTCCGTTCGTTCGATATGCACTGCACCGATCGCCGCGCGGTGTTCGTATGACTCCCCACCTCCTCTGGCAAACGAATGATGCTGCACCTGAGTCGGTGACACAAGACGCCTATGCGGCAGAAATCCTGCGGTGTCTGCGTGAGAATGGGTTGACGACCGACGATGAATCGCACACAATCCATCACTATCTTGTGACGTGAGAACTTCTATCTTTCTTTCTCTTCTTCATCGAACTCGACAATCTCGATGAATGATGCGTCAGGTTCTGATTTGTGCTCTACTTTCTGCACGACAGGTTCAGATTCCTGCACTTGCTTGAACATCTTGGACATCTCCTCTTCTGAAAGCGATGCTTCTTCGAGGAGTTGGTTGAGCGTGGGGGATGCTTCGGCCGGTGCGGGCTCGTCGTCTTTGATTGAGATTTTCAAAAACGGTGTGTCGATCGTCGTCTCTTCGACCTTTGGCGCAACGGGTGCGGCGTGATGCGCGGGCTTGTGGTGCGCTTGCGCGGAGCCGCTCCGTCGTGCGATCGCGTCGGCGATGACGCGCTGTGCATGCTCGAGCTCCTCAATGGAGTCGGTGTTCGTGTCGAACGTGACTTGGACCATAATAGTGAGGATGCTCCTCGCGAATGTATTTAAGGATTGCGCCGGCCCTACTGGAACATCTTCTGGTAATTGAAATAGAGCGCGTTCGCCACTTCGATCGGATCCATGCGCTTGATCTCTGCGATCGCGAGGATCGCATCACGGATATTCGCGGGCTCATTGCGTAAATCGCGCATCGGGCCCATGTATGGCGCGTCCGTTTCCGTCAAGAGCTGTCCCATAGGGATGAGCGCGGCGTTTTCACGGAATTGCTGATTGCGCACAACGGCTGTGGGGATGGAAAAGTATAATCCCATCGCGATGCCGCGCTCGAGCAGTTTCTTGCTGCCGCAGAAACAATGCATGACGGCGCGTTTCATATCCTCTTCCTCGAGGAGATCGAGCGTCTCTTTCTCCGCTTTGCGGCTGTGGATGATGAGCGGTTTACGGATACGCTTCGCCAATCTTATGATTGCGCGCAACACGTCGCGCTGTTCTTCGATATCTTTGATCTCCTGCAGGTCGAGGCCGACCTCACCGATAGCGACGATATCGTCGGCGTGCTCTTCAATGAATTGCAGTGTCGCATCCACGTCGACGATGGTGGAGCGCACGTAGTCCTCACGCACGGTGACGGAGAGCGCTTCGCACGGGTACAAGCCCATCGCCACCTTGATCGTGGGATCGATTTTGGCGAGCGCAAGCGTCTTGACGTTCGATTCGTGATTGAGCCCTTGCGCGATGACGGTGACGATACCGTTCGCTTTCCAGCGCTTGATGACTTCCGGAAGGTCATCCTTGAATCGCTCATGATCAAGATGCGCGTGGACGTCGACGAGATGCATGGTGTCGAGATGCGCTGGCGATTCAAAAACCTTTGCGTCCTTCAGGGATATCAAACGAGATGAGGGGCAAGCGGCCTTTGCTACGCAAGAGTTGGGCGTCGGAGGGAATGATTGTTGATGGCAAGCGCTTTTGATTATGCCAGCGGACGGCCCCGGCGCGTTGTGCAGCGATGACATTGGCATGCACAAGCACGAGGAGGAACCCGTGCGCGAGACCGTCTCGGGCGACGAGATGCTCCACGGCGATGCCGCCGATATCTTTCGGACGGACCTCGAGCCAGGCTTTCTCGCGTGCGATACGGATGGCCGCCTCAGCGAGTGTTTCGCCAAAGCGCAGCCGTCCTCCAGGCAATCCGAGACGGCCGGTGTATGGTCGTTCCGTTCGACGAATGAATGCGATATGTTTATTTTTTGAAGCTGCGACCAGGATCACGGGTAGCGGCAATTCAGCAGGAGCGAGTGAACCAAGCGCGACAAGAAGGCGCTGGCCGCTTGCCGTCAACGTGTAGCCTTTGGTGGTTCGCCGGAGAATTCCTTCGTTCACGAGCGTGGTCAGGTGATACGATGCATGATTTGACCGTACGCCTGATGCCCGTTCGAGTTGCGTGAATGAGAGTGCTTTCTCGCGTGAGAACGATCGTAATATTTTCCGTCGGATGGGGTGGATACGCACGTGGTTTCAAATGCGGGAGATGACTTCTCCTTTAAGGTTTTTCCTCAAATTGATTTGAGGAACGTTTTAACTCTCTTTTCGTCATCCGCCTCCGCATATGGCACACAAAACCTCATCAATAGAGTCTCTGATCACGCAACGGAAACTGCACGCGGCGGATCGCATAATCGCGAAGAAAGCCTGCTACATCGCTGGCTATCTAGGTGAGGAAATCACATCCATCTATTGTGAGGAAGAACACGATCGAGATACGACGCAGGTGTTTCCCGCGCATTGGAAGACTGATTGTCGATATGTGATAGAGAACTTGCGGATTGAAGGGCAGATTATCAAAGATCGAGGAGGTTACGTCGATGCGTTGAGTGGGCCTCTTGAGATAACGTATCAGAAGAAGCTCGTGTTCAAAGGCCGACATGTAGAGAAGTGGAAGGGTGTGTGGGAGGAGGATGATCTCTCCGATATTGAGGACAGCATCGAACTCTACCTGCCCGGAGACACCACCTGGGAACCGGAATTGGACTTTCTCTATGCGCAAGCGATGAGGAAAGAGCAACGTCTGCAACGCGACGAGCGAAAGAACGCGCGCGAGGAGGAGCGTCGACGAATCGACAACCTGCGCAAGAAATGGAAGGTGTGACATTCACACACCTGCAAAGAAATCTTATTGATTGCGCTCAACATTCCTTGAGGGAGTGTTTATGTTGTGAGACGCATCTCCCAATCGTATGACTATCGACCATCGTCTCCATTACATCGCCCTCACTGCTATCATCCGTAAGGATGATCGTTACCTCATCTGTCGTCGAAGTCAGCAAGAGCGCGTCTACCCGGGCAAGTGGTGCGTCCCTGGTGGGAAACTCGAGCACGCCGACATCTATGATGCGCAGCCGGATCTCCCGTTGCACTGGATGCATGTGCTTGAGCGAGCGCTCAAGCGTGAAGTGCATGAGGAGACGGGACTCGATATCGAGAACATCCGCCCGGTCCGTGATCTCGCACTGCGCATGCACGATGGCTATCCGATGGTCATCTTGAGCATGTGCGCAGATTGGCAACAAGGTGCTGTTTGCCTCGACCCGAAAGAGCTCGTGGAATACGCGTGGGTGACGGCCAAAGAGGCTCATTCCTATGATCTTATCGATGACATCGCTGACCAAATAGCGCTCGCCGAAGAGCGTTATTGGTGTGCTGAGCGCCCTCGCACGATCTCGTAATCCTCAAGCACGATGATATCGAGTTCGTCGAGCTTTCGCACTTGGTACAATCGACCTTCGCCGAGTTCTGCGACACGCGCCGCGAGCTTCTCGCCTTCGCGCTCAAGGGATAATCCGACGACGCTCACTGTGATGCCGGCATCGCGTGCGCTACTCGTCGCTTCAAATGTGAGGCGTGCAGGATCACTACCGCTCGTCGGTACCGCATCAGTCAATAGCACCAGATGCTTCGTGCGCGCTGATTTGGGGAACAGCGTCGTCGCTTCGCGAATAGCGAGGGCGATATCTGTCTCCTGTCCTGCGCGCGTCTGCGATAACGTGTGGAGCACCGTCCCGAAATCATTCGTCGGCGGTACACGCACGTCGACCTTGTCGGTAAAGGCGATCACGCCGACGCGATTGCGATCCGCGAGAGCGCGATAGGCGAGCGCGATGCCTGCGCGTTTCGCGAGGCCGATCTTCTCGCCGCGCATGGAACCGCTCGCGTCGATAGCGTAGATGATGCTGATAGAACCACGATCCACTCTCGTCGATGCGCGGAAATCCTCTCGCATCAGGCTCTTATGCCCGCGTCGCACTGCCATGCGCACGGTCGCTCTGACATCGATATCGCGATACCGATGATGCTGCCACACGACCGTCCCATCACGTTCGCCATAGTGCGATCGCTCTTGCGTTTCTCGTCGACCGAGCCCTTTCGCGCGTAAGTGCTCCAGTTCATCCGTGTAGAGCGCAAGTGCTGCGAGCTCCTTGCCAGTATCGGTCGTGACGCCGTCTTCGTCGATCAATCCTTTCTTCTCGAGCCGTTCGATGCCTTGTCCGATGCGTCGTTTCAATTCTTCCTTGAATTCGGAGATCTTCAGGTTGCGTTCGATGAAATCCCCATCATACCCCGTCAACTGTCGGATAATCGTCGGACCAAACAAGCGTTTCGCATTGCGATAATTATCGACGAGTTGCTCATAGAGCAGATCCGGTGTGAAACTACCGAGACCGTAATCGGCCGCTTGCGCAAGCAGCAATCCGTCGTCGATCTCTTCTTTATCATTCTCAAGCACGCTGTGGGCCAATCCTTCGTGCTCCATGTCGCTTCCCGGAGAGCCGGAGAGTTCCGTTCCCTCGCTTGCGCTCGTCACGCGTGCGTCTGTGTCAGTGCTTTCAGACTCAGGGATCACCTCCCTCGAGGTCGTGGTCCCGAGCGAAGGCGTTCCATTGCTTCGTCAGGTATGCTATCGGGTCCTCGAGGTATTTCACGCTGGGCTTGAATGCGATACGGTGCGCGAGGACGCTCGTCATCACCGCGAGCACATCGTCGGGTCCGACGAGTGTGTGCCCGCGCAGGCTCGCCATCGCGGTTGCGCGGTCGATGATGCCGATCGTCGCTCGCACTCCCGGTCGGCGCTCCAGATTGCGGTCGGCGCGTAGTTGGCGCACGAACGCGACGACTGCGGATTGCAAGGCATCAGGTACGCGCACGCCCGGTAACGTCACGCGACGAGAGGTGAGTATTTGCGTTTCGTGCGCGGCTGTCTCCGGGTATCCAATCGTGACGAGATCGAAACGGTCCAGGAACACTTGACTGAGCTCTTCCGTGCTCGTGTCATCGGGATTCATCGTGCCGATAAGCAAGAATTCCGCGGGGAAATCGATATCCTGGCTGCCGATAGTGACGCGTCGCTCTTCAAGCGCCTGTAGGAGTCCGTTTTGGAGTTTCTCGCTTGTGCGATTGATCTCATCGAAGAATAAGATTCCGCCTTGTGCACGGAAGATCTTTCCTGGCGTGAACGCTTCAGGACTCAAAGGTCCGTGCTCAAGCGCTTTGATCGGGTCGATATCGCCAAGCAGATCTTCAGCGGTGAGGTCGGGGCTTCCTTGGATACGCACGAACGCTTGCTCGCCGCGCAACGTAATCGTTTTCGCAGGGGCGCCACTGAGGCAGCGCGGGCAGCGCGGCTTCTCAGGGTCGCAGTGGAAGGGGCAATCGCGCACGCGACGTTCTGGCACGAGACCGGCGATCGCTTTGGCGAGCGTCGTTTTGCCGACGCCGGGAGGACCGACGAGAATCAAGTGACGGTTCGCGAGGAGCGCGCTTTTCACTTGCTCCTTGACAGTATCCTGTCCGATGATCTCTGGGAAATGTGCGCTACGGAGCGCTTGGGCGGGTATGATGGGAGTCGACATCGCCGAAAAGGAGCCTAGAACTCCTTTTTAATGGTTCGGAACAGTCCTATCGTCGGAAACCTTTTTATATCCTCATATCGCGGTTCGGAGCATGGGTGGCGGGCAGCGCGGTCAATCGAGCATGGAGTACTTGCTTATCGTGGGTATCGCGCTTGGGGTTCTCGTTCCGGCCGTGTTCTTCTTCGCGACGTACAGCAATGCGCAAGAAACGAGTGGTATCGGTGCGCAAATAGATGAGATCGGTCTTGCGATCACGACCGCCTCATCAGAGACGTATGCGCTTGGGGCCGGTTCGCGTCGTCAGGTGGAAGTATCTCTGCCTGAAGGCATTACGCGAATGTCGGTGAATGGCACAGAACTCGTTATCGCGTATGAGAGCTCGTACGGCCCGTCGGAAGCGGTCTTCTTCTCCACGGTTGCGCTCAACAGCACGTATGTGACTGGTGATATCTCCACGCCGCATTCGGGACTTGCGCGATTCCGCCTGGTGTCGCTTGGGCCTAGTGTGCTCATTACCGAGGTTGTATCGTGAACCGCCGCGGTCAGGCCGCGATTGAATTCTTGCTCTTGTTCGGCTTCATGATTCTCGTCTTCACGGTGTTCGCGCTTTTGATGCAGCAGCGCACATCATCGAGAGAAGAAGAATCCGCCCGTGTAGAACTCGCACGCATCGGGGATACGATTGCGGCAGAAGTATCGCTTGCGATGCGTGTTCACGACGGTTATGCTCGCACCTTTCGCATCCCCCTCTCTACTTCTCACGGTGCGTATGCCATTGATCTCGCTCCCGCGATACTGCCGAGCGAAATCACCATTAGCGATGGGGAAGCGGAGTACGTTGTGTTCCTTCCCATCAATTTGACGACGGGAACGTCGATTGAGCCTGGCGTGAATCATATATCTCGTGATGATGGTGTTATCACGATTACTTCCGTCGCGCCCACTGCTATCAGCTGCGATTCCGAGGCTGACTGCGCATCGGGATTCGCGTGCGAAGATGGTATTTGCGTCGAGAGGATCTGTGCAGTCGGATTGGATGATGCTATCTGGGTCGCGGGAGGGAGTTCTCTTGCTGCAGCAACTGCAGGCACGGTGTGGACGCAACGGCTTGACGGCGGCGTTGCGAGCGCGTGCTGCGACGAGAACATGTATTGTGCGGTTAATGCGAGCATCTCCGCAGGGTGCGCAGCGTATGGGTTCGTTTCCTTTCCTGGCGCAACAAATCGTGCGTGGGTGTGTGGCAATATGACTGCGTATGGCGGTACACCGGTGGGGCCGGATCTCTTTCGCTGTACATCGACCAATGATGGGAAGCTGATTAGCAACCCTTCGAGCGCGTACTGCTGTTCCCTGTTTACTGTTGGTGCGAACAGCGGTACGTACGGGTTCAACCTAGGGTTTTCGGGTAACGCGGACAAGGCGGAGAACTTGAGCATCGGCGGTTCGTGTTCAGACGCGAGCGACAACGATTGCGATGGGAAGCGCGATGGGTATGACGATTCGTGTTGGAGCGCAATAATCAGCAGTTCGTGCGGAAGCGACACGACGGGAGAGAACTTGACGGCATACCCTAATAGCACGATGCACGGTAGCGGCGCACACGCGACGCGTTTCACATACGATTGGCGTGTGGGCGGAGTGAGTCTAGCGACGCACCAGTACACATTCGATGTCAACAGCACTCCGTCAGGCAGTACTCCGGATAGCTCTTCTTTTTTGGCAAACATGACGACAATCCCCGCGAAGAACCAGGATCCGACATGGGTGCTCAGCGATGGAACAGCGCATCGTGGCATGCTCGTGTTTGATGGCACGGATGATTGGACGAATGTAACTGCCGCGCCACCGACGGGCGCATATAGTGTGGAGGTATGGGTGCGCCCTGATGATGCTGCAGTGAATCGCAATATCATCGTGCTCACGAGCGCTGCCGGCCCTGCGACTGCCTATTCCCATCAGATCCGTATGACGCGCGTCGGCGGTTTTATCGATCAATATCGCTTCATCCATTACCTCTGGGATGGTGCTGCGCACACCGTCACCGATACGCAGACGTTCGTTCCGGGAGGTTGGCACCATGTTGTCGCCACTGCGACGCCGGGTGGTTCCATGTCGCTGTACGTTGACGGTGTTTCGGTAGGTACGCCTGCGACGATAGGGACTCCTTGGGGGGCTGGTACGCAATGGCAGATTGGACCGGCCACCGGTGGTGGGTTCAATGCGTACAATGGCGCGATCGATGAGGTACGCATCTATCACCGTGCGTTGAGCGCAACGCAAATAGCTTCTCTGTACGCTCGCGGCTATGATCGTATCAACGCGCAAGAGCTAACCGTCGGTGAGGCATGGACAGCGCAGATTTGGCCGTCGAATGGCACACGTGCTGGCCAAGTCATTACTTCAAATGGTGTGAAGATTTTGGCTGGTGTTCCCGTATGCGCCGTCTGTGCGTGCACGCAACCGGATCTCACGTGTGCGACGGCAGGCCAATACTACCAAGGCAACGCGTGCAAGGTGTGCTCTGTTGCCGGATGGTCAAACGTAGCGAACGGCGTTTCCTGCGGGGACGGCCTTGCGTGTAATGGCGTGGATACCTGCCAATCCGGCACATGCACGGCGGGTGCCGTTATTGCGTGTGATGTATCGCTTCCCTACTGTATCGAACCGACCGGAGCGTGTGTCGAATGCTCCGAGGATAGCCATTGCGAAGGCCGTTGTGCTGTCGAGACGACGAAAGGCGGAACGGAGGTCCTGTATTACCCGTCGAGCTCTTGCGTAGGGAACGCGTGCGAAGCGGTCACGTCGGAAAGGTGCTATAGTGGCGTGTCAGAACCTGCGGATGTGAGTGAGTGGTGCCATGGCGCTACGGACAAAGCGCCCATCGGTTGTTGTGGTAGCGCGCCTGATTTCCTCTGCCCGCCTGCCGCCGAGTGAACTTCGTCTCCCCTCGCGTGTGGATACAACCACCGGAACGCATATAAATCGCTATTGGACAGGGCGCTATTCCTATGGGGTTGCGTTCACTCTGGCGTCGTTTCGTTGCGTTGTTCACTCGGCGCCGTATCCAGCTGGGGCTCTATGGTCCGCCCAACGGCGGGAAGACCACGCTCGCGAACCGCATCTGCGCTGATTGGCTCGGCGAGGAGATGGGCTCCACGAGTCGCATCGCGCATGAGACGCGTGACGTGCATGTTAAGGAACGCATCACGATAAAGAATGAAGATGGGAAGGAACTTACGTTCGCGCTCGCTGATACGCCCGGTATCGCGACGCGCATCGACTCCGCTGATTTCGTGCGGGAAGGCATGGAAGAGGTGAGTGCAAAAGGCCGTGCGAAAGAAGCGGCGAAAGGCGTTCTCAAGAGCGTCGAGCATCTGGCGAAGATCGATTGCGTCATCGTTGTCCTCGATGCGACGAAAGAGCCCTACAACCAGGTGAATGCGACATTGCTTGAGGCGGTAGCAAAACGCGATATCCCCACACTGCTCGTCGCGAACAAGATAGACTTGAAGAAAGCGGATGTCGAGCGGGTGCGTGCTGCGTTCCCTGACCAGGAAGTGCTTGGCATCAGCGCAAAGTACGGCGATAACATCGAAATGTTCTACGCGAAGCTCTTTGAGCTCGTCGCGCGGTCGAGGTAGCCATATGCCGCACCGTTGTCTCGGATGCCAAGCGCTCTACGCTGATGACGCTACCGAAGTGTTGCATGGCTGTCCCTGCGGCGGTTCCTCGTTCCTCTACTTGCGCAATGGAGCAACTGCTGCGATACCTGGCGTGACCAATCCCGACGACGGTGTCTATACGCTCGATGTGGAGCGTTTACTTGGCGCCGAGAAAGCGGAGGAAGAGGAAGCGACGCCAATGACCAGCGGCGCTTCCGGCGATACGTATGATATCGACCTCGCGCAAGCGCTCGGCACGCGGCGACACGAGTGAGACAGCAGGTTTTTTAACGGCGCGACGTGTGCCCGGCCCTACGATGAAACTCTTGGCATTCACCGATACGCATGAGGACCCGCGCGCTTTCGCTCGTTTGCGCCGCCTCATTGCGCAAGAACGTGTCGACCTCGCCGCTTGCGTCGGTGATTTCACGGTTATGGGCCGTAGCACGGCAAAAATGCTTCGTGAGATCGATACGTTGGGCGTTCCTGTCGTGCTGATCCACGGCAACCATGAGGATGAGGAAGAGGTCGAATCGGTGCTCGGCTCTTGTAAGAATATCGTTTGGGCGCATAAGCGTCTTGTGACGGTCAAGGGTATTCCCTTCGTCGGTTTTGGCGGCGGGGGTTTTCGTGATCGCGAGCCTGCGCTTGAGAGGTTGGAGAAGGAACTCGGAGATCGTATCGATGGTCGAACGGTTATTCTCTGCCATGCGCCGCCCGCGGGGACATCCGCTGACATGGTCAGCGATGACTGGCATGTGGGGAATGAGTCGCTCTCAGCGCTTATCCGCAGGCGAAAGCCGCTCTTGGTCTTGTGCGGCCATATCCACGAGTGTTTTCACGCGCACGACACACTCGCGGGCACGACCATTATCAACCCCGGCCCTGATGGTGAGATTATCGAGATAGATTTGGAGCGTGCGTGAGAATGGTCGCTGAAGATGTACGAAGAATCGTCGAGCGTATCGAAGCCTCTGCGGCGTTCGCGGCGTTCGCGAAAGATGCGCGTGAGCATCGTCTCGTGCATATTTTCACGACGAAAGGAGATGCGAAACCGGTCGAAGTCGGGTATTACGATGCGGGAACTGACGCCATCACGGTGTTCTCCGACGATGAGCCGGTCTTGGCGAGCGAGGCGCAGGAAGTGTTCCGCTCTGAAGATGGCGAGAAGAAAGAGGAGCTCGCTGCTTTGCCTCGCGATGAGATCGAGATAGGAATCATCGCGGTACGCGAGAAACTGAAGGAATTCGTCGATCAGAAGCATCCCGCACATCCGATCGCGCAAGAGATCCTGATCCTGCAGCAGCGTGAGGGTGTGCCGAGTTGGGGAGCTACGCTTCTCACGCACACGCTACATGTCATCCTCGTGCGCGTCGATGCACGCAATGGGAGTATCATCTCATCGGAATTGCGTAACATCCTCGAACTGCGCGCACCCGAATGAGTTTCTTTTCCCTATATCCCGAACGGCTATGTCATAATCATGATATCCGGTTGTGTCCCATTGCGCCACGACGTTCTTTAAGAAGGCGTTTCCCTCTGTCGTCTACGAATGGCGGGAACGATTAGCTACACGGCGAAGATCCGCAGTCGTGCGCTCGATACCTTCTTTGACGAACCCGTTGCGGACGAGCCGTAAATCCCCTTTCCGAAACGCATATCAAGGCATTGCCTTGTTTTCACTCTCTGATGATTATCGGTGTAGCGGGAACGAATGCGGCGGGGAAATCCACCGTCGTAAAAATGCTTCAAGAGCGTGGCTTTCGCACGCTCTCACTCTCTGATTTGGTGCGTGAGGAAGCGACACGACAAGGGTTGCCGCATGATCGTTCGGTGCTGCAGCGTCTCGCGAACGAGATCCGCGCGCGCGATGGCCCTGGCGCATTGATGCGCGAGGCGTTGCGACGCGTGCGTCGGCCTGATTTGCCGCTCGTAATCGATAGTATCCGCAATCCTGCGGAGGTCGAGGTGCTGCGCGAGCACGATGCGCTCTTGATCGGTGTAGATGCGCAACCGCGTATCCGTTTCGCGCGCGCGATCGAACGCGAGGCGCGCACAGGCCGCTCTGAGAATGCTCCCACGTTCGAGATGTTCATCGAGCGCGAGGGTGTCGAGCGGAGCGATGATCCTGTCGGGCAGCAGCTCCACAAAGTGCTCGCGATGGCGGATGTCATTTTCTTTAACGACGGTGCGGAATCGGAATTGCTCGAACGCGTCACGCGCGTCTTCTCACGCATGCCTGAGACGGATGCGCGCAAATTGCCGTGGTCGATCTATTTCATGCGCATCGCGCACCTCGTCAGTCGTCGGAGTTCGTGCACCACCGGGCACGTGGGCGCGGTGTTCGTGCGCAACAACAAATTGGTGTGTTCAGGATATAATGGGACCCCTGCCGGCGTGCCGAACTGCGATGAAGGCGGTTGTGCGCGTTGTAATGATCCGACCGTCAAGAGCGGAGAACGCGCTGAGGAATGCTTGTGCGTGCACGCGGAGCAAAACGCGATCTTCCAAGCGGCGAAGCATGGTATACCGCTTGCGGGTGCTGAACTCTATTGCACGGCGCATCCGTGCATTGCGTGCGCGAAAGCGCTTGTTTCGGTTGGTGTCGCGCGGGTGCTATATGACCGCACGTATGTACAGGCGCCGCTTTCCGCGCAGGTGTTCGAGCTTGCGGGCGTGGCCATTGAACGTGTCGATCCGCGCTAAACGAACTTGACAGTTTTGTCTTTGCTTGTTTTCCCTCGGGTGACGGTTGCTTTCTTTCCGGCGATGCGCGTGAGGTAGCGTTCGATCTCTCTGTTCGCTTTGCCATCTTCTGGTGGGGCAGCGACATCGAGATGGAGGATATCTCCTTTGACCGCGGTGACGCGGGTCTTTTTCGCATCA
The DNA here is from genome assembly GCA_964540015.1 of uncultured Methanosarcinales archaeon. Lineage (GTDB taxonomy): Archaea > Nanobdellota > Nanobdellia > Woesearchaeales > UBA525 > UBA525. The sequence continues at coordinate 3,007 of CAZIKW010000015.1, read as the reverse complement.
GGCGTGGCGTGGAGAGCGATTCGTGGCTGTGTCAGGAGCTTTTGGATTTCCTCTTCCATTCTCTTTCCTGCTCCCACAACCTTTATAATTGCTGAGGGTGAGGGTGGCTCAAAATGGCAGGGAAACCTCGTGCGACGAAAAAGACGGCGGCCGTTCCCGTTGCTGAGCAATCGCCGCTCAAGCGTTTTTGGAATTTCCTGTGGTATGAGGATTCCGTCTCGAGCTGGGTCGTCTCGATTGCGCTCGCGTTCATCCTCATCAAATTCATCCTCTATCCGCTCTTAGGCGTCGTGTTCGGGACGCAGTTCCCCGTCGTCGCTGTCGTGTCTGATAGCATGGAGCACAACCAGGATTTCGAATCGTGGTGGTCGCGCCATGAGGATTACTACCTGCGCTACAATATCACGCGTACCGAATTCTCAGGCTATTCGATGCCGACGGGATTCAATAAGGGCGATTTGATCCTGCTTGTCGGCACGGATGCCGAGGACATCGAGCGGGGGGATATCATCGTCTTTTGGGGTGGCAAGGCGTACCCGATTATTCACCGTGTTGTCGGGATTTCGGGGACTGAACCGGTGCATTTCGCGACGAAGGGCGACAACAACCTCGGGCAGATCGTGGCGCCTGGGCTTGATGAGCGCGATATTCCTGCGTGGCAATCATGTAGTGAGGAGAAGGACGGCAAGTGCGAGATTCTTCTTGGTCGAGCGGTGTTGCGCATCCCGTGGTTGGGTTGGGTCAAGATCGGGTTCGTTGAATTCTTGGCGAAACTCGGGATTATTGCGGCGTAGGAACGTTTTTATCTGCGGTTCAGCCCCTCTCATGGTATGCTTGAGACGTTAGAGCGATTGGCTGCGGAGAGCGCTGCGACGGAATCGACGCGTGAAGATCGCGCCCGTTGGTTACGAATCACTTACTATGGTTCAATCACAGGTGAACTCGCTACGGGTACCCTTGGTGGTGTCGCCGTTGGTTTGTTGATCAATAGTCTTTTTGCTGGCGGCGATACGGAAGCGTATGCGGTTGTGTCTGTTGCTGGTGCGGTCAGCACGTATCTATGCGATAGTATGCGTCGAACGTGCAAGAGAGACTTGACCAGGGACCTACTGCAGTCATAGTTTTTCGCGTATGCGTAGAAGAAAACATTCAATCCTTCTTTGACACTTTCTGCCCCATGCGCTTCTTGATGGGTTTTGGCACTAAGCGTTCGGTCGTGTCGGGGATGAGGAACAGGTGGCGGCGGTCGTAGGCGACGCTCACTTTGCGGTCCACTTCGAGATCCGTCGGTGCGTACTTGCTGTTCGTCGGGGCGACACTCTCGTAGGTCTCCGGGTGCAGGACTTCGACCGGGTCGATAACGGTGACTTGCGTGGTGCGGACCGGTAAACGCTCTGTCTCGCCGCGCACGTACGGGAAGGTCATCTCCGTGCCGGTCTCGAGCTCTTCCGCTTTGACTTTCTTATTGAGCCCGAGGATGTAGAGGTATTTCCCTTGACGCACGATGACGTCGCCCTTGCCGTACTCGGGGACTTCTAAGAATGCGTTCACGCGGTAGAGGATCTTTCCCGCTTGCGCGTCTTCGCTGAAGTGCTGCGCATTGATTTTGAGCTCTCCACCGAACTGTCCGTGGAGGCGTTTGGCTAAGTGGCCGACCGCGCGGTGATCGGAGAGATAATAGTCGGCGCCGGTACCGATCGGGATGTGCTTCGCGAGACGCAACCCTTTGGGTGCGTGCTTCTTGAGGTATTCCTTGATATCCGAGGAGATGGCAGGTGTTTCATTTCTCACTTGGAGGATGCCTTCGTAGTAACGGGTTCCTTCCTTCGCGCAGCGTGGGCAGTACGTGACATCGTAGTGGAGTGGGATGTCGTACTCCTCTTCGTAGTCTTCCGATGCGTCTTCTTGGTGGCCGGTCACGACCGCGAGGACACTGGTGGTCTTTCTGACGCCGGGTTTGATGACGAGTTCTGGTTCAGGGTCCGCGGTCTCGACACCGGTGATTTCCGCGTCGGTCGCGAACATGAGTGATGGTTGGCACGCTTTTGCGACCGCTTCTGCGGTGGGGATGGGTTTCCAGACGCCACCGATCTTGGCGGATCCGCAGTGCGAGCAAAATGTGATCTTCGCGGGCTTCACTTCGCGCACCAGCGGGTGGAGCTGACGCAGGCAATCCGCGCAGAACGTCCCGATAGTCTCGGGGTTGCCGCAGCGGGGGCAGGGGAGGGATTTCGACACCATATGACGGTGGAGAACCGTCTTTGCTATTTAAATGCGTCCCGTCGTGATGGCTGCGATTACTCCCTTCAGAACGTTCTCTTTGTCTTCTGCTTTGATAGTACACCCGCCTGCGCCCACATGTCCGCCGCCGCCGTACGTGCGCATGAGCGCGCCGATGTCGATGCGCTTGGGTCGCGTGAAGGGGTTGGCGCCGGGGCTAAGTTTGATATTGCCGTCGGCTTGCCTTGTGAGGCGGATGGAATACTGCGCGTGCGGGTGGCGCACAAACAGGATGAAGTGTGAGCCTTCGGGGATGGTCTCGAGTCCGGTGTAGTCCGCGACGAGGATGTCGCCGTTCGTCTGGAGCAATCCTTCCGTGACGCGCAGATATTCGGCTTCGTTGCTTTTCACTTTTGCGTACCGTTGGGCTACGGGTGGCAGCGCTGCGACTTGTTCGATGCTCATGCGCCCTAACGCTTCGATGAGGAACCGTCGGTACTGATCGTCGACTGGGTCGCGTTTAATGGTGAGTGAGATCTGGCTTGCAGCGTCCGGGTGCGCGATGTCATCAGGCGTGTAGCTTGCGGTGTCGATCTTGTCAACGGCGATGATGAGTGGCGCGAACATGGCGAGGTCATGCGTCTTCTCGTACGTTCGGTAGATGTATCCGGCGCAGCTGGCTTGCTTCGCATCGAGATGATAGTGTGGATTCGCCGGCACATGCGCTACGGCATGGTGGTCAAACCATAAAGCGCAACCGCTTGGCGCTAAGGGGAGGTCGAGGACT
>CAZIKW010000014.1:0-21741 GCA_964540015.1 uncultured Methanosarcinales archaeon | reverse complement strand
CCTCCCTAAACAACCAACCACGGTGGCGCGCGAGCAGTGCTGCCATCACCGCATAGAATGATGCGGCGACAAGGAGCAGGATACGGCCCATGATGCTCGGGTCAAGCACGAGAAATGTCGCTAGATGCGCGATGCTCGCAGCGATACCGAGGAGCAAAATGCCGTCAAACGGCGTCGCGCCACCTGCGTGCCAATCTGCGGAGCGCAGGAGAAGGAGCGTGATGAGGCCGATGGCAATCGCCGCGGCAATAGATACCCGGACGCCAACCGTGATAGGGAACAGCGCAAAAAGGAGCAGCGCAGCGATGGCTGCGAGCAATGCCTCTTCGATGCGTTCCCGTCGCATAGCGCCTGCGAGGACGGCTTAAGCATTAAAAGCTGTCTATAGGCTTAAATAATATCAGGGGTGTGGTGGCCGATATGCGCCGACTCAGCACGGATTTGCGGTTTTCTCCCATCGAGCGGGCAGATCTCGCGGTCGCGTGGTTGATGACTTCCTTGACTTTCGCCATCTATTTCCTGCGTGGCGGCTTGCTTGAGGGCGGGTTCACCTTCACGGGTTTCGTGTTGGTGTTCTTGATCGCAGCGGTAACGGGCGGTATCGGTTTTCTGCTCCATGAACTCGGGCATAAGCTCGTGGCGCACCGCTATGGTGTGCACGGTGAATTCCGCGCGAACAAGCAGATGCTGATCCTTTCGCTTGTGATAGCCGCGTTCGGCGTCTTGTTCGCCGCTCCCGGTGCGGTGTGGATGTCGGGGTTGGTGACGAAGAAAGAGAGTGGCGTGATCGCTGCTGCGGGGCCTGTGGTGAACATGCTCTTGGCGCTGTGCTTCTTGCCGCTGGCATTGTTTGGTGGCGGCATCTTCGGTCTTGTGGGAAATATCGGGTTGTTGCTCAACGCACTGTTGGGCGCGTTCAATCTGATCCCCATCTTCGGTTTTGACGGCGAGAAGATCGTGCGCTGGAGCGGTTGGTGGTATGCGCTCTTGCTTGTGGTGGGGGGGACTATCCTTGTGGGTGCGTATCTGGTCTAGTCAATCGCAATCTTTTTGGTTTCGTTTTTTCGTCATTTTCTCCAGACAACTTTTCGCATTGACTTCTTTTTGTCGACGGGACTGTATCTTATAAACTATGTTTTGCGATAGATGCTTTTTGACCGCTATTCTGGGAGATAGAGGTGTATTTGCCGGAAGAATTAAAAGCGAGTCTGCGTGGGCTTGTACGCATCAACGAGGTGGTTGGTGTGGGAAAGAAGGGATACTCTGGGAGCTATATCATCACATCGGTAGATCCCGAATCGGTAGTCCACGCTGGCTTTTGGAATAATCTGCAGCATTACGCGAAAGAAACGGGTGCTGAAATCCTTCTCCAGCCTCTGAAGCCCCATCGTCCGCCGCTTGAACGAAACGACGACGATTTCCCCACGTGCTACAAGAGTTTTGAAGTTGATGGGCATGGCCTTCTTCTTCGCCGGAAACATTTGAATAAAAAAGTCGTTGTCAGTAATTACACCATTTTGCCACAACAAGTCATTCCCACAACGGGCCTTGAACGCTTTACCCAAAGCGACGTCACGACGATCTTCGCATCTCCCAAACAGCATCTGAAAGTGATCCCCAATAGCAACGTGAAGCTACCAAAGATTCTTACGACGACGGGTGCGCTCACACAACCCAAATACCGCGACAATCGCATTGGTCAAATCGCACGTATGGATCACGAGATCGGTGCCGCAATAGTAGAGGTGGTTGATGACCAACTGTATCACTTGCGCCATATACAGGCGATGAATGATGGGACGTTCGTCGATCTCGGTGCACGCTATGAAGGAGGAAAGAAAGGAAAAGCGGTTCTCGAAGCGCTTGTCATCGGCGATACGCACGTTGGGGATACTGACCCTGACGTACGTACGGCGACGTACAACATGATTGAGGAACTAGAACCTCGACGCATTGTCCTGCACGATTTTTTCAACGGTCACAGCGTCAATCATCACGAATGGGAGAAATCCGCCACCCGGGCTCAGGATTTTCGTGCTCAGCGCACATCCCTCGAAGAAGAGTTGCGAGCGTGTGCGGTGGAATTGCGTAATTATGTCGAAGCGGTGCCGGCGAGCGTGCAGATTTATCTTGTCGATTGCAACCATCACGATTTCCTCGCCACGTATCTTGAAGCGCAAAAACATGGGAAGGACAGAGAGAATGCGTATATCGGAAGCAAGTTGTTTTGCGACGTTGTCGATGGAAAGAATGCTGTGGAAGAAGGCATCAAGATGTTCTACCACCCGCCCAAGAACGTCCATTTCCTCAATCGGGATCAGGACCTTAAGGTTCGTGGTTGGCAGCTCGGCGCGCACGGTGACAAAGGCAGCAATGGCGCCAAAGGCAGCGTTCGTAGCCGTGAATCCGCATACGGAAAGAGCATTACCGGCCACACGCACACGCCGGAAAAATTCCGTAACACGGTTATCGTCGGGACGAGCACGTACTTGAACCTGCGCTACAACAAAGGGCCCAGCAGTTGGATGAATACGCACGGCCTCCTGTATGACACGGGAAAGGTGCAGCTCGTGAACATCATCAATGGCGAATGGCGTCGGGAAGATGACTAGCTGCTCCCTCTGCAAATCCGAGATCCCGCTCGTTTTCCTCGAGAAGATCGAAGGGACGTACGTCAAGGATGAGAAAGGAAAGAGACACCCGATCTGCGCATCATGCCAGAAGGCGAACGCGGGGAAGGACCTCGCAAAGCTCCTCGGTTAAGACGCCAATATATCGGCGAAGATATATCGATGCGATATATTTATATAGATATATCGATGCCGATACAGAATGGTCCATCCTCGCGGAGGCATGCTCTCGCACCTCGTGCTGCAGAAACTCTTGCTTGGACCCCGGACCGGATACCAATTGTGCTCGGAGATGGAGCGCGAGACGGGCAAACGACCTAGCTACGGCAGCGTCTACCCGCTCCTTGAGCGCATGGCGGCCGCAGGTGACGTCAGCATCAAGGAAGACGGCCGCAGGAAAGTGTACTCCCTTACCGCGAAAGGCAAGGGCGGCGCGCAGAAAGCGGCGACACAGCGTGCAGCATTCCTCGATGAGGAGAGCTCGCGCATCAAGAAATTGATGACGCTGATGGAGATGGACCCCAAGCCCATGCTCGCATTGCTTGAGCGCGCGAGGAAAGGCGAAGCGCCGCTCGGCCGCATCACGGGCGCGATGTTCACGTTTCGCGACCAGATCTTCCAGATGGCGGCCGACGGGCGCGCAGAGAAGAACGCTGCAAAAATCAACAAGATGCTCGTGACGATGACGAAGCAACTGGAGCGTATGCAATGAGCATGAAACCGAAGCCACAAGCGAAATCCGCGACCGTGAAGACGGCGCCGAAGCGACGCGACGGTCCGGTCATCGAGCTGCGCGACGTGTGGAAGACGTATCGTATGGGCGACAGTGATGTCCACGCGCTGCGCGGCATCAGCATCAGCGTGAAAGAAGGAGAGTTCGTCGCTATCATGGGGCCATCCGGCAGCGGCAAATCCACCGCGATGAACATGATCGGCTGTCTCGATATCCCGACGAAAGGGAGCGTTTTCCTCGGAGGCAAGGATATCAGCCACCTCTCCGAATCCGACCTCGCGCAGATCCGCGGGAAGAAGATCGGTTTCATCTTCCAGAAGTTCAACCTCATCAACACGCTCACCGCGAAAGAGAACATCATGCTCCCCTTGATCTTTCAAGGGCACACGGAAGAGGAACGGCAAAAAAGGGGCGACGAGCTCCTCAAGCTCGTCGATCTGCAGGACCGCGCCGATCACCGTCCGAACGAATTGTCGGGCGGCCAGCAGCAGCGCGTCGCGATCGCGCGGGCGCTCGCGGTCGAGCCAGACGTAATCTTCGCTGATGAGCCAACGGGGAACCTTGACAGCCGCACTGGCGCGAGCGTCATGGATTTCCTGAAGAAACTCCACAAGGAGAAAGGGACGACGATCGTCATGGTGACCCACGACGAGCACGTCGCCAAGAACGCGCAACGCATCGCTGTCCTCAAAGACGGCCAGTTCATCAAGTCATAGTCCTATTGGAGGGATACCGCATGAAACGACACGCACCGCACATCGCCATCACGCTCCTCGTAGCCTTGCTGCTCGCGAGCAGCGTGTCGGCCTACGTCGGCTCCTCGCAGAGCCTCAATGCCACCTTACTGTACTACGAGCCCGTTCCCGCGGAGCCCGGCAGCGTCATCGACGTGTTCGTGCAGATCACGAATTCCGGTGGCGCGACGCGAAGCCTCTCTGTCGAGTTCGTCGATACGTTCCCCTTCTCGATCGATAGCGAATCGGATCGCATCAAATCCATCCCGAGCATCCCGACAGGCGAGAGCTTCCTCGTGAAGTACCGCGTACGTGTCGCCAATGATGCGCCATCGGGAGAAAACCCCATCAAGATACAATACTACTCCGATCCCGCGACGCGACAGACATCGCTTTTGCCTATCGATGTCCTCAGCTCCGATGTGGCGCTCGTGATAGAGAGCGTTCGCATCGATCCGTCAACGATCATCCCCGGTGAAGAGGGTACGGTGACGGTCACGGTGCGTAATGGTGCGCGCCTCGCGATCACGGACGGGTACCTCCATCTCGTCCTCTCTGGTCTCGACATCATCCCGTACGGCACGACGGATCAGCAACCCATCGCCGGTCTCGCGGGTGGTGCAGCGCGTGAGCTACGATTCGGTATCGTCGCAGGTCCGGAGCTCAAGCCCGGCATCTATCAGATTCCATTGCTCGCGAACTTCACCGACGCCCGCGGTGCGCAGCGTTTGGTCGTGCAGACGGTCGGGTTGCGCATCGGTGCAGTCCCGTCGGTTAGCGTCACGCTTGATGACGTGACTGCAGACGCGGTAAGCGGTGGCTCTGACCTGAACGTGCGTGTCACCAATAAAGGACTCGGCGAGATCAAGTTCGTCACCATCACCCTCGATGCAGCTGAAGGGTATTCCATCCGTTCCGGTGGCGTCGAACGCTACGTTGGCAATATCGATAGCGACGATTACAAAACCGCGCGCATCCCTGTGAGCATGACGAAAGAAGAAGTGTCTATCCCCGCCACGATCTCGTACGCGGATGCGTTCAATCAGCGCCATGAGCAAAAAGTGACGCTTGTCGCTCGTTCGCCGCAAAAGAAAAGCGGTGTTTCGACGACGTTGATTGTGGTCATTGTGATCGTCCTCGCGCTCGGTGCGTGGTTGATCTTACGACAACGAAATAAGAACCGATAGAGATGGTTTTTCATCCTTCTTTTTTCCTTCTTGTCCGTTCGAGGCGTAACCTATGAGTGCTGAATACCTAAAACTGGCTGTCGGTAATCTCGCGCATCGCAAGACGCGTTCGATCCTCACCATGATCGGTATTATCATCGGTATCGCCGCAGTCATCGCGCTCATCAGCCTCGGTCAAGGCCTTGAAACGGCGGTGAAGCTGCAATTCAGCGCGCTCGGTAGTGACCGTCTCATTATCCAGGCGAAAGGTGCGGGCTTCGGTCCGCCGGGTCAAAACGCGGCGGCAACACTGACGAAAGATGATCTAGAAACAGTGCAAAAAGCACAGTATGTGCGTATCGCCGCAGGACGATTACTACGCCCCGTCACCGTCGTCTTTAACGACAAGGAAGAAACGCTGTTTGCCGCAAGCGTTCCAGATGAGAACGCTGACGAACGTGCGCTTGTGCTCGAACTCACGAAACCCGTTTTGCTTGAAGGCCGTTTGCTTGACATCAACGATCACAATAAGGTCCTTGTGGGGTATCGTTGGGCGCGTGAGAATCGCTTCGACCGACCCATGCGTCCAGGCAACAAGATAGTCATCGACGGAACGCGCTTTGAAGTCGTTGGAACGCTCGCGCAAGGCGGTAACCCCGGTTTTGACGGCGCAATCTTCCTCAACGAGCGCGCGATGCGTGATGCGGTCGGTGAACCTGATGAGTACAGCGCCATCACCGCGCGCGCCGACAGCGACGCGTTCGTCCCGCTCGCTATCGATGCGGTGACGCGCGACTTGCGCCGATTGCGCGATGTGAAGGAGCGCGAGGAGGATTTCACCGTGCAGTCCAGCACCCAACTCCTCGAATCCGTCTTCGCGATCATCAGCGTGATCCAGGCGGTTCTCGTCGGTATCGCCGGCATCTCCCTTATCGTTGGCGGTATCGGCATCATGAACACGATGTACACGTCCGTCTTACAGCGCACGCGTGAAGTCGGCATCATGAAGGCTATCGGTGCGACGAACCGGAGCATCCTCATGATCTTCCTAATCGAAGCCGCCATTCTCGGCATCATCGGTGGCGCTATCGGTATCGCGCTGGGTATCGGTCTTGCGAAAGCGGTCGAGGCTGGTGCGGCGATTGCGCTGGGGCCGGGATTATTGCTCGCTGACATCCATTTGAGCGTTGTGCTCGGCGCTCTCGCATTCTCAATGGGAGTTGGTATCGCGAGCGGTCTTGCGCCTGCGATACAAGCGAGCAGGATGGAACCCGTGGAGGCGCTGAACTCATGATTATCGACAACCTCAAGATGGCGCTGTCGAACCTCCTGCATCGGCGTTTGCGTTCGTGGCTCACGCTCATCGGCATCTTCATCGGTATCACCGCTGTCGTGGCGCTGGTCAGTCTCGGGCAAGGATTGCAGTATGCGCTCACCGCGGAATTCCTCGAACTGGGTGCGGACAAGATTTTCATCTCGGCGCAGAGCCCGGTTGGCAATAGCGCCGGTCAAGATACGCAAAACCAGCTGGGAACGAGAGATTTCGCTGCTGTTGAGCGCACGCAAGGCGTGTTGCGCGTCGTACCATACTGGCAACGGAGCGCGCGCATCGCATGGGGTGACTCGGTAGGATACTACCCCGTCATCGGTGGCCCTGACAATCCGCTCGATCGGAAGGTACTTGAGGATTCCTTCACGTTGCACCTCGACCAAGGGCGAGGGATGGAGAGCGGCGACAGCAGTAAAGCGCTCATCGGCGCGAAGCTCGCTGATCCCGCGACGCTTGAGACCCCGATGAAAATCGGCGACAAGATACTGGTCGCGGACAAGCGTTTCGAGATCATCGGCATCTACGAGGCCATGGGGGATCCGGTCGCTGACCAATCCATCTACATCTCTGACGATGCGGCCCGTGACGTGTTCGGTATTGATGATGAGTACGACATGCTCCTCGTGCAGATCCAACCCAATGCGGATCCTGAGATTGTCGGTGAGGAACTCCGCCGTTCCTTAGTGTCCGCGCGCGGCTTGAACGACGGCGACGAGGATTTTGATATCCAAACGCCGAAGGATCTCGTCGATTCGTTCCTCGCGGTCTTCTCTATCGTCAATGCGGTGATCATCGGTATCGCGCTCATCTCGCTTGTCGTTGGCGCGGTTGGTATCATGAACACGATGTACACCGCAGTCCTTGAGCGCACGAAAGAGATCGGCATCATGAAGGCTATCGGCGCGACGAACAGCGCGATCTTGACCATTTTCCTCGTCGAGAGCGGCTTACTCGGGTTGCTCGGTGGGCTGATCGGACTCCTCTCGGGAATGGCGCTTGCGAAATCCGTCGAGATCATCGGAAAGGCCGTCCTGAACACGACATTGCTCAAAGCCATCTTCCCCTGGTGGCTTGTCGTCGGTTCGCTTGCGTTCGCGTTCATCCTCGGGGTGTTGTCTGGGATCTTGCCTGCGCGCCAAGCGAGTAAGCAGCCCGCCGTGGATAGCTTGAGGTATGACTAGACCTTTCGTGCTCGGCATCATGGGCCCGAGCTGCTCGGGCAAGACGACTATCTGCGCGCGTTTGGCGCAATCACTCCCTGCTACGATCGTGCAAATGGATTGGTACTACCGTGGCACGTCGACTTTCAAGACGAAGCACGGGTATCCGAACGCGGAGGATCCATCCTGCATCGATTTCGCACTGCTCGCATCGCATATCCGCGCGCTCCAAGCGGGGGATGAGGTCGCGTTCACGACCGTGCGGAAGGGAGAGCGTGTGCATCTCCGACCAGCGCCCGTGATCGTCGTCGAAGGATTCTTGCTCTTTTGCGATCCCGATGTCCGCGATATGATGGACTTGCGCGTCTTTATCGATATCCCGGAAGAAGAGGTCGTTCGACGCAAGATCGCACGCGCGCGTAGCGCTCTCTCCCGCAATGAGCAATACGTCCGTTTGCTCACTGTCGGGGAATATCGTGTGCATGGATTGCCGATGCGAAAATATGCGCAGGTGTTCTTGGATGGGCTACTCAGCCCCGACGAGAACGCGAAAAACATCCTGACTGCTGTTGCGCGCAAACGCGTAAGTGATTAATCGGGAGCTTGAATTGCGCTCAACGCATCGCTTCTTCGATCTCGGCACGCGAGATGCGCCCTTCGCGCAAGATCCGTAGCGGCCGAAGCGCGATGACCGTCGATACGCCGCCTTCTGACTCGCCACCGTCGAGCACAGCGACACCTGGGAATGCCTCTTTCGCTTCCGCTACGTTGCGCGCAGGCTCTTTTCCTGGATGGTTGGCGCTCGGAGCGATAATCGGGGCACCAACGGCCGTGATGAGCTCTCGCGTGAGCGTGTTCCCAGGCACACGCACTGCGACCGTGCCGGTGCCCGCGGTCACTTCCTCCGGTAAGCCGTCAATCGCGGGAAGGACGATCGTGAGCGGGCCCGGCCAGAATCGCTCCATGAGGTGGCGCACGCTGGGCGCGACGTCTTTTGCGACGAGAGAAAGGTCCTTCATACTCGCGAGCAGCACGATAAATGGCTTTCCCGCATCACGACCACGCACGTGGGATAGCTCACGCACCGCATCGCTATCGGTCGCCACGCAACCGATGCCATAGACCGTATCGGTCGGGAAGATGGCGATTCCACCCTCGCGGAGCATGCGCGCAAGATTGTCGATATCCGGCTGTGTGGCGGGTGTCAATACCGCACAGAACTGCACAGGGTTTCATATGCGTTGCGCTGTTTTAGGTCAAACGAAGACGCCGTTGACGTTTCGTGTGAACAACGCTTTTGAATCATTCGTGACGCAAACAGCTCAACATGGTCGACGTCATCGTCGCGAATCCTCGCATCCGCGCACCGGGAGAAGAAATCTACTACCTCCCGTACGTCTCGAGATCCAGAGCTCTCTCCATGGATGGCGAGAACACGTATTCGAGCGCGGTGCACATGATGCCGCTGCAGCAAGATGGTGAACAGATTATCGGTGGATGGCACCAACCCGATCTCGAGATGTTCTTTAGCCCTGTCACGTTCCGACTGCGCCAGCAGGATACTATACGCCTGTACCGTCCATTCGTGAATGGCAACGATATACAGTTTCAGCATGTCGAGCAAGCGTTTGGCATGGTCGTCCCCCTCACCGCGACGGCGCAGATGCGTTTTGGGAATCAATGGAAGACGACGTACGCTCCTGAGGACCAGAGTTTCACTCCGTTCTATATGCTCTACAAATGCGATGGAAAGCTTATGGCGAAATGTATGCTTGCGGGAGAGGAAGGTATGAGTCTCGGCTGCTATCCGGCGGAACAGCTTTTCACGAATCTCGAGCACATTCTTGAGAAATACGAAGCTTTCGCACGACCGAGAGAACCGCCGAAAGAACACGTTCGCAAACCGATGTCCGCTTTACGCATCAAGAAAGAATTGGATGCGTACGTCATAGGACAAGAAGAGGCGAAAATAGCCGCCGCGACCGTCGCAGCATCGTACCTCATGGGATACCCACGCCCCTTGCTGCTTGTTGGCCCAACGGGAGTCGGGAAGACGGAGATCGCGACCCGACTCGCTGAGATACTGAACGTACCCTACAAGGAATGCAATCTCCAAGGGATCACGACCGCTGGATATGTCGGTGGCGCGATCGAAGAAGCGATCCTTGCTCTCGCGATCCAGCAGAAGTCCGAGCGGCCCGAAGGCGTCATCCTCTTCGATGAGCTCGATAAGAAAGTCGATCCTTCCGATTATGTCGGCGGTCAAGGCGTGCAGGATGCGCTCATGCCCATTATCGAAGGCAGGACGATTACGCCTGACCTCCATCAGGAACTCCGCCTCCTTAGTCCGGAAGCTGCGTCGCAGCTCCCGCGTACCATCGACACGTCAGGATTGCTGTGCGTCTGCGCTGGCGCATTCAACCGCGCACGCGGCCGACCGTCGCTCGAGGAGATCGCGCACGACCGTGCGCAGCACGCTCGCGGTGCGCAGGCGGGTGGCAGGATTGGTTTCGGTTCGACCATAGGGATCGATGCGCCCGACGAGACAATCAAACCGCAGGACCTCGTCGAGTATGGTTTGAAGCCGGAACTCGTGGGCAGGTTCAAGAATGTCGTGCGGCTCGACGACCTGACGCGCGAGCAGAAGCTGCGCATCCTTGACAGCAAAAAGAAGAACGTGCTCGAGGAGTACGCTCTCCAGCTCCTTACGCTCGGGTACGACTGCACGGTCGATGTCGCAGCGAAAGAACATATCGTCGATGCAGCGCACGCGGATCTCGGCGCCCGGGGCTTGGGTGAAGCGAGCGAACGTTTGTTCCGCCACGTATTGTTCGATCCTGAGAAGTACGCCACGGATGGGTGCATCACGATAACTGGAGAACTTGCTCGCGAACTCCTCGTTCAGAGCCTTGGAAAATCTGCCTCCTGAATGCTTATAAGTGCTCTCGGATTCTCAATCGTATATGCCTGCATACCGTTTTCCATTCCCCGACTTGCCCGGCCCCGCTGTGCTTTCGCCGATGGCGGGCGTGACGGATGTCGCGTTCCGTACGTTATGCAAGCGCTATGGCGCAGGGTTGACGGTGACGGAGTTCACATCCGCATCCGCGTTGGTGCGGTCGTCGGGGAAAGCCGATCGCATGGTCGCAACGGATCCGATCGAACGGCCTGTGGCGGTGCAATTGTTCGGCCACGATGAGAATGATGTCGTCGCAGCGGCGCGCCAGATACAGGATCGTTTCGATATCATCGATATCAATTGCGGTTGCCCCGCGTGGAAGGTCGTGCGCTCGGGCTCCGGTTCGGCGATGCTCGAAGAACCCGCTCGTATCGGCACGTTCGTACGCCATCTCGTCGAGAAAGTCGACCGCCCGATCACGGTCAAGATCCGTATCGGCATCGACGCGAACCGCATCAACGCCATCGAGGTCGCGAAACTGGTCGAGGAGAGTGGAGCTTCTGCCATTGCCGTGCACGGTCGTACGCAAAAGCAAGGGTATTCAGGCACGGCCGATTGGGACGTCATCCGCCAGGTGAAAGAAACGGTCTCTATCCCGGTCATCGGGAACGGCGATGTGTTCACGCCTGAGGATTTCAAGCGTCGGCTTGATGAGAGCGGTGTGGATGCGATCATGGTCGCGCGCGGCGCTATCGGCCGACCGTGGCTCTTCGCGCAGATCCGCGACTATCTTGCGACCGGCACGTACGAAGAGCTCTCTTTTGTCGAGCAGTTCGACACGTTCCGTGAATACCTCGAGCTCGCCCGCGAGCATGATATCCCCTTCGCGCAAGTCAAGATCCACGCGCAAGCGTTCACGAAAGGACATCCCGGCGGCAACCGTTTCCGGGAGCGATTGACGGGATGCAAGACGATTGCCGAGCTCGAACTCGCCACTGCCGATCATCGTGCGTCTCTTGCGGATATACCCACACAACCTTGATATACTCGTGATACCCATATTCTCCTGTGCAAAAGCATCATCTTGTGTTCGCATTTTTTCTCCTGGTGATAGCGATGCTCCTCCTCGGTGTCGCACGCGGCACGGAGCGCATTGAACACTTGGAGGCAGAGGCTGCAGAAACTAAACGGGTGGAAGCGGAACTGTTCAATCAGAACCAGGAATTGGTACGGGCGAATATCGTGATGCGGGAGCGTCTCATCGAGTTGTCGGAGAACCTCTCGACGGCGCAAAGCGATGCGCAGGTGTGTTTCGATCGTTTGCCTGCGGCTGAAATCGCCTTGAACGCTTCACGTGTCGCACCCCACAGTCGCTTGAATCTCTCAGATGTGTCATTTGGGGAGAACGCGGTCGTGATCCGGGCGTCAGAAGCCATAGCGGGGCTGGTTGGGCCGACGGGTTCGATGCGCCCAATCCTTGATAGCGGTGTTATCGTACTTGAGCTGCCGGTTACCTCTTCAAACGATCTGTATCCTGGCGACATCATCATCTACGATCTCGATGGCGTCCGTGTCATCCACCGTATCATCGGCCTTGGTTGGGATGAATTTGGGTGGTATGCGATTGCCAAAGGCGACAGCAATCCTGTACCTGATCCTGCAAAGATCCGTTTCGAGCAAGTCAGAGGAGTCGTTGGCGGCATCATCTATTAGACAAGTATAAGAGTATCTTCTCACATCATGAGGACTCTATGCGTCACCTCCATTTGGCGTTCGTCGGCGCGGTCTGCGCGCTCATACTGGCGATCCTCCTCGCTCCTACGTTCGGTGGCGGATCTGAATCGTCGACAGTACCTCTGGAACGGACGTATGATGCGCCTGCTGAAGGCGTCGTGTGCTGCACGTGGGTTGACGGTGGGCGGGAGCATTCTTGCGTCGCGGCGTCAGGTAAGACCTGCGATATTTGTGCGACCGTGTGCGATTAGCGAACGAAGAGAACGTTTGGTTTGCCTTCGAACTGCTTGTCACCTGTGAGAAAGGGGATGTTGAGTTGCATCGCGAGCGCGTAGCCGATGCAATCGGCGTAACTGAGGCGTTCTTTTTTGTGGGTGAGGCGATATGCCGATGCTGCTTCAACGACTTCAAACGGGATTTCCGTAAGGCAGTGTTCGTGCTTGTGGAGTTGCCGATGCGCTTCTTTCATCCCGTATTTGCGTAATACTGCTTGATGGAGTTCTGCGAGGTTGAAGATGGTGGAGAGAAGGCGGTGGTCTACGAATGGCGCATATCCGGGGTGGCCTTCAAGGATACAGATGAGTGCGTACGTGTCTGCGAATATGTCGTCGTGTACCATTATTTCCAATCATCCTCTATTTCATCGAGCAATTCTTGGGTGGGTTTGTCGAACTTCAGCGTGCCGAACACATGTCGGAGGCCTTTGCGATCTTTGTGAACCACTGATACGTGAATTTCACTTTTCTCCGTTAACCCTTGCGCATCTACGAGTTCTTTTGGCAGTGTGATCCCAAGGGAGTTGCCCCATTTTCTTGGTGTGGCGTCGAAGCTGGTCATGACCATTCCCCGATGTATAATTGAATTATATTTAATTCCTTCTGTGTGCGAAGTCGCGGAGCGTTCAACTGCCTTCCTTCCGCAGAACCGGAGATCTTCCGGTGATCGCCGGAACGTTTTTAATCTCCACTCGATGCGTAGATGCTATGATCACGCGCTACCATATAGGTGGTTGACCACCTCTCTTCTTCGTGCGCAATCCAAATTTTTCAGGAACACTGGGCCTGTAGCTCAGCCTGGCCGAGCGTCGGTCTTATATGACAACGGTACGCCTTTGTACCGTGGCTCGAAGACAGCCGAAGGACGCGGGTTCAAATCCCGCCAGGCCCATTTTGTTTTTTCATCTTGTCTTTTTACTTCTTCCCGAAACCTATAAAACGCCCCTCGCAACGGAAACCCGCTATAGCTTCGAGGTGACGCCCCCGTGAATCGTTTCGCCATACCTGTTATCGTCCTGCTCGCGTTCGCGCTTGCCGCGTGCGCAGGCACGAGCATCGTTGGCAATCAAGACGTTCAACTTGAGCTTGACCGATTAGCAGCAAAAGCGGCGACGGGCACGCTTGCAGAAACGGACTTGGAGACCATCACCGCACTCACTGCGGGCGATCAAGAGGCTGAGCACGGTATCGAGGAACTGGCGACCATGGTGCGCTTCAACGAGCAGACGCACGCAGCTCACGCGATCGCGTTCTTGAGCGCGTACGCGCAGACGGGTCAGCACGTCATCTGCCCCGGCCATGAACTCGCCCATTACTATGTCTTCTCCCGTCATGGCGATGAGCACGAAGCCGAGCACGCGCTTGAAGAAGCAGAGGAGACCATAGATACGTGGCGCACACTTGCAGCTGCATATGATGCAAAATACCCAGGACCAGAGCCGTTCGCGGATGTGGATGCGCGTGTGACCATGCACCTCCAGCAAGCGATGGTGGGTGGGGCGACCGAAACCAGTCAAGAGGAGATCGATTGGCTTGCCACCCAATCCTTGTGCGTACCGGAGGGATGAGTGAAGCGATGTTCGTTGTTGGTGGTTGCGCTCTGCGCGCTGCTGCTCTCAGCGGCCGCGGTCAGCGCGCATTTCGGCGTTGATGCGTCCGGCTACAGTAGGGTGCTGTTCCCGCTCGGGACGCCGGTCGGCCCATCGACCCCGGTCGTGTTCCTCCTCAACGATCTCTCCAACGGCGGCCAGCCGGTCACGGACCTCGACGTCGTCCATGAGCGGGTGCTGCACGTCTTCATCATCGGCGAGGACTTACGTACCGCGCAGCACATTCACCCTGAGGATTTTGAGGATGGGCTGCGGTGGCAGGAACAAGGGCAGTACAATGTGTTCGCCACGTTCCCGCATCCGGGGCGGTATCTGATTTTCGGCCAGTATACGCGTGATGGTATCACATACCGTGTGCAGCAGATAACGACCGCCGAAGGGAACGGCACGCCGATGGCGTTTGTGCCTGACTACTCGCGCACGCAGGAAGCGAACGGGTACACGGTCACGCTCGATATGCCCGAAGAGCTTCGCACGAATGAACTGACCAGTTTCTCGTTCCATATCGAGAAAGATGGACAACCGGTTACGAATCTTCAGCCTCGCTTAGGGGCGGACGCGCATCTTTTCCTCGTGAATACCGCGCTCAACGTCACGGACCACGCGCACCCGTACATCCCCGGCCACGGCACGCACATCGGCTCGATGCCGCAACGCTACCGCGGGCCGACCTTGCCGTTTGAAGAAACATTCCCAGAACCCGGCACCTACGCCCTTTACCTCGAGTTCCAGCACGATGGGGTTGCGGTCCCGGTCGTGTTCCACGTGAAGGCAAAAGACCCCACTCCCTTCCCTTGGCGACCAGTGTTCATCGCGATCTGGATGTTCGGTCTGGTGTTCGTGGTCGCGCTCGGCTACCGCTTCATCCGCAGCTGATGCCGCTAGACTTATAAATCACGGATTCCCGCAACGCGTTTGGGTGGTCGTCGTGCGTTATACTCCAATAGTCCTCTTCCTTGCACTTCTCTTGCTTGTTGGCTGCTCAGGGGTCAACGATGCCGCGCTCGCATCTGAGCAGGCACGACTGTTTAGTGCGCTCCACGCAGGTACGGACAAGGCGACGACGACGGAGTTCGACGCGGATGCCGCGCTCGCGTTTGGCGACCTCGCCCGTGGTGAGTGCCCGGCGACGTTACCTGAGGAATTCTCGCGAACGGTCTTGGCTGCGGATAACAGCACGCTCGTGCTCTATACGGACGAAGACGATGCGGTCGTTTGTACGGTCTTCAAACCCGCAGCGCAGCGTGCAATCATCACACGTTCAAAGGATGCTGCTCCGTCTGAGGAAGTCGCGGTCACGGTGAACGGCGAACCTATCGCATATCCTGAGATTCAGGCTGCGCTCGACGCGTTGCCGAACGCGAATGAGGAGAGCATCAATGGCGTCGTGAACGCTATCGTCAACACCCGATTGCTCCAGCAGGAAGCGAAGACCATCGAAGTGACCGATGAGCAAGTGGCGACCGCGCGCGCGAACATCCTCGGGGTGCTTGGCGGCAATGAAGCGAATGCGACCCAGACGCTCGCGGCTGCTGGGTACGATGTTTCATGGCTTGAGACGCAATCGGTCGTCGCGGCACGCGTGGACGAACTCCTGCGCCAGCGCCTCTTGCTCGATGAGGTCACGGTCACGGAAAATGATGCGCAAGCGGCGTACCTCGCTGACCCGAATCAGTTTATTCGTGGCGAGCAAGCAGTGGCTCGTCTGATCATTATCGGCAGCGAGGGCCGTACGGTTGCGCAAGGCGAGGCCCGCGCGAATGAGCTTGCGGCGAAGGTCCCGACCGAGGACTTCTGCGCTTTGGTGAAGGAGTATTCTGATGATGAGCGATCACGCGAGCAGTGCGGTGTGTACGTCTTACCGCGTGGCGTCGTTGATGCGCGCCTGGAATCGGCTGCGTTCGGGACGCCCGTGAACCAGACGGCGGTCGTCGCGGTCGATGACGGCATCTATTTCGTGCAGACCCTGCAGGTCCTGCCCGCATCGGTCGTGCCGTACGCTGATGTGTCGCAGCAGTTGCAGCAATCGATGCGTACGACAGAGACACAGACGCGTTTAGCGCTGTACATCGATGTGCTGCGCTCGAAGGCTGAGATCGTGAGCTACCTGGGCTAGGATCGGATACGGTCTGGGCGGATTGTTGTGCTCGCGACAGCTCTCTGTTGGCGTTCGAGCTCGGCGATGCGCGCCTGTTGCTCTTGGTCTTTGAGCGCATATTGGAAGTTTTCTTCGTGTTCGCGAACCGTTACGTTCATCGTATTCGTTACCGCATCGAGCGTATGTTCAATGGTGTGCATGAGGGCGATCGCTTCTTCTGGCTGAGGGCTGAGCTGTTCGGCGACCGCTCTCTTTCGCCACTTGGGCGAGCGATCTCGCATGCTCTCATACATCGCTGCGGCGGCCGTTGCGCCTATCCCCAGGGCGGTGAGCCACGTGGCTTTATCGCTCATGTGCCAATGCATCATCGCATTTCCAAGCTCTATTGCTAGTGCTGAGAACACCGTTGTTGATCCTCCTATGACTGCGAGCGCGAAGAGCTGAGCTTCATCGGGCTTGCTTTTTGCGATACTAGGCTTCTCTTGCCATGTGATGGTCGGATAGGTGCGGTTCGTGGGAGTGCTACGGGGCGCTTGACGATAGGTGATGATCCTTTCTGTATCTTCGCCGTATTCGGTGATGCAGAGCGTTGTTTTTGTCGATGTGATCGAATACGGCGCGATGTCTATCCTTTTGGACTTCCAATAAGGGCCTCGTACATCGCTGTGCAGTTCGCTGAGGCGGTGCTCAAGGGATGTATAGAATTCCCTTGCCGGTTCCCGTAATTCCTCGCGCTTCTGTTCCACGTGCGATTCCAATTGCGCTATGCGCGCTTCTTGCCGTGCTTGCGTTTCAGGGATATCGCTGTCCGCTGCGACGCGTGCGGTGACGCTTGCGACCGCGTCAAGGATTGGACGTTCGATGCTTCTTGTGCTTTGAGGATGTGCTGATGGTGCCTTGTACGCTTCCTGTCGTGTAGGTGATGCTGTGGAGTCCTGCCTAATACGTGCGTAGAGTTGCGCTCCTGGCCGCTCTCCGAACTCAAATCCGTCTCCCATGCTCATAGGGGAGCGTGCACACGCTTTTGAACGTATGTTCCTTTTCCCCCTGAAATGCAGCATACTGCTATTGTAAGTATTATTTCTTCGTCTACTTATTTTCCTTAGTTCTGTTAGTCAATTTTATACTTATTTTGTAAGTAATTCTACTCTCTATGTAAGTATTTTCTATATTGAATGTTATTATTTCATACTTTACTCACAAAGTAAGTAATTCTACTTCTTCTGTAGGTATTTCTTTTCTCTACTTGATATTTAAGGGAATACTTACAGGGTACGGCAATACGCGTACGAGTGAGTATTTGGTCGACGACACGCAAACAGAACGCTATCTGAACGTTCCGACGTTCATCTTCCGTGATCGCACGCTCGCCGCGCTCGAATCGATTGTTGTCTATCTCAAGGACAGCCAAGGGATGACGTACGCGCAGATCGCAAAACTGCTCAACCGTGACGATCGCACGATCTGGACCACGTACACGCGCGCGAAGAAGAAGCTGGGAGGCGCAAAATGAGCGACCCCCATACGCGACCGCTGAGCGCGCCTGAACTGGCCACGCACCGCGAAGAGATCCACCGCGCGTTCAGCAAAGCTGACGCGGCGCTCGCACGTAACGCGATCACCCAAGCGCAGCGCGACGGCTTCCTCACGCAGATGTACGGAAGCAAAGACGAACGCGAAGCGCTTGATCTGCTGCAATTGCGCGCAGCCGCAAGCGCGGACACGAAGGCAGACATCGTGATAGAGGACGTCACGGACGAGGAAGCGGTCACGAAGCGCGCGGTCCACGAGTCGTTCACGAAACTCGACCGTGCAGTCGCGCGCGGGACGATTACGGTCGCAGAGCGTGACGCGTACCTGCGCGCAAAGCACGGCCACACGGAGCGCGAGCTAGCAGTGGAGCGCACCGCGAAGCGCGCCACGCGCGAGAACGAAGCAGGCCACGATCCGCGCACGCTCGTCATCGGCTTCGCGGTCATGATGGTCGCGATGCTCGGCGCGCTCTTCTGGCTTGGCGGCGGCATCACGGGCGCGGTCATCCAAGAGACCACGCTTGACCTCAACCGCTATATCACGGAAACGACCGATATCCCGGTCTTGCTTGATAATACAGACGCAGTCGGTATCCTCGCGACCGCGTACGGCGCAGGCGACATCCTCGTCACCCTCGATATCGATGGGGAGCAACGCACGATAGCGCAGTATCGTGAAGGAGCGATAGCGACGGTCCACGGCAGTCTTGAGAAGCGCAGGTACACCGAAGGCGACCTCATCACCATCCAGACGCTGGGTCAGATCGTGGGAGCGACGCTCGTACGCGCGGACGGCACCGAACCTATTGACCCCGCAACGTTCGCACGCGAGCTGCCTATTGGCTCATACGTCATCGTGCTCCTCGCGCAAGAAGGCGACGGCGTCATCCAAGAAGAGCTCCCCTTCACGGTTGTCGCTGTAGATGCAGAACCTCCGCACGCGGTCCTCACCGGCTGCGGCGAAGCATGCGCGCTTGAGCGCAGGAGCGGTCCCGCAACGCTGCGCATCACGGTCGTCGGCGACGCGACGCTCAACTTGAGCAACGTCATCCTCACGAAGCTCGAGAACACGCCGCCGGTGTTCGCGGTCACGATCCCCGACCAAGAAGGCATCACGGTCACGATCGACCTCGCCGACCACTTCGCTGATGCGGATGGCGACGCGCTCCTGTACGAAACCTCCCACCCGCTTGGAGCGACAGAAACGCTCAACGGCTCCATCCTCACGATCAGTGGTCGCGCGGGCGCGTATACGTACATCGCCTACGCATCCGACCTCGCGGAATTAGTTGAGAGCAACCCCTTCACGGTCACGCTCTTGCCCGAGACTGTGGGGAACGAGACGATCAACGCGACGGAACCGGTGCTTGAACCAGCCCTCAACGAAACACCAACACCTGAACTAAACGACACACCATCTATCGATACGCTCCCCGACCCCGCGCTCAACGAAACGAACCTCACCATCGATGAGTGCGCGATAGCTGATCCGAACCTGCGCCCCGCATCCTGCCTCAACGCCGAAGGCGGCCGCTACTTCGAGGAGGACGTGCTCCTTGAGACCTTCACGCGCGAAGCTCGGGGTCGCATCACGCCGATTGGCAATCTCTTGATAACTGGTCGTGTCATCGAAGGCAGTACCGGTTCAGCAGTCGAGAGCGATTACCGCATCGGGTACAATGACGATTTCCAGTACGTCCCCACAATCTGGATCGATGCGGCCGGGAACTTGAATCTCCGGGGCCAGCTCCATGAGGAGAACGAGAACCTCGTACCGCCATCGGGCAGCCACGCGCTGATGAACCGCCGCGGCGTGTACATGATGTGGGCCGACCCGGTATCCGGTGACCTCTACATCCGCGGCAATGTCATCCCCTACCGCACGAGCGTGTACGAATGAACCGGCAGCACAGCATCCTCGTCCTCGCCATCGCGGCGTTCCTCCTGTGTGCTGTCTTCCCGGTTGCAGCAGCGAACGACCCCGGTCACGATTCGCTCTACGTGCTGCGTGTGGGCGATACGAACGTCACGGGTTCGATCAACCTCAGCGGCAACTTCGTCGCCGGTACCGTCCAATGGGCCACCCTCCTGTATGGCACACAACTCGATATCCGCGCGAACGGAACGATCCTCACGCCGGGCAGCCGCCCCGCAATCCAGTCAGATGCGAACGAGCTCTACCTTGATGCGATCACGAACCTGCGTCTCAACACGCGCGCAGGAACCACGGGGGTCGTCCAGATCGGCCCGACTACTGGCTCAAGCGTCACGCTTAACGTCTCGGGCACCATCCGTCAGCAGAACGTCGCGGTGTGCTTATCGAACGGCACCAATTGCATCAATGGCAACAACACCGGGAACGTCTCCACGGTCACTGCGGGAAGCGGGATATCGAACAGCGGCACGGCATCTGATCCGGTCCTCGATGTGAACGCTGGCGATGGCATCACAATTACCGCTGACCAGGTCATCATCAATAACGCATCCGTCTGCCGAACCGACGGTACGGGTTGCCCTGGCGGCGCCGTTTCGGGAAGCGGTTGGAAAAACAGCTCAACCCTTGTAGATCTCGTCACCAACACTACAAACGTCAGCATCGGCAACGCGACAGGCAACCTACCTGCGCTCTATATTGACGCTCGGTTCGGTCGCACCGGTTTTGGCACCCCACGTCCCACACAATTGGTCGATATCAACGGCACGGTGAATGTGAGCACGGGCAATCTCCATATCCAAACAGGAGTCCTCATCATCGCCGGCACAACGACTATCAGCAATGCGCGCGTCGGTACCTTTGGTAGCGGCACGACCATTAACGGCCAGAACGTCTGCCTCGCTGACGGTACCAATTGTCTTACAGGAACCCCGGGAAGCGGTTGGCTCAATACGACAACGCAAGTGTACCTCGCGAACAACGCGACGAACGTGACGGTGGGCAGGGACGCTTCCTCCAACCCCATCCTCTTCGTCGACAACACCAATGGTCGCGTCGGGATAGGGACCGCATCCCCTACTCGTCCCCTGATGCTTTATGGCGATTCGAATGGATCCGCAGGCACCACTTCCGCGCCGATAAGCATCGTGCTGCATGATACGGGGAATACGAACACATGGAATATCACGCATCCGTACGAATCCCTCGACTTCAGCTCGTCGGACACAGGTGGCGGCGGTGTTGGCGTGCGCTCGCGCATCGGTGTCGTGATGGACTCTTCTATTGGCCGTGGTCAGCGCATGGGCTTCTATACCTCCGAACCCACCACCACTGATCCAATCGAACGCATGAGCATAGGATCGAGTGGAAACGTCGGTATCGGCGTGGTTTCGGCGACAGCCGCGCTGCAGGTGAATAGTTCACTTCCTGGCGGCTCGTTCTTTGTGCACAACACCACAGGGTCCTCGCACGTGTTCGTGAACGGCAACACCGGGCTTGTCGGCATCGGGACGATCGCTCCGACCGCTCGCCTGCAGGTGAATGCAAGCGCCAACGACACGTACGCGTTCAGCGTGAGCGCTCCTGAATCGACCACAGGCGCCTCGATAGATATGATGGCCGGTAACGCAAGCGGGGTTAATGATGCTTACGTCGCGGGTTCCATATTCCTGCGTTCAGGCAGCGGCGGGGATAGCGGCGGCACCTCAGGTTCGCAAGCGGGCAACATCACGATATTCTCAGGTCGTGGTGGTGATGGTGTTGGTCTTGGAGTTGGTGGTCGTGCTGGCATGATCAACATCACGACCGGCTGTGGCGGTGATGGGAATACGGATCAACCAGGTGGACCGATTTATATGGCAGCAGGTGCTGTTGGAGACGCCACGCTCGGAGTAGGTGGTACGGTC
>CAZIKW010000013.1:0-22075 GCA_964540015.1 uncultured Methanosarcinales archaeon | reverse complement strand
CTCACGCCTGAGCAGCGTATCAAGTACCTGCGCGCGCTCGAAGAAGAGCAAAAAGCGCAAGCCGAGGAAGCGAAGCGCAAGGCGGACGAGGAGATCCGTGCCGCCGAAGAGCTCATCAAGCGCAGCCAAGAGGAGATCGAAGAGGAAGAGATCGAAGAGGAAGAACGCGAGCGTAAGGAAGCGCACAAGGAGCCCGTGAAGGAGGAGCGCAAACAGGAGTCCATCGACGACCTCCTCAACGGCGAGCGGGCAGCGCAAGCGAACGGGCAATACCGCACCGACCGACCCGATTACGCAGTTCCCGGACAGGAGCGCACGGCGAGTCCGCTCTATGCGACCCTCGAGACCGCGGCGCAGACGCTTGACCGTCTGGCCGGGCAGAACACCTGGGATCCGAACGACCAGCGCGCGTACAGCGATGCGAAGCAGAATATCGAGCGCGCGAGCCAGTACCAGCTCTCAGGCGATCGCTTGCAAGAAGAGTTAGGGTTAGCGCAGCACGCGCTGAACCGACTGAAGTATCAGCACTGAATAGCTATTCTCGAGAAGTGGACGTGCGCTCTTGAGCGAGGCGCTCGAGGTCGCCCTCAGTCTCGCGCACGAGAGAGCAGCCGCGAAAGGCGCATAACGCAATAGCGATGGCCGCGCAAGAAACGGTAGCTACGAATGAAACTGCAATCTCTCCGAGAGGATATTCCTTGGTGAAAAACGGGTATATCATCGGTTCCATGGTATGCCCAGAGAGATACACGAAACCCGCAGCCAGAGGATAGCGCACGTAGGAAGAGAGAGATATTGAAGCAAAGGGATCATCATACGACGTATCGCGGGACGAAGACATATCTCGGGAACCGTCACTCATGCAAAATACCCCTTTGTTGCGGCCCCAGGAAGCAGCTCACGCAGACATCTCCGATCAAATCGTTTGAGTCCAGAGAACTCGTTCGCCGAGACCTCAGAATGTCGTACGGACAGCCCGAAATCCATCAGGTGCGCGACGCCTTGCGGGTCGATGAGGATATTATTCAACGTGATATCGAGCGCCGCGTAGCCGCATTCATGGATCGCTGCGACATCCGCGATGAGCCTATCCTGATCGAACGAGCGGCCTTGGCGCAAGACATCACCCAGCGAATCCCCTTCGATGTACTCGCGCAGGAGACCGAATGCCGCAGGCGCGTCGCCATACAAGAGCGCTGTGAGGGACGCGACAGAATCCTCGCGCGCCAAGTCCCACACCTTGTACTGGCGCGGCAGCGTCGGGATACCCTCTAACTCCACAAGGACTCGCGCATCGCGCCAGACATGATCGCCGCTCCACTGCGGTCGATCGACACGCGGAAGCTTCAGAATCGCAGGCCGGTCCTCATACGTCGTATGGAAGACCGCTGAGACGGAGCCGCCCCTGACCGGCCGCGGATCATCGCACAAAAGCGTCGCGAGTTCGTATTCGACGCAACTCATGGGAGAGAACCTCAGTCGTGCTGGAGGCGATCGAGAAATCCGTTGAAACCTTGGTCTCCGAGGCGGTAGTCGCGAAATGTCGGCGTCGGCCCATGATCGACGGTCCACTGCGCGAGCACGATATGATCGATAGCGCCATCACGGTTCTCATCTAGGCCATAGACCACTTCACGTTCGGGAAGCGCACGCTCTTGCACCTTCACGACATCATAGGAATCCCTCAGCGCGACGATGCGCTGCCGCGCCTCTTGAGCCATCAGGTAACCGCTACGGACTTCGCATGCGAGAGCGCCGATAGAGCAGAGAAGAACGCCACCGACGACATGAGTGAGACGAACCATGGCACGCAACTACCAATAGTATCCCGGCGTCGGGTAGCCTACGTACCCAGGGTTGACCGGGTACGCGTACTGCCAGCGCGTCCAGCCGTACGGCAGAGAGTTGGAGTAACCGTAACTGCCGCCGTAACCGCCGTATCCGTAGCCGCTGTTCCACGACGTGCTGTACGGGTAGTGGTAGCTGTAGTGGATGCGGTGGTAGTCCCAACCGCTGTAGCCGTACGCGACCGTGTTGTAGTAGTAGCCGGTGCGGTAGATAGGAGGTTGATAGTCGCGGTCGTCGTACTCGTAGTGGTACGCACTCACACCCATCGATGCGAGCGGGAGCGCAAGCAGGACGAGCATTGCTGCCAATACGCGCTTGAGGATCGGAACCATAGTAAACCCCTGAATGTTACTACTAGGAAGTACTTTATTCATATATAAAGGTTTCGTCGTCTCACGCATCGTCGAGAAACTACTTCTTCTTGAACATCTGGAAGATATCGACGCCGTGCTGCTTGGCGAGATCTTCCTTCGGCTGCTCGGGGACGACCGGGGCTGGCTCAGGGATCGTTTCTGTCACAGGCTCTGGCGCAGGCTCAACCGGCCGGGGCGCGACGTGCGCAGGAGGCGTCACGTGAGAGGTAACATGCTGTTGAACATGATGCTCAGGCGCGTGAGCAACCGGCTCGGGTGTTGACGGTCTTTCGAACTCGTGTACGACTGGTCGCTCAACAGGCATCTCAAACCCAGACTCAGGAGCGAACGCAACTTCAGGGACCGCTTCTTGCACGACCGGCTCCGGTTCGCTGACGATCTCCTCACGCACGAACTGTTCCTCGACGACTTCCTCGCGCACCACATCAGGAGCAGACATCGGCGGATGCGCAGCAATGGAAGACGCGGATTCAGCCGCGGGCGCAACGACAGAAGAAGCAACCGGAGAAACAGGTGCACTGTGCAGTGCGCTCTCCGTTCCTTGGAAGCCACGGAATTTCAGCGCCTCCGGAACACCGGATTTCTGGAAGCCACGCAACTGCGACATGGGCGGTGCTTCATCGAAAAACATCTGCTTACGCGCCGATGCGTGCGGAACAGACGCGGTCTTGAACTCATCATTACGACCGTACACGGTAGGAGCAGATCGAGGTGACGGCATCGACGCAGCAATCGGCTCAGGAGCGCGCGAAACAGCGACCGCCGCAGGAGTGGGCGCAGGAACAGGAGCGGCCTGAGCGCGCGCGAGCGGCGTCCCTGACGTACGCTCAACGAAGCGCGCGAAATCAGGCGCGAGCGACAACGTCGGAACCGGACCGGACGATGCGCGCTGCGGCGGCGGCGCAACAGAAACACCCGCAGCGGCAAACATCGGGTCAGAAGACTGGATGCTCGCTCGCGTCGTATCCTGCGGACGCGGCTCATCGCGCTTGCGCGATCCTTCATCGATCACTTTGCGCTCGACGTCGACCATACCTTCCGCCAATCGCTTCGCATCGGCCAGACTGACTGTGACGCCGCGGCGATGGAGCTCCTGCGCCAACATCGCGATACGCTGCTCGCGAGAAGCGTTCGGCGGTAAAGAGGCCGCAGAAGGCACAGGGCGCTTGATCGTACTCGGGTCGAATCCCATATGCGAGAAAACGCAGTCCCCAATTCTTATGCTTTCCGGTGAAGAGGAAGCTAGGAGCGTTCCTTGCCGCGCTTCGTCCACTCGGTCGACAGGCGTTCGCTCATGAGCGTGACGCCGATCGTGAACATCAACACGGACAAGCCGACACCCCACCAGAACAGGATGCCTGGCGCAAGCGGACTCAAACCGATACCAAGAATCAAGACGCTCGGCAACGCAATAATGAGGAGCTTGAGGAGTTCCTTGAACGTGATGCGGTGCTTGAACGCACGTGGCACCCAATACCCGAGTGCGAGAAGCAACAGCGAAATCAAGAACACTTTCCCGAGCAGATACGCAAGTCCCCAGAAGATAAGGCTCGGCGCAAGGAAGAGGACCATGCCCGCAAGCAAGCGGTCACGTAACGGCGATTCACGTTTGAGATCCGTCACATCGCTCCAGGCAATGAACTCGCTGCCCGCGTAGATGTACTGGGGATAGACGATGCCGCCGCTCGTAAGCAAGATATCCGGATGCGCCGTCGCAGTCGTCTCACTTCCGTTGGTGGTGGCGTCTAATACGATACTCGGTCGATCGATAAGCACGACCGGAGCATCCGCCACGACTTCGCCCGAGATGCGCAATTCCTGCACCGGCGCAAGCAAGGTAGGCATCTCACCGATGTAGCGTACCGTGAACGCGAGCACGAGGACGGAGAAGATGAGCGCAGTGATGCCAAGCAAGATCCCGAGGAACCCAAAGAACGTGTGCAACCGACCTTCGAGCAATTTCTCATACTGATTCGGATTGTAGGAGCGCACGAGCATACTCAGGTATTTCCCCGGCTCGAACTCTTCCTCCTCGCGCACCATAGGCTGCGAATCGCCCGGCCCTGATTTAAATAAGTTGCGACGGGCGTTCGCACACGTAACAGACGTCTTGGGCGAACTCCCACGTCGCTTTGACATGGAAGAGTTCGCGGACTATCTTCTCATAGGAATCACGATGCTGCGCCTTACGCAAGAAAGAGAGAAGCAGCACACCGTTCGGTTTGAGCACACGGCGCATCTCTGAGAGTGCCTTGTGCGCATCTGTTACATTTTGCAACACCGTGACGCATAGCACCGCGTCAAACGACGCTTCCCCAAACGGCAGATCCTCAGCGCGACCCGCGAAAATACGGCCACAGATATCCGGCGCCGCATACGCGATCAACCCAGGTGACGGTTCGATACCATGCCATTGCGCGTCCGGCAAGAGCAGCGATGAACGGCCAGTCCCGCACCCGACATCGAGCACGGTCGCGTTCTGCGGCAACTCGACTTTTGCCAGGAGCTCACGCGTTTTCGCATCCTGCTCCGCACCATGGAGCGCATCGTATCCAGGTGCGATTTGGGAGTAGTAGTCGTCCATATGTACGCCGAAGATACGCCAAGAGATATAAATCTGGCTCAGCTCTCGAAAGCCATGACACCACCGATCCCCTACCGGATTCTTCTCATCGATGATGAGGTGTTGACGCGCATGGAACTTCAGCGCCATCTCCACCGTGACCTGTACCTCATCGATCGGTGCGACACCTTCGAGGAAGCGCCCGCGCGCGTCGCGCAAAGCGACCCAGATGCGGTGATCACCGTCACACGGCTCTTCTATCCCCAGCCCGAATCCACGCGAAACATGCGAGGTTTCGATCTCGCGCGCCAATTGCGAGCGAACGGATATACCGGCGTCCTCATCGGCACGATCTCCCGTGGCGTGGCGCTCGCACCGCACGGCTCTGACAAGACATTTGAGGAACTGTATCAGGAAGCTGGCGCTGATGCGCTCGTCCGGATGGACCGTTTCGAAGGATCTTCTCTCGAATACGTCTTGAACAGAGGATTCGTCGAGCGTGGACGCCGGTAATAGCCCACGAGCGCAGCAAAAGAATACGCAATTCACGGAACATTCAAACGAACATCATCCGGCACATCGAGCAGCTTCCCTTCAAGCGTGACAGCACCGGACAACTTCAATGTCGCCATTCCAGCCGATCTCGATTCCTTGAACGAATCATAGGCGGTCTCACCGGCGAATCGCACGTGTCTGATATGTTCACGGATATCATATCCAAACCGTTCAGCAGGCATGGAGAGGATGCCATACGCCCCCGGTGTGGCCGGGTATTCGATGACTCCTCTACTGAGTTCTGTGCCAACACGTACCGCATCGAGCTTATAGCAGCGCGAACCCTTGAGGAATCGCTCCACGAGAACGTAAATGCCTGACTCCGTCAATACGGGATCGCGCCAATGAGATCTCTGCGAGAGAAAATCGTGCTTGACCTGCTCAACATCAAACAATTCTGGATCAACGGAGACACTCCAAACATCCACGTCCGCACCGTAGCGAATATGGTGGGCGGCTTGCGTTTTGATGAGCATTCCTACGGACATAGATACAGCCCCTGTATGGGAAGATACAAGACCGGAATGGCGCGCGGAATATTAATGTTGGCACATAGCCCTCTGAACAATACCGCCGTCGATAATCCACCAGCAAGGCAAACCCTCAAGAAGACGAGAAAAATGGACCCGGCCGGATTCGAACCGACGACTTCCGCCACGTCAAGGCAGCGTTATACCGCTAAACCACGGGTCCGTGATTGACGCAACGGAGCAAAGAACCCCTTTTAAACATTCCTGCGCGACAGGAGGAGAAACGACGAACAACTATTACAACCACTAAATAGTAGGTACAATAAAGAAACGCTTAAATATCCATCTCCCTCAATATCCCCTATGAGTGCACCTGTTGTGATGCAACGCCACACCGCCGCATACGAAAGCAAACTTCCTGATACCGCGACGCTCGAGCAGCTTCTCGCGACGCAGGAACCGTTCGTCATCACCGTTCATTCGGACGAGCCACACCGCGAGCATGGCGAACCTATCGCATGGGGTGGCTATCAGCGACGTTGGTTCTGGATAGCGGATTATGGCAACGACAAAAGCTATGCACTCCAAGGCGAAGCAAAAGTGTTCATCCCGCAATCCACCGCGACCCAACCATGGGACGCGGACAAGATGATAGGGATGCACGTCAACCGCTACCGTATCGGATCAGTCGAGGAACTCAAAGAAGAGTTCTCAGCGCTCGGGTATGAATTCCCGACCAAAGAAGAGTGGGACAAACGAGAAAAAGAAGATCTCGCACGACGCTTCCCGAACAGTTTCCGGAGTTAATCCTCATCCTTCTTCAAGAGAACTTCCATGAACTGCGCGAACGCAGGACGAGTGATCAAGACACCGGCAGTGATACCGACCAGCGTCGTGATCGCGAAGCCACGCAGCAATCCCGCACCCGCAAAGAAGAGCGGGATCATCGCTGCAGCGAGCGTGAAGTAGGAGAGCAGCACGATGAGGAACGCCATACCGATGCGCTCCTTCCACGATCTACGCCTCTCCTTCCCGAGCTTATCGTTCAATGTCTCATCGATCATGACGATCTGATCGTCCACACCGGAACCAATAGCGATAACGATCGCCGCGATAGCAGCCAAATCCAAGTTCCAACCCGTCAAACCCGCGAAACCCAAGACGATCGTGATCTCCGACAGCATCGTGATGACAATCGGGATGCTTATGAGCGGTTGGCGGTAGCGGATGACGAGCACGATTGTGACCGCGAGAATAGACAACAGACCCAAGAGCAACGCGTTCTTGACGAACTCAGAACCGATAGCAGGTGAGATACCGTCCGTCTTGACGATCTCAAGCTTCACAGGTAAACTACCCGTGACGAGCACCGTCTGGAGCTGCTTCATCGATTCACCAGCGGCGACACGGGCAGCAGCTTGCGTCGGGCCAGAACCCGCGCCCGTGATCTGGATGTCGGTTTGCGCACGGCCCTTGAGGTCAGCCGCTATCTGCAGTGACGTCACGAGATCATCATCAAGGTACAAGTCAAGCGGCTGGCTCAAGTGCGCGCCACCTAAGTCACCAAGCACGCTCAAGTTGCGCGTGACATCCGCCTGGCGCTGCGCAGCTTCAGGGGTAAGGGTGATCGCAAACGCGAACATACATTGCGCGCCGCCTTCAACCGCTTGACACACGCCGTTTTGCGGGCCCATACAATCGGGCGAACGGCACACGAACGTGATATCCTGACCGCCACGGAAGACTGTTTGGTTGCCGATACGGCCCTCGAACTTCCCCTGACTCGCCAAGAGACGCTGGACCTCATCACGGTCCGCACCGGCGATCTCAACGATAATGAAATCATCGCCCGATAGGTCGCGCGCCGTGCGTACGATGATGTCAGACAGCCCGTACACATTCAAGCGCTGCGTGATGTGCGCGACGACGAGATCGAGATCAGACTGTGAGATCTTCGTTTCAGGCTTCAACACCACACGCGTACCGCCCGACAAATCCAAACCTAAGCGGATATTGCTACGCGGTACGTCCGCGACCGACAACCCGAGCGCCACCGTCACATTCTGGGTGCTATTACGCGTGCCGTTCGTGACGTTCACCGTTGTGATACGGGAAGGCACCAAATAGGTTCCGCGGTCTGTGCGGATCTGCAAGAAGTCCTCAGGAGCGGTACGTGCCATAATCGCATAGAACCCGTCGGCATCCTCGACTTCGACGCCATTCACGGATAACACGCGTTCTCGGTCGACCGGACGTTCTGTCGGAAGCGGGCTTTGGATATTCGCGAGCGCCGCGGGGCTTTCCTTCACAACCGAGCGCACGACCGCGCCTTGCGTATCGAACTGCGGGCGAATGGCGATAACCGAAAGCAACAAGACGATGATGAGCAACCATACACGCCAACTACCCAAAAGCTTTCGCAAACGGGCGTTCATCGCTCATCCCTCTTTTTCTCAAGCCACAAACGCAAGATGCCGGCGTTCTGGATCCACGTGAAGAAGACATCAGCGACGAGACCGATGACGATGATCGTCATGATCTCGCGGATGACATCGCTTTGCGTGAAGAAAAGCGCGATGAGCGATGCTGCCATCGTCGTACCCGTCATGGTGATACCCGTCTTGACCGTACTCACGATGCGCGTGTAGACCGTTCCTTCATCACGCTTGAGCACACGGTTCGAGAGGAGGATATCCGTATCGACCGAATATCCGATCAGCATCAGGAAGGCCGCGATACCAGCGGTGCTGATGCGCATGCCGATAATGTCCACAACCGCGATCGTGAACAAAATAGTACTTGCGGCCGCGAGGATAACCGCGGCGCTTGGGATACTCCATTGGATGTAGCACCACACCAGCACAGCGCCGCCAATGAGTGCCAGTATGCCAAGAAGGATGCCGGACGCGTTCCAGATAAGGGTTCCTTCCACAATCGTGAGCGCCGCAACAAGCACCTTATGCGAGATGCGATCGCCGAAGTAGAGGAAGACCACAAGGCCCATCATCGTGAAGGCAACAAGCACCGCTTTCGCAGTCTGGCGGAAGAACGAATCGCCAAGTGACGGGCCGACCATCTCTGTGCTTTTGCGTTCGCGCGCACCAGGCTGCAATCCTTCAACGACATCAAGGACGCCGTTCTCGAGCGCCTCGAGTTCAGCCGGTGTGTTCGCGCCTGTCGCGGCTTCGATCGTGATACCGACTTGGCGACCCAGATCGCTCATCTCGCGCACAGCGATATCCGCATCAGGGAACTCATCGCGCAGGCGATCCGCAAGCGCATCCGGGTCGATAGGCGCCCCTACGCTCGCAATCGTTATGGTCATGCCACCGGAAAGCGATACGCCTTTGTGGATGACATCACCGCTCTTGGCGTAGGTCGTACCGATGGCGATGAGCGAGAACAACAGCAGCGCGATCGTGATGATGAACAGCAACCGATAGTGCGCGTAATAGATGCGGCCCAGAAACGACGTCGGCCGGTCGCTTTGCGGGGTCGGTTTTTCGGAGCGAGCCTCGATGATGTTCGCACGTCGTTCGCGTAACAATCGCCGATGCTTCCCCGCCGCCATTTTATTCCAGCGCACCGGCTGACCGTTATAAAGGTATCGCAGCGCGCCATCGCCTTCCTGACGGTAACATTAAAAAAGGATTCCTGGTCTCTGCGTCGGATGAAAGACCCAGCACGTCATCACGAACGCAAGCAGAAGATCGTGAAAGGCATCAATCTGAATCGCGTCTCACGGGCATACCTCCATTACCTGGCGATTAAGGAGAACCTCCCTTCCCGCACCGCCAAAGAACGTGACGAGGCGGCGTTCTTCGGGCGGAAAATTGAACGGTACTACACGCAAGCGCAACGCTTGCTTACGGCCCGCCTCATCTTTAGCGCCATCCTCTATGCGAGTATTCTCGTGAACATCCTCCAAGTCATTCCCTTTCTCCACTTCCTCGTCGAGTTCGTCGAACTTGGGAACTCTCTCGTAGGAACGGGATTGGCGTTCCTTGCCGTGATGATTCTCACACTGCAAATCAACGTGAAGCTCCAATTGATGAATCAATCATTGGCGCACGTGATTGCGTTATACCAGTCGAATCCGAAGCGGGATACGGACGCGACGATCAAGGCGCTGCGACGAACCTTGTAGAGCGAACTGCCACAGGTAGGACTTCTTTTCTCCGGGTGCGATACCGGTATCCGTACGGTGAGCATTGCGTCCTGCGTATTGGGTCCGATAAAAAGTTAAAAGGATGGCCGTTCTAAGAAGGCAGGTAATAGGGTGGTGGAAGTATGACGAAGCAGTACTTGGAGCTCTTAGCGCGCATCCTCGATGAAGGAACCTTGGTAAAGAATCGCACAGGCGTTGATACGATAAAATTGTTCGGACACACGTCGACGTACGATCTTTCCGAAGGATTTCCGCTGCTCACCACCAAAGAAATGTTCACGAAAGGCGTTTTCGTTGAGCTGCTATGGTTCTTGCGTGGCGAGACCAACATCAAGTCACTCGTCGAACAAGAGGTGAAGATCTGGAACGATGATGCCTATCGATCACACCTCAAGAATTCGGATGTTGAAAAGCTCACGCTCAAAGAGTTCGGTGCAAAGATTCGAGAAAATCCGGAGTTCGCAGCAAAGTATGGCGAACTCGGTCCCGTCTACGGCAAGCAATGGCGCGATTTCGGCGGCGTCGATCAGATTACGCAGCTCGAGCAGCGATTGCGTGCGAATCCAGAAAGCCGCAGACATATCGTGACCGCATGGAACCCACCAGACGTGGAGAAAGTGGCATTGCCTCCCTGCCACGTCCTCTACCAGTGCGACGTGACGAACGGAAAACTGTCGATGAACATGTATCAGCGAAGTGCGGACACGATTCTGGGCGTACCATTCAACGTCGCATCGTACGCGACGCTCCTGATGATGCTCGCGCAAACGACTGGGCTCAAGCCAGGAACATTCAAACACATGTTCGGCGATGTCCATATCTATGCGAATCATCTCGAACAGGCGAAAGAGCAATTGAGACGCGAACCTCGACCCCTCCCACACCTCCACCTCAATCCCGAGCGCGAGAGCGTACTCGATTTCCAGCTCGAGGATTTCAAGATTGAAGGGTACCACCCGCACCCGCCGATCAAGGCACCTCTCAACGTCGGCCTGCCGCCGGGGAAGACCCAATGACGTCTCTCATCGTCGCACTCACCGCAGAATACATCATCGGCAAGGACAACAAGGTGCCCTGGAAGATTCCCGATGATATGAAGTTCTTCAAGGATACCACGATGGGCAACCCTGTCATCATGGGCAGGCGCACGTGGGAGAGCATTCCTGAGAAGTACCGGCCACTCCCTGGACGACAAAACATCGTCGTGAGCGGAACGCTTTCAGAAGCGAGAGGCGCCGACATCTGCCGTTCGCTCGAAGACGCCATCGGTTGCGCGCAATCGTACGGAGGAGAGCCGTTTCTCGCCGGCGGAGCGCGCATCTACGGCGAAGCGCTCGCGCGAGGTCTTGTCGACACCATGTACCTGACATGGGTGGACGGAGAGCATGAAGGTGATACGCTCTTCCCCCCGACCGATTGGGAGCAGTGGCAGGAGAAAGAGAGCATTGCGCTCAACGGAGCGACAGTGAGGATCTACAGGAGGAAGTAACATGGTGGGCGCTTTTTTCTCAGTGGAAGGAATTGATGGATGCGGTAAATCCACACAACTGCGAAAGTTATACGACCGACTTACGTCCGAAGGGCATAAAGCGATTCTCACGTATGAGCCTGGAGGCACGCCGCTTGCGAACAAAGTTCGCGAGATCTTCAAAGATCCAGCAAATCATGGCATGGACCCGAATGTCGAGCTGCTTCTACTGAATGCAGCTCGACGCGATCACGTCGTACGCGTCATCGACCCTGCGTTGGCAGAAGAGACACACGTCCTCAGCGATCGTTTTGAAGATGCTACAAACGCATATCAAGTGCACGGTCGCCGTAAAGGAGATCTCACATTCGCCGAAATTCAGCGTTTATTGCATACGCGCCTCATTGGCATCTCGACGGATAGAACGTATGTGTTCGACATCGATCCGGAAGTCGGCCGTGGCCGCCGCGCAGGAGGTCCTCCCGATAGGCTTGACAGCGAAGGGCTTGCATTCTATCAGCGTGTCCACGCAGGATATCTCACAATAGCTGCTGCGAACCCGCACCGCATCAAGATCATCGACGCTTCACGTAGTGTCGAAGAAATCCACGATGAAGTGTACGCGGATGCAATCCGCATCATTCACGAGCGTCGGAAGCAGTAATCAGGTATTACGCAATCTTTGCTGTCGCGATATCCGCCTGGAACCGCTTTATCGTCGGAACGAGATTCGCAGCGGACGTTTGAAGGATAGCGGCAGCTTCTGCCAACACATCGCCCTTGCTTTCGCGCATTGCAGGCAAACCTTCTGCCACCTTTCCTTTTCGCGCAGCCTTCCACTGCGCGAACAACCGCTCACAGGCGGACGGGATCTGCGCTTCGGAGCAACCCAAGAGCGCCGTCAATTCCGCGAGCGTCGCTGCACGCTCGGCAACAAGTTTCTGCGCCTGCTTCCCTGCAACATACTCGAGACGCACGATGCCGTCTTGGATCTTACTGCTCTTGAGGATCTTGATGACACCCGCCTCTCCTGTGCGATTCAAGTGCGTTCCACCGCACGCTTCGACATCGAAACCAGGGATATCGACGACACGGACCGTCTTCCCCGGCACCGCACCACCCTGGTATAAGCGGAATCCGTGCTGGCTTTCCGCTTCTTTCTTCGCGACAAGACCGTGCGTAAGGCGCACATCCGACGCAACGATCGCATTCGCTTCATGTTCGATCGCACGTACCTGCTCCTCTGTCAGCGTCTCGTAGTGCGTGATATCGATGCGCGCTTTCTCCGTCGTCTTCGCAGCGCCCGCTTGCCAGATGTGGCTGCCGAGCACTTTACGCGCAGCGCCGTTGATGATGTGCGTCGCGGTGTGGTGCTGCGCGAGCTGCTGCCGGCGATCGAAATCGATGCGGCC
Organism: uncultured Methanosarcinales archaeon; assembly: GCA_964540015.1. Classification (GTDB taxonomy): domain Archaea; phylum Nanobdellota; class Nanobdellia; order Woesearchaeales; family UBA525; genus UBA525. The sequence continues at coordinate 9,217 of CAZIKW010000013.1, read as the reverse complement.
ACGTACCGTATCGCCCTCGGCGAAATCGATCTCATCCTCAAGCACATGGATAATGACGCCGCCCTGCTTCATGACATCAACGACGCGGTTCTCAGCCGCATCGGGGCCTATCATCACGCCGGTATCGTGCTCCTGCCCACCGCTCGTCGGGTAGAATGCGGTCTTGTCAAGAACCACATGTTTCTCATCAAGCACTTTGACAATCTTTCCTTCGAACTCGACGAGATCGTAGGATTGGAAATACAACACATCCGTCTTCGGGCAATCCTCAACGGGGAAATGCGTGCCCTTACGCGTCGCCGTCTTCTGCTCGCCTTGCGAATGGCGCTCAGCGACGAGCTGGAAGAAATTATCAGGTACAGTGACGATGATGCCTTCACGTTTCGCAGCGGTAGCAATCGTTTCCGGGTGCACGCCGTCGCTGTCGTAGAGCGCAATCAAGCGATCGAGTTCGATCGTGTTCACGCCACTCTTCTTCGCCTTCGCGATCTCGCTTGTGAGGAGGGAGTTCGCGCGTTGCGCGTTCTCGACGGACTTCCGTTTCTCCACCGCGAGGATCCGTTTCGTCCCTTCGATGCCCGCGAGCAGCTCAGGGAAGAGATTCTTCAGCTCATGCGCGTGCCAATCCGCGACTTCGGCCATGTCAAGGTTCCATCCGTGGCGGTCGATGAAGCCTTGCGCCCGGCGGTAGATCGTGCGCAGGTTGTAGCCGCCACCGACATTGCTCGGTAAGCCGCCATCCGTCAACGCGACAAGGAGCGATCGCGCGTGCTCCGCGATGCTGTACACCGCTTGCATCGGCTCGATTGCCGAACGAAGTTCATCAACAGGCACTCCGATTTCGCTCGCCACGCGCGCCCACGCAGCACCCATATCCTCGACCTCATCCACATTCAAGTAGGACGCGAGCGGTAGGAACTTCTTCTGCAACTCCTCGTTCGGTCTCACGCCGGTGCGCTCAAGGATCTTGTGGATAACATCCGGGAACGTCGCGTCGTACGCAGTGCCTTTCCCTTGGCTAAACCACGCGTTGCGCTCCATACCCATGCCCATGTCGAGCACTTTGAGCTTGAGCTCCTGATCGCCGTTGGGCGTCTGCTCGTAGAGCATGTACACTTGATTGCCGAGTTCCACACCGCGCGAGAAGAATTCCATGCACGGTCCGTAATTGCCCCCGCCCGCCCATGCATCTTCATGTAGAGTGATCTCTTCCTTCGGCAGCCCAAGTCCCGTCGTGAACCAATCGTAGAGATCCTGGAACGCCTGGTTCTGATCCCACTCTTCTGGCGGCACGAACATGTGCTGGCCGATCATCACGAACCCCGTCATGTGGCTGCCCGTGATGCCCACATTATCGATATCGCCGAAACGCAAACAGAACTGCGGGATCACGAGCTTTTTCGCTGGCGCATCCGCATCGCCGTTCACGACATGCGGCTGGAATGCAGCAATGCTCGCGATCGTGTAATCCATCGTCGGATTCCATCGGGCGACGACCGGGTAGCGGTTCATGACTTTGTAGCCACGCGACTCCATCAGCTTCGCGAACGCATGCCACACTTCCGCATAGGTCATGCGGTGCTTCGCCGGGTTCTTCTCGAACAATCGAAAACCACCCGAGCACGCCGGATCGCCGCACGTCTCTTGCGCGAGGTTCACCGTCCAAAAGAACATCCCACACGCGCAGGTCTTACGCACGAAACCCTCACGCTTGAGGATCGCGGTCGCATAATAGCCATCAGGGTGCGCGCTCGCCACGCCCTTGAACCATTTCTTGACTTCCTTGTCGGGACGCATAGAGTGAGGAGAAACAAGAGAGTCGTTTAAAAATATTGAGGAAAACGCCTCACTTACCGATACGCACGAGACCCTTGACCGCTTGCGGATAATTGGCGCAGCGCGAGCAGCGTTGCGACGACGCGCACGGGCGCAATCCGTGGTGTTCGACACTCCATGCCATCAGAGGTTCCGCTGCACCAAGCAGCGCAACGCCTGTCGGGGCCAACCCGTAGGTGTCACTCTTGTGCATGATGAGTCCTTCCTGCACGAGCGTGGCGAGTTCACGAGAGAGCACTCGACTCGTGATGAACCGCAGCTCGCGCTTAAGCTCGCTGAATCCCAAAGGGTCACGAAGCGCCCGCATGACCAAGTAGCTCCACTTACGCGTGAGGATACGCAAGGGTACGAGTCGTGAGCAACCATCGGCCGTCATACCGTCTTGTTAAGAGCGGTCGCTTATAAATCAAACGGGGTATCACCCCGGATACCGCCTGGTTAAGTATCCTCGTGCGCTCTCACTGCATCGGTGATTCGCATGCAACCAACCGCATACAACGACGCGAATGGCGCCCAATTCATCATCGATATACCCTTGCCAAGCGCTATCAAACACACCTTGCAGGATCAAGCGAACAGATTCCTCGAACGTCACCGCCGCCACGGCGGGAACGGACAATTGGTCGTGCATGTCAAAAAAGACGGTCGTCAGATCGCCTGTCACGTTCATCTCTTCTCCGGCAAAGAGAACTACTACGGTTCCGACACGGAGTGGGATGTGCGTCAAGCAGCAGACGAAGCGTTCGATGCTATCGGCCTCCAGCAAGAACGCATGCATGCACAGCACTAAAACAAGATATTCAACTCACACTCCGACGATTGCATAGCTGGCAAGACAATCAAGGAGGGGTCTTCCTCATGTTCCTTTCTTTTCCTTCATTTTTACCGCAACAATAAAAAAGCCACGACCCCCGGGAATGCACCATGCACTATCTCTTCATCCTCTTCCTAAAAGGTATCGCCGCACTCATCGGGACACTTGGTGTGATTGCGCTCATCGTGTCGACACTCCACGGCCGATTGCCTACCCGCATGCGCACCCACCGTAAGAGCATCCTCATTACGACAGTGACCGCTCTGTGCGTCCTGTTTCTCGTCGGACAAGCGATGAACCACGAACCGAGCCTCGATTTCTTCCTTGAAACATCAGGGCCGGGTAATGGCGTGCAGCTACCGCTCTTACACGCCGCAGAATTCCTATGGAACATCGATGATTTCCGCACCGTTGAGGATATCGCTGCAGAGCCGAACGCTATCGCACAACGAATGGATGGGAACCAGGTTATGTACGTCCTTGAAGCCGAGGAAGTCATCAACGAGGTCGCGCCCGGGGTAATCGTGAATTCCTGGACCTACAACGGCCAGATACCTGGCCCCATGCTGCGTGCGAAGGTCGGAGACACCGTCACGATTACCATCCGCAACAAGGCGACGAGCCTGCACACGCACAACATCGACCTGCATGCGGTGAACGGCCCCGGTGGTGGCGCGACGGTCACAAACGTTGAACCAGGACAAGAGAAGACATTCAGTTTCAAAGCACTCAACCCAGGACTCTACGTCTACCATTGCGCAGCGATGGGCGTCCCCGGCATCCACATGGCGCACGGGCAATACGGCCTCATCCTCATCGAACCGACAGAAGGGATGCCTGCTGTCGACAAAGAGTTCTACGTTATGCAAGGCGAGATTTACACGACCGGCCAGCAAGGGGACAAAGGATTGCGGCCGTTTAGCACTGAGCGCTATCTCCTGGGTGACCCGACCTACGTCGTGTTCAACGGTCGCGTCGGCGGGCTCAACGGAAAGATGCACGCACAAGTCGGCGATCGCGTACGCATCTATGTCGGCAATGGCGGCGTGAACCTCGTCTCAAGCTTCCACGTGATTGGCGAAGTCTTCGATGTGGTGTACCCAGAAGGCGGTTGGCCCACGCAGGAACATATCCAAAGCACCGTCGTGCCCGCAGGGGGTTCGACGATAGTAGAGTTCACCCTTGATGAACCAGGAAAGTATCTGCTAGTTGACCATGCGCTCGCGCGTGTGGACAAGGGCGCGTGGGGGACGCTCGAGGTGACGGGTGAATGGAACGCTTCAACGTACGCGCCACAACCCCAAACCCCAACGGCACAAGCGGAAAGCAAGTACACGATGGAACATTGACGCAAAGGCACAAAAAGCCCGTCGCACTCCTAAACCAGATATGCGCACGTTCCTGACGATTCTCATCCTTGCGCTTCTCGTCGCACCGGTTGGTTTAGCCGACGTGAATGACCTGCCCGTGCGTAACGTCTACGATCCACGCACACGACAGAACGAGCCCATCCGCGACTACACGTTCTGGGAGCTCGATTCTATCCTCGACAACCCGAAATTCCAGCAATGGAACGATCTCGATCGTGTGTGCGAGACCATGATGATCATCTACGGCCGCGCGGGTTCGATCTGCCCGCAATCCCCGTATCCACAGTACGAACCTATGAACGATTACGTCCCACCGCATGTGCGCGCATACGTCGCGCCCTACGGTGCGCATGTGACCTTCATGTCCGCACCACACCGTACCACGTATCTGGGCCCCCCTGCCTGGGCGTACCCGCCGATGCCGCCGCCGTACCCGCGACCGTACTGGCGTTAAGACCAAATCTTTAAAAACCTCCAGTCGAGGCTCTCTACATATGACTCGACGCCGACAGGACGACCATCACGCGCAGGAACGCCGCCGCAAACGCATCACGACCGCATTTAGCGCATTCGTCGTCCTCATCATGGTCGGCGGTATCTTCGCCGCGATGCTCTACAATCCGCAACAAGCGGAAGACCGCAAATACAATGGCCACGTCATCGGGGACAAGGCGATCAGCGGTGGCGGCAGCGTGTATGTCATCGAGTTGAATAACAACCAAGTCGAACTCCAACACCTCCCCGCGCTTGTGACCTATGTTGAAGTCGACCCGACAGCCATTGCACTCATCACGAACGCGCAACAGCTCGCGCTCGTCGCTGACGCGAACGCGACGCTTGAAGACCTCTCACTTATCGATTACGCGCGTTTGCAACTGACTCTTGGTCTGCCCACGCCGACCGCAAGCGGCATGAGTGGTGAGAACTCGTACGGTTTGCCCGTGATCACTTGCGCCCAAGGCAGCCAGCAGATGCCGGTCGTGCTCTTCACGAGCGCTAACACGACACCGAGTGTCACCACGAACGGATCTTGCATCACCGTATCAGGCACGGGCCGCGGCATCCTCGCGGCGAAAGACCGCATCTTGTTTGAGCGTTACGGCATCATGACGAACGGCGTGGTGACGGAGGAGTAGGAATGGCCACTCGCGGGGCGCATAGAGCTACGCGCAATACGATGCGCAACGTGACGCCTCCTGAGGAGCGCACCGAAGAACCGCAAGAAGAGAAACCCCGAGCATCGCCGTGGAAGGCCTTGATCGCTATTGTGATTCTCACCAGCCTTCTGATCGGTGCCGGCGCGTACCAATCGTGGAAGAACAACCATGTCATCCAGGAGAACCGCTACAACGGTTTCGATTTCGCTGAAGCGAGCGGCGGCATCTGGGTTACGCGCATACAAGGTAGCAATCAACTCTATGATATCCCATTCTACCACCACCCGCGCGAGCTCTCCGATATCGTCGTGCGCGACCATGAGGCTGCGGATCTCCTAACCCTTACGAACCGCACCGTGAGACAAGTGTACATCAGCGTCGATCCCGACGCGGGAGCGCAGGTCGCGGCGATCGGCGGCGTCGAAGTCGCGAAGATCACGGGCGAGCGCTACCAGCTCCTGAAGCTGCCCACCACAGGCGCGTTATCCCGCAAGGCGAACACGACCGCCGACTACCCGGTGCTCACGTGCGCGAATGCGACCGCGCGCACGGTGATCATCCAGTTCGTGCAGGATCCGGAGGCGAACGCGATCGTGCGTGATGAGAACTGCGTCATCTTGTTCTACAAGACGCCTGAAGACGCCGTGCGCGTCGCGGATCGCTATGCGTATATGCTGCTACGGATTATGCCTTGAGATCGGTCGGCGTGAACACGGATTCACGGACGTAGTGCGTGCCGCTCTTGGTAAATCGCCACAGCTCGCAATTCTTCATGTTCGGGTACTCGCAATTGCGATGGAGCTCTTTATCGCATAGCAACCGATCGAGGAAGGCCCCCACCTGACCATGCGCGACGATGAAAGGAACACCCCGCACATCCTGCAGGAAACTTCGTAGCCGTATCTCGACATCCTTCCCAGCCTCTCCCTGCGGCGCGCGGTACTGATACCAGCCTTCGCGAGCGCAGATAGTGTCTTCAGCGGGATACCTCAATTCGCGCTCTTGCTGATCCATGCTGTGGAAAATGCCTTTCCACCACTCGTCAAGCCGTGCATCCTGCAGTATCGGGAGCGCTGTCGCGTTTTCATCGAGGATGGCGTTGAGCGTCTGTTCAGCGCGCAGAAATGTCGAGACGGCGAGTTCGCTGCACTCAGCGAAGACTTGTGCGTCTGCGACGTAGCGCCCGAGCTGCTGTGCCTGCGACAGCCCTTTCTCCGTCAGCGGGAAACGGTGGTTCGCAAGCGAAGCGAGCGAGGCGTCGTTGAGCCCTCGTGCGTTCCCAATCGATTGGCCATGACGGCAGAAGTAGATGCGTTGCGGAAGATGGGTGGGCAGTCGTACGGAATAGGTCATGCGATGGGAACTCCGCCGAACGTATAAAAAACGTCTTTCAGAAATTTTCGAGGAGATACAGAAGAATTCGGGGAAGTACAAATCGTTTGAGAGAATGAAAAAAAGAAAAGGAAAAAGGGCATTGCTGCCCCTTTTCACTTACCATACGTGCTGCTACGCATTATACCTTAGAAAGGTAAGGCTCAATTTCCTGTTTCAGCGATTCAAGATCGGCGATACGGGCGGTGATCTTTGAGAAAAACGTCTTGTTCTCTTCAAGCAAAACCTGGGCTTCCTGGACAGAGCAGAGCTTGCGTATCTGATACGCGAACGGCACATGTATGGGTTGGGTGCCATTGTTATCATATGCGACAATCGCTTCCGGAGCGAACCATCGGCCATCCTGGTGCTGATAGAGTGTTGTCATACTAAAATCGCCCGCCCTTCGGGGCTCCTGAGAGGGAGCAAGCGCCATAAGCGGGTACGCAAGGGCTATGAGCCGGACTGGCTGGAATCGGCAGTCCTCTACAAATATTTTCGGTGCCTCGAACTCACACGTTGCGGGTGTCTTGAAAAAACCTGCCACGATCGTCGACGATGGGTCAAACTGTGGGTACGGCGTGTCGAAGTGATGTTTCCAGAACGAATCGGGAAGATGCAGAAAGTCTTTTCGCCACTGTGTGGAATCGTAAACGACCTTGCATTCCAAATCAAGTTCCATGGTGCATCCCCGCCTTCTGCGAGTGTTCCAGACGAAAATATAAACAAATCGGTTTCGAGAGGGCTCAACGAGATTGGAGAATGGGTTGGGAGAAGTGAGGGAAAAAAAGAAAAGGAAAAAGGGCATTGCTGCCCCTTTTCACTTACTTACGGACTGCGCCGCACTCGGACATACGCATGTGCAGCATGTCTGTCGCTTGGATCTGGGCCGTATTCATGTTACTTCACCTCTTCTCGACCGGGAAGGTCGACTCGTTTGTCCGATCCCTGTTCGGGTCTCGGCTGATCGCGCGACCTAGTTCGCTATCGCGCACGTCCTTTGCAAAGCCTGTTTCGCCGCTTTGCATACGTGACCTGTTTCGCCGTCACGCAGGATTTCTTGTTTGTGTGTTTTTCTCCGAGGTTGTCTCCTGGAATATTTTCTGTTCCCGACGCGTGGGTGGCTCACGACCGGATACTCCCGTATCCTGATCTTATTGGCGCTGTCACTTCGGATGTTCCTTCACGTGATCTGTCGTAGGGAATCTTTGACTGCGCGTACCGCCAGCGAGGTGGTTGCGCAAGATTCCTTGCAGCTGATCGGACCGCTTTGGGGTCTCGATGTTTTCGCGATAGGTTCCTGTGTCGGGGAATGGTGGGTGGATGTCTCTCGTACCGTTTGGCGATATGGTTGGTTTTAGCGCCGGTGGTACTGGGAGTGTGATTCCTTCTTTTCGTTTCACCTTTTGCGTTTGTTTTTTCTCGCGACGCTAGTCCAGTTCGGCTTCGAATCGCTTGAACATGTGATACATGAGGGTACTGATGATCGTGACGCTTACGACCCAGGAGAGGGCGAGTCGCCCCAGGTCTTCCCAGCCGTAAAAGTACACGATGAGTATGATAGCGGTGACCCCGATGAGGATCGGGACCGGCATGAGTTTTGACAGCACGTTCTCATAGTAGCGAAACTTGAGGGATCGTGCTTTGGTTTTCTGGGCCGTGCGCACTTGCATCGCCCGGTTGATTTCGTATGCCCATTGATCGGGCGACATTTTTCGGACGATGACCATAGGTGTTCACGGTGGTGTGGGTTTGCGCAACATCTTCACGAGAAGAGCGTGCTTTCAAGCAGCTCGATTCGGTGGATGTCGTATTGGTGGTTCTCGACGCTTGGTTGGCGTCGCTGATTGGTAAGCTATATGGATGCATCCTGGTATATAAATCCTCTGAATCAGTATACGTTTCTCCACACCATCGTAAAGCAGGGTTTCACGGGCTGTACCGTCGAGCACTCCTCGAGAAGTTCGGAGAAAACATATGTTAAAAAACGCAATAAGAACCCCGAAACGCATGGGATGCGACGAAACAGCAACGGTCTGCGGAACCGAACATTACGAACACCGAGGAACTCTCACCGACATCATTGAACTCACCACGAACGGCAACGGCGCGTACCTCGCGGTGCTCAATGACCAGTCACGATGGTACCGTTTCCTCAACATCGCCACGGATGAACCGATCCAATATCTCACAGAACTCGCTGATTTGCGCACGGCACAGCGAAGACAAGAAGAAGTCAGTTTCACGGCGCAGGAAACAGTGAATGGAGTATACCGCATCAAATCATACCAGGTCCACCACGTACCGCGCGGACCCCACCTCGAGAGTTAAGAGCGGCTCACGTACAGACGATACCCGCTCGCGCGCCGTGAATCGTCGCAATTGCCAAAGAGTTCGATCAGTTTCTTCTTCAACGTCTCGCCGCCTTTGTTGTGGCGCGCGACCAGCTGCAACGTGCCGCCAGTCACAAGGTGGTCCTTCGCCTCCTCCATCAAACGGTAAATAGTCTCCCGACCAGCTACATACGGCGGGTTGAACAGGATCGTGTCGAACGCCTCAGGGATCTCAGCGTACCCATCTGACTGGCGCACGTCAATCTTCAACCCTAACTCCTCCACGTTCTTTTTCGTCGTAGCGACCGCCCGCTCACTCACGTCAGAGCAGACAAC
>CAZIKW010000012.1:23025-23729 GCA_964540015.1 uncultured Methanosarcinales archaeon | reverse complement strand
CCGCCACGTCACTCATCTGCCAGCGCTCTAACGCCGTGATTGGCGCGATGAACACTTGTTCTGGTACGTGAAGGTCTGCTCGTGGGTTGTTGTTGAGGATTTGCGTGACTTCATGTTCAAACGTCTTTCCTGAATCTGCCACTAAAGAATCGCCGATGTGGTATCCTTTTGCTTTGAGGATTGTGTTAAGCACAATGCCGCCAGGGATGATGCTGTCGTAGATGTTCGAGAATCCTTTGAGGCCTTGCGTGATTTTTTCTTTCTTGACACCGCCAATTGCCGCGACGGAGCATCGTGCGCTATTGGCGCCAGTCCATGGAGTAAGAAGTTCCATCTCACGTACGTGACTCTGGGAGAGATATCCTCGCAGATGCGTAAGGATGCCGACGTTGGAGCTATTACTGCGGTGCGCCTTCCCGAAACCGCCAATGACCGCTATATCCCCCAAGCGCGAGAATTCCTTCGCGAGTGGGGGATCGTTCTTCTCTTCGCCTTCATGCATTCGCGTGTTAGAGAACAGCGCGATATCCCCTGGGCGCATGAACGCGGCCGCTTGCAGAGCTTCTTCGCCGACATTGTGCGGCACGTAGTGTACGCCCGTCTGGAGTTTCTCCTCAAGATAGGATGTGATGAACCCGAATTCGAGAGCGTCCCCGTACCTGCCGTGGTGCGCGAGAATCGCCACTCTCGCGCCTGCCTTGTGC
>CAZIKW010000012.1:0-23015 GCA_964540015.1 uncultured Methanosarcinales archaeon | reverse complement strand
ATCGACACGCGACCAATCAGACACGACTCCTTTTCTCATCGGGACATTGAAGTCGGCGACATAGACGACACGCGTGCCGTGCGGTATCGTTTCTGTTGCAATCCCGAGAGCGGAGGCTGGGGCTGGTGCCATGCCGCTGGAGGTGGGATTGTTTTTTTAAGGATGCCGTCGATGAAAACGCTGCGTTCTCACAATCCGAGCAACTTGTACACGAGCATCGCGGGCCAGACGAGCGCTTTGAGCAAGCCGAACGCGCCGTTCCAGAAACCCGTTGACGTCTGGATGTAGTAGATTGCCGCACCGATCACGCCGAGACCGTAGATGATGCCGGAGTTCGTGCATGACGGGCCGCGGGTGCAGCACTGCTGTGCGGGTGTGCATTGTTCCATAGATTTGATTTTGGATGCTTTTGCCATTGTGTCATCCAACGCATTTCACTATATATTACTTCGTGGCAGAACGGGCACTCTTGTTTCGTCACTGCTTCTTACCAGGTTTTTTCTTCTCGACGATTGCTTTGCGATCCTTATAGAATGTAGTGACATATTGACGCGGCGACATGCTCGCTATCTCTTTTCCAATGATCGGCAAGGGAAGATCCTCGAGTTTCTCGAACCTGATGCAGCACTTGCCCATGTTGAGTTTCTTGCCGGCTTTCTTATAGGCGTCCCGAAAAGCCGTTTCTCTCTTGCCATAGATGGTCATGATGTACACGGCCATGTAGTTCTTCTGTGATGCGAGAGCCGCATACGTCAACGGTTGCTTGTTATGGGTGTCTGGAAACGTCTTGAGCGGGACGACATAGGAGATCATCCCCCACTGCATAACCTCCTCGTATCCTTTGGGCAAATGCTTGAGGATGGCTTTTCGGACTTCCACTATCGCTTTCTTGCGATCCGCGGGAAGCTCGTTGAGATACGCTTGCACGGTTGTCGCTGCGCTTCGGACCATTCTCTTATGCTGATGCAAGGACTAATAAATGTGACGAGCGTAATGGGGTTTGTAACGGGCGTGGAATATTGGACTGGAAACCAGCCACAGTAATAATTTATAACCTCTTGACAGTGTTTAGGTGTGATGGTAATGCCGCGGCGAAAAATAGAGCGCCTTCTGAAATCGTATGATCTCGGCGAACTCAAGAACATGAAACTTTTGTACGATAGATGGAATATCCTCTATAGCCTAACAACAACTCAAGGAAAGTATGTGCTCAAAATCATGCGTCTTTCCGAAGAAAAGCTTTTCAAGCAAGAAACGGCGGTAGCTGATATTCTTAGCGATGATGTGCCGCACAGCAAACCTCTGCCTACCAAGAAAGGAGATGTTTTTGTCAGATTCGATGGTGCCCTGGCCTATATCATGGACTACATTCCTGGAACGCCCGCGCAAGACGGGTCAAAGGTTTCGCTGGGAACACTTCACGACATGGGCAGATCCATCGCTTTGCTCCACAGGACGAGATCAGCAAAAATACCGAGATGGAGCACCCGTGTCGACTTCAAAAAAACGTTCTATGCACTTCCTGAAGGCAAAGAACGATGGTTGGGCACTCGAACACTGATGTTTTTGGAGAACGAGGGCTTTTATGATAAACACGTGCCAAGAGGTTTCACGCACGGGGATCCGATGTCTCAGAATATGCTTTTGCGAGCAGGGCGGGTTGTGGCGGTCATCGACTATGAAACCGCTCATCGCGAAGCGTATGTGTGCGATATTGGCATAAACGCCATTAGTACGTGTTTCATTGGAGAATCGCTCTCGAAGAAGCGACTCGCAGCGCTCATAGCAGGATACGAATCCGTGAGAAAATTGACTGACGTGGAAACGAGTCACATTCACAATTCCATTCTTCATGCAGGACTATGGGTCTTCCAAGGAAGTGTTATCAAACACGCCGATGATGCGAGCCGTATCTATGAAGATATCCGGGTCAAAAGGTATCTGCGCACTCTCAGACTTCGTACCGCCTAGTTCTCGGCGCTGCCTTTTTGCTCGCGGTATCTGATGAGGGGTGATGGCGGTGGAGAAAAAATGTGCGCCCCTGTTTTGCCCGCTCTTTATCATCCTGGGTTGCGCACAAGTTACAGCAACAGCATGGATAACACCGATTTTCTGGAAAAATATTAGATGATTGCATCGAGTGATATCAGATGCGTTTATCCATCCACATATACGGATGACCTTCTGTCAATCCCTGCTTCTTTAGAAAGTCTATCACGCCACTATCAAGATTTGCCCATGCGAAAATATGTGTTGTTCCTCTTGCTTTCAACTCAGCAGCACATTCATCGTAAAGCGCCTTTGCTATGCCTGTTCCTCGCGCGTCAGGACGTACAACGACATATACGAGGCAGGCATATTTGTTTTCGAAAGGCCTTTCAGTGTCTTTCGTGTTCGCATAAATGAATCCTAGAATATTTTGTTCTTCTGCTACGAGAAAAACGCCTTTCTCCTGTGTCATAGACCATTGAAATTCGTCAGCATCCATGAAATCTTCTGTGGCACTCACTTTTAGTTCAGGCGTGTTCCTTCCAAGCTCGTATAGTTCAACAAAATCTGCAATTGATGCTTTACGAATGTGCATGTGCTCAAAGATTTTCAACCAAATTTAAACTTAGCCATGGACAATACATAATTTCATTGCTTCTCCCACGACAGTCTCAGGCATTTCCCATCCTATTCTCCAGTCTCTGACGGGCGCGATGGGATTTGAACCCACGACCTCCGGCTAACTCCGCTCGCACCCCCATCGGTTATCTCTTACTTCACCGCGTCAAACCGAAGTTAGTCGCGGTCTAGCGAAATGTTCGTCATCGGGATGCACGAGCATAGGAGTCCAGCGCTCTATCCAAGCTGAGCTACGCGCCCTTATCGACGGACGGGACCAAGCGGCGTTTTTAAACATTCGCGACCGGAACCTACAAAAACAGCGCCTCTGAACAGCACCGTCATGGCAATCGACGATATCGCACGGATGAGCAGCAACATCATCGGCGCGGCCACGGGTCTCCCCCGCACGCTGGATGACGCGAGCATCCTCTTCGCGACCCTGTACGCGAACGCTATCAAGAACGGTGAGCCCGGCGTCACGTGCCCTGAATGTCTCCATGCGGTCCTGCATGACTCGGCGATCGCTGACGTCCCGACCGGGAAGAAGGATATCTACGGTCATGACGATTACGCGTCAGGATTCCATTGCCGGATCTGCGAGTACACGACGACGGAATGGCCGCCATCGAAAGTGTGATTGCATGCGCAAGGTTCGTAATGCAATGACTGGTGTCGAGACGATTCTTGATGATGACTCGACGATCGAAGAGCTCTCAAGCAAAGGTTACGTCCCTGAGTACGCGCCTGGTGAGATCGTCGTGCAGTTCCGCAGGCTTGATTCGGCTTTTGATGTCGCTACGTTCGGTCAGATAGTGGGCTACGAAGTCATCGATCGCGATATCTCGTGCGGTGGCGTCTCCTATCGCACACCGGTGGGCAAGGAGAAAGAAGCGATACGGGCTATGACGAGCTATACGAAATTCGTCGAGACCGCATACCGGTACGATCTCAAAGCCGAACGCCGTGTGCAGGCGCTGGACAAGGTGATTGAGAACTTGCGGGACTTATCTGACCACAACCTCTCGGACCGCCGATGGCGCAGGGAGATTGATCGCATCGTGGGCGATCTGACGCGGATACTGTAGTGCATCACGTCTTCTGTTCTGATGTTTGAAAGCAGTAGAAAAAAGAATTTTCACCGTTACAATCACGGTTTCGCGTGTGGGTGTTTCTTATCTGTCCTTCTTAGGCTGTAAAATTGTGTATATTGCCACGGCACCAAGCGCACTGTACAGAAACTCTTTTCCGCCTAAGTGTGGTTTCAAGTGGCGATCGTCTATTGGCTTGATGAGATCTGTTGCATACTCGCTCGCGTGCATATCTTTGATGTGGTTTTGACTTAGCGGTTTGATGATGTTGTTGTTATGCTCTCTTTCGATCTTTTGACTGAGACTCTCATCGAGCGTTCTATTCAGTCGTATCGGGTATTGCGGAGCCACCAGGCGATCCATCGCCTCGAGCGCTTCCATCGCGCCTTCGTGCGTTGTGATGCTGCTGATGGGGACGCCCGCATTACTCATCTGCGTCTGGAGGCGTTCGAATCGTATTACCATTTGCATGATATCTCGGGTACTGACACCTTCCTCTAAGGTCTTATGCTCCATTCCTGCAAGATGCACGAGCAATCCGGGCATGGTGTTGCGATCTTCTGCGCGTAAACTCGAAAGGGTTGGTAGTTGGCGAAGGTATTCTGTCGTCTTCTGTCCACGTGCTGTTTCCGCATCGGACAATCCGCGTAACGCGTCCCCGTACGTGAGAACACCATCGCGTACATCCATGCTGGCGAGTGCATTATCGAGCGAGAATTCCGCATCGTAATAGTCGCCGTGCGTGGCCATCGGCAGGACATTCATGCGCGCCGCACGGTTACCCGTCACTGTTGCGAGGAATGCCGCTTGCGTCTGCTGTTGCTCGTAGGTGAGCTCTTGTGGGAACGCGTTCGCGTCCGCAATCTTCTGTCGTCCGTATGCGAGTGCTTGTGTATCGTGTGCATCCATAGGAAATCCCCCTTATAGGTTTCAGCTAGTTTCAGCATGTGTGGTTGGAGGGGTATTTAAATGTTTCTAATAGTTACCACTGTTGAGTAGTTTCTAATGTGGTTGAGGCATCTCCTTTCTCTTCCCCCGTCGGAACGTTCTTAAGCCATCGGCGGTTTCTCGCTCGCATGCAACTCAAGTCCATTCCTGAGGATTTCGTCGTGGTCGAACTCCCGCTCCGAGAACCCAAAGGAGAAGGAGACTACCTTGTCCTCGAACTCGTCAAGCGCAACATCACAACAGAACGCGCCCTCTCAGAGCTCGCGCACGCGCTTGACTTGCCAAGAAAAGCCATCGGGTACGCCGGCACGAAAGACGCTCGCGCCCTCACGCGCCAGCGCGTCACGATCCGTGCGCAAGACGCCATCAAGGAACGCATCGCGAACCTCAAACGCGGCGCGTGGAGCGTACGTGTCATCGGTCGCGATGTGGAGCCGCTCAGTCTCGGCATCCTCAAGGGCAATCGCTTCGAGATCGTCGCGCGTTCGCTCACAGAAAACGAAACCGCGATCCCCATCGCGTCCTACCCGAACTACTTCGACGAGCAGCGCTTTAGCACCGCGAACGTGCCGATTGGTCATGCAATCCTCGCCGGGGAATACCTCAAAGCGGCAGAGCTCATCATCACGACTGACGCCGTCACAGGCGAACGCATGCGCGACTGGCTTGACGGTCACCCAAACGACGCGGTCACGGCATTGCGCCTCGTGCCTAAGCACACCTTACTGATGTACGTCCACGCGTACCAATCCTCCATCTACAACGAGATCCTCACGCGCTGGTTGCAGAGCCAAGACCCGGCCGCACAAGTCATCGACGGGCCGGTACGTTTTGTCGTGACGACGAAGCCGCTACCGGTCGTTGCGGTGCCGATGGTGGGGTTTGGCTCGGAACTCGAAGCACCCTTTGACAATTGGTACGAAGAGCTTCTTGCAAGAGATGGGCTAGTGCCAAGAGACTTCGTCGTACGCGCACTCCCCTTCCTTACCCTCGAAGGAACGAATAGACAAAGCGCCGTCCCTATCACCGACCTCGACATCGGCCCACGAGAACCTGATGACCTCCACCCAGGATTAGAAAAACAACGCATCACGTTCTCACTTCCCAAAGGTGCGTACGCGACGCTGGCTATCAAATGCATCTATCGTATCGGGGACATCCGCGGCGGCGAGCAGCGCAACGATTAAGAACCATTCCAAGAACTCTGAAGCCATATGTCCACGCTCCTAGGTGTCGGCGAAAGCGCAATTCAATCTTTCGATCGGTTCGCAGAGTCTTACACAAAAATCATCGGCGGCATGCTCGACCTCTCGATAACGCCACAACAGAGACATCAAAACCTCGCTGACTACTACGGTGCCATCACGTTCGCAAAAGAGCGCTTAGCAGACTATGACCTGTTCGTGCGTGGCCTTGACATCCCGCAGACGGTTGCTGCCTCCGCAACCCTTGCGAAGAACGTGCGATCTCTTGAACAGACCATCAAGGCCACCGCACGGCCACAACCGTTCCGACTGACAGACCATTGGAAGAAGAGTGAAATCGAGCATGCGGATGATTTGCTTAATCTCGTCGGGACGAGAACGCGCATCTGGTCAGATAATGAGTATACGGCGTTCTTTATCCCTGAAGATGACCACACCTTGTACGGCGTTGGGGACCCGATGCCAAAACTCCTCGATGGTGAGGTACGCTACACGGAGGGCGATGAAGAAGGCGTGTACGTGACCCCGCCCGGCGTCGACAAGCGTTTGCGACGTGAAGCTCGTACGAGAGGATTCGTGACGGGTTTGGAGATAGGTTTTGCAGGCATGAGCCTTGGGGTTCTCAGCGCGGCATACTGGGATTTGGGCTTGACCGTGATGAGCTCCTCGTTTGCGGCACCCGTTGTCGGCGGTGCACTCGGGTTGTACATCGGTCACCGCACCGAACCTCGCATCGCTGGGTCGTACGCTTTTCGTGATCTCGCGAATATCCTCGAAAAAGTCATCCCGCAATTGGCAGACAACAACACACGCATCCAGACGCGTCGCGAGGACGTCGAGAACGCACCGGACTTCCCGATGCGCACATGCGGATAACGGTCTAGATCTCTTTCGCCTTGAAACGGCGCAGTTCGCGCATGATCGCGCGGTGCACGTCAAGCACGCCCGGTGTCGCATCGATGTGGATGAGCTTGCCTTTGTAGCGCTGGATTAACGGCGCCGTCTCGCGATGGTACGTCTCGAGCCTGCGCATCAATGCGACGGTCGTGTCGTCGCTGCGCGGCGTGAGCGGCAAACCGCAGTGATCGCAGATGCCTTCGCGCTTGGGCGCGTGTAAGGTGCGATGGAACCCGTGGCCGTTGGGGCATTGCACGCGTCCGCGGATGCGCTCAAGGGCGACCGTGTCGGGGATATCGAGCAAGATGGCCGCGTCGATATGCGTGTGGGCTTCGATAAAATCCGCCTGCGTCGGAGTGCGGGGGAATCCGTCGAGGATGAATCCGCGTTTCGCATCCTTGATCGCGCGCGTGATGAGGCGTTCGGTGATGGCCTCGTCAACGATAATGCCTCGATCCATGACTGCCTTGACTTTCTTCCCCAGAGCGGTCCCTTGCGCTACTTCTTTGCGCAGCAGATCGCCCGGGCTCACATGCTTGATGCCGTACTCTTGCTCCAGAAGATACGATTGCGTGCCTTTGCCAGAACCTTGTGGACCGAAGATGAGCAGATGCATACGCAGGATGCCGTCCGCATCCCTATAAAAAATGCGCGTTCATGATTTTAACGCAAACCGCAAATCGCATTGTAGCCGCGGATGGTGAATTCGAGCTCCGGGCGTGCGGTGTTCGTCCTGCGCTCGGAGGTATAGATATCGATGATGCGCAGCGCGAGCGTCGCGGTGTCGTATTCGATCTGGAGGTCGCCTCGAGTGCCTGCTTCTCCTTCGATTTCCTCGCGCGACAGCGTGAAACTCCCGCTGACGATGAGCCCTTGCGCATCGTAGCGGAAACCCACCATACGCACATCGCGACCATTGCGCGCTCGCGCGCTTGCGTGTTCAAGACAAGACCGCAAGCTCCCTTCGCCGGATTCGAGCAGCGTTGCGATATTGCGTTGGGCGATTGTTGGCATCCGAAGGAACCTTGTGGATACATTAACCGAGATATTGCGGGCTGCGGCGAGCGGCGGTAGGCAACTGCCAACAGGCCGCCAAACGCGCGACGAGTGGACGCAGACGGGGTTTGATGAGATCCCATTGCTGCGATGCGCTCTGGATGAACGCCGTATAGGCGATTTCCGTGTTCTCAAGCTCTGCAACGAGCAGTTCACGGTCGATGCGCATGAGTGGCGCAAGAGCGCAGCCGCTTCATCGCCGATCATGGAGCCTATCGCGTCCGCTTCCTGCATCTCTGCCAATCCTTCGGGCTGGAGCAGGCCGTCGATGATCTTGCGAAAACCGTCGGTGCGCTCAAAGATCTTCTTTGAGACTTCGCGTGCCGGGTGGTATGCGTCTGGCGCGATCGCGTCCAAATCGAATTCTGCCGCGAGTGACGCGTAGGGCGGCAAACCTGCGTACGATTTCTGGAGCTTCTCGTACGCCGGTTGGATGCTTTTGCGCTCTGCCATTATCGGGGGCGGGAGTGGGGTTTTCCTTATAAATGTCTCGTCGCTACATCTCACCTCCATCACTGGTTCTGAGCGAACATTTATAAATAAGAAATACGAAGAAAATACAATAGGCCTTCAAGAACACAGAAACAACAGAGATATCGTACGATAGCAATACCAGGGAAATACAGGAGAAATACGTAATGAGCGATGACGGGATCGAAACGGTCACAGTGCGGTTACCCGAGGAGATTATCGCCCTCCTTGACGATCTCGTGAAGAAAGGGCTTTTCTCAAATCGTAGCGAAGCGATCCGTGAGTTCGCGCGCGAGCACGTGAACACCACAAAAGAGGCGCGCCGTGGGTGAGCGCGTCGTCACGGTCAAGATGCCTGCGTCCCTCCTCGCGAGATTGCGCGAGCGCACGCATCAAGACCACTATCTCGATCTCTCAGAGCAATTGCGTAGCATCGTGCGCAGTGGTTGCCTGAAGCATACGAAACCGTACAGCGAGGAAATAGCGCGCTTACGCGACGATATCGAGCGTTCTGCGCAACAGAGTGCTGCGGTCACGCGCGAACAGGTGCTGCAGGACCTCGTGCGCATGCTCAAGGAGGGTGGACGATGATGAACCGTCTCACCATGCTCGCGGCGATGATGCTGTGTGCGCTCATGACGCTCCCGCTCGCGCACGCGCTTGTCGACATCGCAGCGCCGATCGACGGGTACACGGATGCGGATGGCATCATCACGTTCGAATACTACGCGAGCGTACCCGGCCTCACCTCCTGCGCGGTCAACCTGCCGCCGTATCAGTTCCCGGATCCTGACGTGCAAAATAGTGCGCTCAACGAGGTCGAAGTGCAAAACATCCCCGATGGCGTCTACGTATGGAATATCACCTGCTCAGGCGCAGAGGCAGAATCGAGTCTCACGCGCACGTTCAGCGTGGATCGCATCCAACCCACGCTCACCGTCTTCGCGCCTGCGAATGGCACTATTCCCGCGTTGACAGTGGATTTCATCCCGGCTGATGATCGCTCTGCGACGCTCGCGTGCGAGATACTTTGGAACGGCAACACGCTTGAAACGCTCACGATAGCGTCCAACGCGCGAACAGTGCGTTCATACAATGTCGGTATCGGTGCCGGCTTGCTGCGCATCGCATGCGAGGATGCCGCGGGTCACATCGTCGCCGCTGAGCGACAGCTCACAGTCCAACCGCCGATCTACCTCTCGCTTTCGACCGACAAGTCGTCCTACGGTCCGCTCGAACCGGTTAGGCTCACCATCGACACGCTCAATGGCGCGAACGTCACGGTGGACATCTGCCCGAATCAGACAGGATTCGTCGCCTGCACGAGCGCGCTTTTGGCATCGAACACGTTCCCGCAATCGATCACGCTCCCCTATCTCAACCGCACCGGCGGTTATCTTGTCGAAGCGATCTCACGCTTCGGTAACCAGACGCGCATCAACACCACGTCCTATGCTATAGAGAATACGCTCGTCGTCAGTGTCGCGAAGAACGCGACAGCAAAACCCGGTGTCCCGATCAATCTGAGTGCATCAGCGTCCGGCGGCGTAGGACCCTATCGGTTCACGTGGGTGCTTGCGAACGGTACCACCATCGCGAATGCCCAATCCGTCGTTCGCACGTACACGACCGCAGGCGATCACACGGACCGTGTGACGGCGTTCGACAGCGCGAACAATAGCCGAGAGTTCGCTTTCCCTATATCGGTGAACGATGTCTCCGTCATCACCGTACGCGTCTACGATAATACGACTGGTGGTGCGATCAACGGCGCCGATGTGAGCTTCGATGATGAGAGCGCGGAGACGTTCGACACTGGCCTCGCAATCTTCAACTTGCCGGTAGGAAAATACGACCTGCTCGTCTCCGCTGCCGGTTACCGTTACGCGACAGGGGAATACCTCATCAACGGCTCCCGTCAGATCGATGTCGGCCTTGCGCGCGACTCCGATGTGCCTATTGTGACGCTCCTGCAACCGGCGAACGGTGAGACGGTCATGCCTCCAGTCACCATCGCCGCCGCCGTGACGCACACGTACGCGCTCACCTGCACGCTCTATCTCGGTACAGGTGACGGCTGGTTCAGCGCGAACGGGACGCAATCGCTTGCGGGTTCGGGCACCGCATCCTTTACGCGCGATTTACCTGCTGGCTCTTACCAGGCGAAAATCGAATGCCTCGATGCACGCGGTCGCGTGGGCACGAGCGAAGCGGTAGCGTTCACCATCGGCGGGACAGCAGCTCCTGTCGGCACGCAAGTCCTGCAAGCGACGGACACGGCGGATGCGCAGAGATTGCAGCAAGACCTCGACCTGATTACTGCTTCAGTCGAAGCGCTCGACAAGTACGGACAGGAGGAACGTGATGCTATCGTGCTGACCGGGTTCGATCGCGACCTGCGCAACGCCCGCCGCGCATTGCAACAGGCGATCCGCGATCTCGATGGTCTGCAGTTCCGCACCGATCTCGATGCGACGGCGCGGGAGACGGAACGTGCGCGTATCTTGCAAAAGACCGCTGATCTCCTCGCGCAGACGCCGCGTTCATTGCACATTGTCGAAAAAGAGCAATGGGTCCGCTACGCAGAGGATGACGCGATAGATGCGGCGGCCCAGCAACTCGCCGGCAAGGACAGCATGACTGAGGATGCAGATGCTCTCTCGCGTTTGCTTGCGAAGGATCAGCAACTCTTCACCGTGAGCACGACGATGCTTGTGGTCGAGTACTCGTACCCTGACGGAACGACGCGACCGGCGACGGTCGTTACGCGTGCGTTCACCTATGCGCCTGAGCTCGGCGCTGGCTATCGCATCTTCGAAGTCATCCCCAAAGAGGCCGCGCAATCGGCAAGCGAGATTGACGTGGTCGGCGAGTCAGAGATTATCGACGAGGATCCCATCCTCGCGTTCCCCATTTCGGAGACCGTGACCTACACGATACCGCGTAAGGTCGCGCGCGAGCATGTGGAGGCCATAACGACGCTCATCGTACGCCGGTACACGACCGAAGATAGCGGTTCGCTCTTGAGCGGTTTCGCGTTCTTTAGCGGCGCGGGCATGAGCTCGGGCTGGGGTTGGCTCGGTTGGCTGCTCCTCGCTATCGCGCTCCTGTATGCGTGCTGGTACTTCGATGTCATGAAGCAAATATCGTTCCTCCGCTACAAGTTCGGCCGTAACGAGAAGGTCCATTACTTGCGCGTACTGATGCACGATGCGGAAGATCAGCTCGCGGCGAATGAGTATCCGAAAGCAGAGATGCTCTACAAGGAAGTGCGTCTCACGTATGACACGCTCCAGACGCCTGCGCGTAACGACCTGTACGATGACGTGATGTCACTTGTCCATAAGATGGATACGTATTACTTTAACATCGTCATGATAGAGCTTGACCGTTGCCTGAAGGTGGATGATCATGAAGGGGCGATCATCGCGTACGAGAAACTCCTCGGTACCTTCGAGCGTCTTGATGTGGAGCAGCAAAACCAGCTCATCCAGACGGTCGTGGGTCTGGGTCGCCGTCTGGGCCTCGAGGTGTCCGCATGATGCCAAAGCGTGTGCGCACGGGTCTGCACTTGCTTCTTGTGCTGCTGCTCGCGTTCTTCGCGGTGCACGGCATCGTCGTTGTCTCCGATTACGTCGGGTATGCGAGTTACGCCGGGGCGGCAGGGAATATCTACGAGATCGTCATCAAGCACCATATCCCCGTCACGAACTGGGCTGGACTGTACGGCGTGACGGTACGTGTTGATGGATTCAATTTCGCGCAACACCAGAACGTGGTGGGTGGGACCGTAGATGACGCCAATCTCCTCTTCGATTGTCTCGAACCCGATATCCCGCATGAGCTGTACGCATCCACGTACGATCCGACCATTCTGGACTTGACGAATGTTGTTCCTGCGACGCCTGCGGAAGTCGATGCGTTCTTTGGCATCAATCCAGCGGCTTTCGATTCCGCCGCGAGCACCTTCGTCGCGAATATCACGTTTAGCCTCGGCGGTCTCTCGATCACCGCTCCAGGAACATACACGTATAAGATCGATGAGACGGGTAACCCATCGACTTTCGCGATGGTTTCGCTTAAAGACGGCAACGGCCGACTCTTCTTTGGCGCAATCCTGACGAACTTCACCCTCGGCTTCAACGGTGACGTCATCAATTACCAACTTCTCCTCCCCGTCTTAGCGAACCAGAGCCAGACGGATTATCTCTTCTTCACCGATCCAAACGACCTGTGTCCGGCGGGAGAGGGACAGGAGCCGCCGGAAGGTAACGTCATCGGTAACGTCAGCAGCGATACGGGCACCCGCCTCGAGAACGTCATTGTGGATGTGGTGGGGAGCACCGCGTTGACCGACGCGACAGGATTCTATAGCCTTAACGCGCGTGCTGGAACCTGGCGCATCTACGCGATCAAGGACGGTTATCGACCATACTATAGCAACATCACCGTGATCGCGAACACGACGACCGTACATGATATCATCATGGAAGAGGATGTAACAAACGATAACATCGATGTCGGCCCAGGCCAGGATAACCCGGGTGACAACGTTGATGTGGGTCCTGATGCGAGCGTTGATGTGGGACCCAGTGACGCGGAAGACGTCGGACCCGGAGAGGCTCCGCCTGTACCGTTCGTGGAGGAGCCCAAAGAGATCGAGGGTCAGGACTATATCATCTCGCTCTCGCAGATCAAGCGCAAGATCCGCATCGATACCTTCCATCAGGAATCGCTGTATGTCTACAGCTTCAAGCAATACCCGGTGACGCTGACGTTCACGCTCACGGGCGATAATATGACGGGTATCTTCCAGATGGACAAGACGACGATGACGGTCGAACCGGACGGGAACGACCATATCATCATCACGCTCTTTGGTCACCCGCCCGTCGGGACGTACTACGGTAACCTCACGATCGATGGCGAGATCAATGCAACCATCCCGGTCGAGATCGAGATCCTGTCCAAAGACCGTATCCCTGTCGAAGCGCTGCGGATGAATCTGGAAACAAATGATAAGCGTGTCCTACCGGGAGACGCCTTCAAGTTCAAGACTGACTTGCGCAACTTACTGGTGGACCAGCCGTATCCTGTGGAGCTCCTCTTCACGATCCAGCCGCTTGACGGCAACGAAACCGTTTGGACCTATCAGACGAATGTATACCTCAAGACAGCGTTCTCACTTATCCGAACGGTGGAATTGCCAAGCAATCTGGAGCCGGGCGATTACATCCTGCGTGCGAGCGCGAGCTACTTATCGCTCTCGTCGAGCACGAGCACCATCTTCCTTGTTGATGTACCCTTCTGGAGTCGCACGTTCCTCGGTGTGAAGTTCTGGATCTGGACGCTGATCCTGCTCGCGCTCGCTGCGCTGGGCGGCGCTGGCTTCTGGTACTGGAAAGTGCAGGAAGGGAAGAAGAAGTATCACCTGAAGATTGAGTACGACGAGCTTCCGAAACCGGGGCCACGTAACATCCCCGTAGGCAAGATCGCGGAGACGGAGAACCGCACGTACTTCAACCTCGAGAACTTCAAGGTCCACACCATCGTCGCAGGATCAACGGGCGGTGGTAAATCCGTCAGCGCGCAAGTCATCGTCGAGGAAGCGCTCGAGCGCGATGTGTGCGTCATCGTCTTCGATCCGACGGGTCAGTGGACTGGTATGCTGCGTCCATGTAAGGATAAGATGATGTTGTCGTTATATCCGCTCTACGGCATGAAGAAGACTGACGCGCGCGGCTACAACGGCAACGTGCGCCTGATTACGAATGCGCGTGAGATCATCGACATCAAGAAGTACTACAAGCCTGGTGAAATCCAGATCTTCGCTGGCCACAAGCTCGATCCGAAGGATATGGACCTCGTCGTCGCGAATGCCATTCGTGAGATCTTCCACGCAAACTTCCAGGAGAACAAGCTCCTGAAGATCCTCTTCGTCTTCGATGAAGTGCACCGATTGCTGCCGAAGTTCGGTGGTTCCGGCGAAGGTTTCCTGCAGATCGAACGTGGTTGCCGTGAATTCCGTAAGTGGGGTCTGGGCATCGTTCTCATTTCGCAGGTACTGTCGGATTTCATGGGTTCCATCAAGGCGAACATCAATACAGAGATCCAGATGCGAACGCGTGACGAAGGTGACCTCGAGCGTATCCGTGTCAAGTACGGCGAAGAAGTGCTCCGTTCGCTCGTGAAGGCGACGGTCGGTTCGGGGATGGTGGAAAACCCGGCGTACAATCGCGGCCGCCCGTATTTCGTCGCATTCCGTCCGCTCAAGCATAGCGTTGAGCGCATGCCGGATGATGAGATCGAACAGTACAACAAGTATAACGATATCATCGACGACATCTCATTCTCTCTCGAGCAGCTTGAGGCGGAAGGCGTGGATGTGTTCGACCTGAAGCTGGAACTCAAGCTCGCGCTCGACAAGGTCAAGAGCGGGAACTTCAACATGGTCCAGATCTATCTTGATGGGCTGACACCGCGTATCGATAAGCAATGGGAGAAGCTTGGGAAGAAGCCGAAGAAATACGAGCGAAAGATCCTCGATGAAGGAGCCATGAAAGCGGAGCTCGTGAAAGCGCAAGAGGAGCGCGCGAAGTACGAGGCTGATCAGAAGGCGAAAGGTGGTGCGGAAGCCCCCGCTGAGAAGAAGGAATGGGGTTGGAAAGATAACGTCGCTCCCGACAAGCTCCTGAACCTGCACAACGGCATGATTGTGCTCAACCTCGCGTCGCTGTATGATGAGATTTCGGCGATGAAGGACAAGGATTGGGATAGCGAGGTGAACGACAAGGAGAATCGTATAGCGGATTGGGTCGAGAAGGCGACCGGTCTCGCGCTCCTGGTCGCGAACATGCGCACGACGAAGGATAAGGCAGAGTACTTGAAGTTCCTCGAGATGGTCAAGGACGGCAAGAAACTCCCCGACGTGAAACCTGTCGCTCCTGCTGCGCCGGCCGCAGCGACTCCGGTTGCTGGCGCGCCTGCCGTCCCTGCCGCGGGTGTGGCTGCTCCAGGAGTCGCGCCCGCTGCGACCCCGACGGCATCCGTGACGGCAGTAGCTTCCACGCCAGCTCCCGCGTTCGAATCAGTGGTTGCTGCAGCGCCGGCAGCAACGATCCCTACACCGGTGGCTGCAAGTGATGGCGCTCAACAGCCTCCGACGCCGCCTGCACCGACTGCGCAGCCGAGCACACCGCCGCAAGTGACTGCATCAATCGAGCCCCAGATCGCCGCGCCCGCGGCGCAACCGTCGACACTTCCGCCGACGATGGGAGGATAGCGCAAAGGACTGATCTGCATGGCTGAAGGAAAAGAGGGTGAGACCGTCAATGGCGCCGCGCAGGCGAACGCAGGAGAGCAAGCTCCTGCGCGGCAGATCACTGACGAGGAGTTCAAGCCATTCCGCGAGCGTTTGGGCAAAGAGAATGAGCGCTTGAGCGAGAAGTACGATGGCCTCATCAGTTCGCTGCAGGCGGCAGCCGCTGACCCGTTTCCGGAAACGCTCGCGAAGATCGAGGAGAAGTTGCGGGTGCGGTATGATGAATTGCGCTTACGCGTGTCAGAGTCTCGTCGAGCGGGGAAGGATATGCTGATCCCA
Organism: uncultured Methanosarcinales archaeon; assembly: GCA_964540015.1. GTDB lineage: Archaea > Nanobdellota > Nanobdellia > Woesearchaeales > UBA525 > UBA525. The sequence continues at coordinate 7,140 of CAZIKW010000012.1, read as the reverse complement.
TCGCTCGTCTTGCGTGAATTCCCGGCGAAGCTCGTGCTCGCGCATGCGACGCGCGAGCCGAAGGATTACGAGATCGCTCGTCTCACGTTGGAATCTGCTCAGTTTGAGATCGATGAGGCTGTGAATGCGGCCGTTATCGATGTGAAAAAAGAGGTCATGAAGATGGCAGGCATCGTTGAGGTCGACCGGGACGCTATGAAGGGGCAGCGAACCCTTAAAAAGGAGGCGCCGCAGGGCGTCTCCCAGAGGTGAGCTGTGGGTCTATTCGGATTCGGTAGCAAAGGGCCGTCGCGCGACGCGATCATCGCTGCTGCTGCCGCAGATGTCGCTGCTCCTGCTGTCGAAGAGAATAAGGACGATTTCTCGACTGGAAATGCGAAGTTCGATATCGAGCTCACGAAGATCAAGGGTCGTCTTGATGGTGGCGACGAGATGCGTAAGGCATCTGGTGAGCGCTTCACCCGTGTCAGCGAGCAGATAGGCGAATTACGCGGCATGGTGATGGACACCAATAAGATGATCTCGAAGATCGAGGTCTCGAGCACCAAGGCCGTCGATCTCGTCGAGAGCGTCCATCCGGAAAAGCTGATGGTCGAGGTCCGTAAGCAAGACGGGAAGATCGAGGGCTTGCGCGCGCAGATCGAGAGCAGCGAAGCGATCATGAAGGATCTCATGCTCGAGATGAAGAAGATGCGCGATCGCATGAACTTCTATAAGGGTGTGGAGCAGGTGATTGCGCTCAACGAAGAGGTCAAGCAGGAGCTTGCGACGATGAAACGCATCGAAGCGACCATCGAGCAGCACGCCGATAAGGTGGAAACCGTCTTCATCGAGGTCCAGAAGAAATTCGGCGAATTCGATAAGTTCAACGATGCGGTGAAGGAAGTCGATAAGGGTATCAAGAAGCTGCAAGGTGATTTCGAGAAGATCCGTATGAAGGTGGAGACGAAGCTCGACCGTAAGGACTTCTTCGACCTCCTCGACAAATTCAATGATTTCGAGAAGCACACGACGAATTTGCTCAAGCTCCTCGATGAGCGCAACAAGACGGTCAAGGGCGAGCTCGATGGGCAGTTCGCCAAACTTGAGATCGATTACCGTAAGAAGCTTGAAGGGATGAAGGTGCCCGCCGTTGCTGCCGCCGCAGCCGTGAAGAACGCGACAGGCAATACGGCTGTCGTTGATGCCAAAGCGAAAGAAGAGATGGCGGCGCTTGAATCCGCGCAGTCTGCCGGTTCCGACGTTCCTGGCGCCGACTCGAAGGGCGCTGGTCTTGGCTCAAAACTCAAAGGATTCCTTTTCAAGCCTGGGAAAGAAGAAGCTACTGCAACACCTGCCGTTCCTGTAGCGCAACCGGCGGCTGCCCCTCCGACGCCAAAAGCGTAAACGCTCTTTCTTATCCCGTCACGCGACCGAGCATCACAGCGAGTTCGTGGCGGTCGTTGATACGCGCCATCTCATCCGCGATTATCGGTTCACCGAGCGCACTTCTCGTCCAGGATGCGAAATCATTGCGTCCAGCGAAGACGTGATGGCGGTATACGTCTTCGGGCATCGTGCGCAGCGCGATCTTCAGATCGAGGAGTGTCGATAAGCGTCGACCGTCACGTAAGGCGAATTCCTGCCCGATAGGGGCGCTCTTCTCGAGTCTTGTCGTCGTCTTCGCCTGTGCGAGCAGGTCCTTCAGGTCGCGCGAGCGCGCTTCGATCTCTTGCTCGATGGCGGTGAGCCCATGTTCAAGATCGTCGAGCTCTTCGCGTGTGCCGAGCCATTCGCGCTCGAGCAGTTTCAGTTCGCCGATCTTACGCGCGATGGCGGCCTTGACATCTTTCGTATAGAGATAGTACTGCTTCCCTTCGCGTTTATGCTTGTGGAATTCGCGGAGGCGGTGGAGGATATCCTTATCGAGCACACCGTCAGAGGAGAGATCCTCGTCGACAAGGAATCGGTCGAAGGAATCGAATGCGCTCTCTTGGACATCGGGCAGTTGCGTCGGGGTTCTTTCTCGTCGTTGGGGCTCGGTAGGAACTATTTCTGCCGCTACCGCGCGAGCGAGCTCGCGTTTCGCGCTGACGGGTGAATGCGCATCGCGTAATGCGCTCTCGAACGCGTCGATCTCTCTCGCGATCTCTCGCTCTTCCACGACGGGCTGACTATATCTTGGAGCTGGCGGTGGTGAGGCGGGTTGCGCTACGGGTGCGGGCACTTTCTGCTTATTGAGCGCGTCGCGTAATTGATCTGGTGAGAATGGCAATGGTGCGGGTTTCGCGTTTTCAGGGAGCGGTCTCTCGACGATACGGGTTGCGGTGGGGCGTGCGCTAGGACGATCGAAGACTTCGCTTGCGGGTTCGGGTACCCCTTTGGGCTTGGCCAAGAGCTCATCTTCACGCCCGAAGAAGCTCTTGACATTTTCAATGATCGTAGAGAAAACGATCTCACCCACCCCTCCGACGGTATCCTCCCGAGGCCGCTTTATATAGCTTTTCCCTCGGTGATGGGGTGATAGGACTTATTCTACCCACGAAAGATACTAAACATTTATATATGGGTATACCAAAAGGTATACTACTCTACCCATAAGGGGCAGACCGCGGCGTAGACCGTTGTCGTCGGAAGACGGGAACGGTTTGCGTTGCCAGTGGTGCGACAAAGGTGAAGACATGACGACAAAGATAGCAATAGCGTTTGCGCTCGGGATGACGCTCCTCCTGAGTGCTGCCGTAGTGGTGCATGCCGCGAGTAATCCCGCGGCACCATCCGATCTCACGGCGACGTATTCTACGAGCTACAACGAAGGGAACTACGTTGATCAGTCCCTTGATGCGATTGCAGGTAATATCACCGCTCTCGTCGTACACGCGATTGGCCAGACCAAGTCGTGGCAAGGTTACTACGGTAACATCACGGCAACGATCACTTTGGACGATGTGAATAATTTCACGTTCTACAACTGGTCTTCGGCGGAACCGCGTGGTCAGATCTACGCGACGCTCAATACGAGCATCGGTTGGACTGGCGTGGAGTGCTTCAACTTCTCCAATGAGAGTTCGGCGAACTTCCTCACGATGGAGAACTACTACGGCATCACGGCGCCTGATGTAGATGGAGTGAATGAGACCTTCGCGCAGACGGACCACCCGACGTTCGAGGTTGGTTCCCGCACGATGAGCGGTTGCCCGACGACGTATATCTTCCAATCCGACACGGAACAGGAAGCGAACTTCGTCAACGTACTCCTGTACGACCCAGCCATCAACGATACGGGCTGGATCTACACGACCGTTATCGAGAACCGCTCGACCGCGACGGGAAGCCCGCAAGAATTGCTGTGCTACAACGACCAGCCTTGCGACTTCCAGATCCTCGTCAATGACGACGGTCACGGAACGGACACCCAAGTAACTCCGTATTACTTCTGGGTGGAGATCCTCTAGAGGGGATCGCGATGCGTCGCACCACACCTCCTTCTTTTCCTTCCCTATCCTATTCACACCCTCATAATTCACACTCAACCCTCGAGTACCCCATGAACAACACAAAAAGGATCGTCGCCTCGCTGGTCTTGCTGGTCGCATTCGCCATGCTCGGCGTATACGGCGCCATTGCCGACCCGACAGGTGCGACCATCCTCTCCAACAGCACGGCTGGACAGCCCTCCTCGACTGCCGGCAATCGTACGGACGCTGGTGGTACAATCACCACGATCGTGCTCACGGCAGTCCAGCAGGATACTCGCTGGAAAGCATATGTAGGAAATGTCAGCGGTCGCCTCAGCCTCGATAACGCGGCAGGCCAGACCATCTATGATTGGGATATCGCTGCGACCTCTATCGCGGGTGAAGTTTACGTCACTCGCCACTCAAGCGTCCTCTTTGGTAATCTTACGTGCGGCAATCTCGCGAATGTCACGGCGGAAAGCGCGCACATGAATATGTCCTTATCGCAGTCCGACGGTCTTAACCGTACATTCAACTACACGAGCCATACGGCGCTCACCATCGGTACTGCGCCCCCGGTCAACATCGGCGCGGACAGCTGCCGCAGTACTGCGACCTATGTAAGCGATGCCCGTCAGAATATGAACGGCGCGCAGGACTTCCAAGAGCTCCTCTTACAGGACCCGAACAGCCGTGTCGTCTTCGTGGGCTTCCTCGACAACGATGCGACTGGTTACGATGGCGGCGCACGCGACTTCCAGATCATCGTTCCTGAAAACCCGAACAACCTGACACCGACGACGTACTTCTTCTATACGGAGCTGGATGGTTAGGCTTATGGATTCCCCATCTCGTTCCGGCTCCCTGAAGGCGACCCTCCTCGTAGGCATCGTGCTCTACGTCATGCTCGCTTCGCTGTCTACGTACAGCTTCAGCCAAGGGCCCAACAACCGTAACGTGAGCGTCGACACGCGCGTGAACATCACGGAATCGCTGCCAACGGTCCTTGGTGTCTTCATCGGGGACGGTTTTGGCAACACCAGTAACATCACCCTCAACGCGGGCACCTATAAGACAGTCTATTGCAACGCATCAATCCGCGATTTCAACGGCGGCTCGACTATCGGAAACGTGAGTGCGACGTTCTTTCGTAATCAGACTCCTATCAACACGACGTCTCCGGACGACAACAACACCCACTACACGAACACGAGCTGCACCGGTCACTCTCCGGCCGGCTTCTTCCGCAACTTCACGTGCTCGTTCCGCGTTCAGTACTATGCGAACCCGGGTCAGTGGATCTGCAACGTCACAGCGAGTGATAACTATAACTTCACCGGTGCGAACGGCAACGCGTCCGGCCACAATGTGACGAACATCGACGCACTGCTTGCCCTCAACGTGACTACGCTCATCGATTACGGAGACATGGCGGTCGGTGATATCTCCGATCCGCAGCAAGCGAATGTCACGAACATTGGCAACATCAACATTAACGTCTCTGTCAAGGGATACGGCCTGAACATATCGGACGGTCTCGCGATGGTGTGCGAGCAGGGCAACATCAGCATCCAGTACGAGAAATACAACGTCTCGGACGGCGGCTCCGTCCCTGGCGCCTACGTCAACTTGAGCTCGACGCTCACGCAGATCCCGCGCTTGACGATCACGCAGCAGCAACTCGATGACACGCAGACGGTCAATAGCACGTACTGGCTGCTTGTGGTCCCGCCGAACCCATTCGGTGTGTGCAATGGAACGGTCGTGTTCCAGGCGGAGAGCAGCTAAGGTCGTGTACGGGGCGCTTCCCACAATGGAAGCCCCCTACACCTCACAACTCATGGTTACCAACCACCTTTGTTACCACACGACGACTAGAGACCACAGGTAACGGACCACAAGCGACAACCGCCCCCGGAGACCACCAACCTCTCCGGGGGCACTTTTTCTTCTCAACTAATCTCCGCCCAGAAGTAATACGTGCTGGGCACGGATGTCACGTCGCTTTCCGCGACGATCATCTGGAAGTCGAACGGCGCGTTGTTGTAACCCGCCGCATCGTTCTCAATCAGGGTCGTGTACACCAAGCGGTTGCTCGTATCTTGCAGGAGGATCTCCTGGAACGTTGCTGATTCCGACACTGCTTGGCGATTATTGTTCACGTAGGTCGCAATCGCCCGGCAACTGCTGTTTGTGACGAACGTCGTGCCCACATAGAACCCGCGGTGCACGGTGCGGTTGAAGGTGCGGTTGATGCTATCTGCCTTCGTCGTGACGAGGCCGAGCTGATCTTCTTCGGTTGAGACCGTTCCGTTCGCGACGCAGCCGATGGATGGCCAGTTGATGCTGCTGTTACGGCTCGCGTATACCTCGCCTGCGATGATGGTCGGCGTCCAGTCATAGATCGTCGCGTTCGTCGCGTCGTCGAGCGTGACGGTTCCGGTCACATTACCGACGTACGCTTTCCAGCGTAATGTCTGTGTTGTCGCGTTCAAGACGAGCGTTGTGAACGTTCCGCCTGCTGTGGTGATGCTTGCTGCCGCTTGCGGCGTGTTCGTCACGGTCGAATTGTTCAGGATGCTGACGCCTGCCGGTTCTGCCGCGACGATGATTGCGGAACTCACGAGTAGGGTCGCGAGGAGCAAAGCCATCAGGAGCTCGTGGAGGCGTCTCATTGTTTTGCCTCCGCGCGCTTGGTCGCGGTCCAGGTGGTGCGGGGATCGAGTGCGAGCAGGGTTGCGACTTCGCTATTGCGCAGGCCCGATGCGCGCAGGTGCGTGACAAGGGCTTCAAGGGGAGAGAGGGGAGAACGAAAGATGCGCACCGGAATGCGCAGGGCGTTATCGTCGACAGGTGGGAGTGGAGATGAGGCGCGATATGTTGCGGCGATGCATTGGGGGGTGCGGCCCAGCATCGTCGCTATTTGGGTGGTGGAGAGATCTCGATTATCGCGCAGGTGGCGTACGAGCGCACGCAGGGTGGAGTCGCTCGCGAAAATACCGACGGGGACGGTCGGTTCGAGAAGGTCGGAGAAGGAGAGGGGATCCTCATCGACACGGATGCTGTAGGAGTCGACGGAGTAGGAGAAGCTGTAGCTGTTGCTTGCGTGCCGCACCACTGTCGTCCCTGTACTAATCCGGTCCCTGCGTTCTCCGGATATGGCTACCTTGTAAGATGTTAATTATAAAGCTTTTGAATGATATCTTACATGGTTGTAATATTGAGAATACTATGTAAGATTGAGAGGTCAAGAGAGTTTCCCCTTCCGCCGTATCGTTCTTCCTTCCGTCGAGAACCCGCTATTTCAGTCCTTGATGAAGTACTGAACCGCGCTTCTCCATCATACCGTCGGAAGTACAGTAGTTGCGCAACTAGGACAATTTTTATATACTAGGAAGGACGTTAGGTAGTCTAGTACGCGAAAGCGTATACTGGCCACGGCCAGCGTGCGACACAGGTGGTTACAATGGACCCTGAATCGCTCTATACCGCGACAAAGTGGGATATCCTCAAGATCCTCGAAGCGGGACCGCGTTCTCCGCTTGAACTCTCAGACCGTCTGAAAGCGAGCATCGCGAACGTGAGCCAACAGCTCCGGTTGCTTGAGCTCGCGGGCATCGTGACAAGCGAACGCGTCCCCAACCGCGATAAGGGACAGCCGCGAACGCTGTACCGCATCGCCGGTGACCTTTCCTACGTCATC
>CAZIKW010000011.1:0-25843 GCA_964540015.1 uncultured Methanosarcinales archaeon | reverse complement strand
TCCGAGAGTGCCAAGCAGTTGTCGACGAGTAGTTCTGTGCGAAGTCATAGTTGCGCTTACCTCTTGATTCTCTGGCTTCCTCTTGGATTGCGAGTTCCGTACGGCGCATCTGCGAATCGTGGTCCGTCATAACCGTCAAGCAACATGAGCGGGCTTGTGTCGTGCTGGTACCAGTTGTTGAGCATCCCGAGACCGACAATCTTAGATTGAGAGGATCCACTGGGTAATTCACACAGTCCCAGCATTCGTGTGCGCCCGCCTTGTCGGATTGTTGTCTGGATCTGTTGGCGGTACGGTACGAACTCACCGGTGAAATCGCCGTTCGGCTCGTCAAGAGCGAGCCACCCGATGAGGCCGACACCGCGGCGCCAAGAACCATCTGGCTCGACGCAGACGCCATAGAAGTATCCTTCCATATTTCCCCAATGCGACAAATCCCTGATATCTCGATTGTCACGCGGTCCCCACAGATCGCGCAACGCATAGATGATCATATGCGCATTCGGATGCCCTAATTGCGCCGGGAACGTCTTCCACACGTCGGGGATGCCGAGTGGGTTGTCGCGGTTGCGTTGAAAAGTGACTTCCGCTCGGGCCTGCTCCATTCCGATCGGCGTGGTAATATCGTACGGTCCGTACAAACGATTGAGCGCGTACGATTCGTGTTGTTCGAACAACTCGCCTTCACCCGGTGTCCCGCGCGGTTCAAGGCAGCGGTAATAATCGAGTAGTGTGTGCTCGAACACATCGGTACCCGACGGGAGATCTAAGCGACCCCAGAAGAGGCCTGAGCCACCGTCCGGTCTCTTGAATCGGCGATACCAGCTATTCAATCCCCAATCCATCTGCTCGAGCTCAACGACCAAACGGTTTCCATCGAAAAGGAACTGCTCACCGAGACCTTGCTGGCTGTTCTGGAGATCGACCCGCGCGACTCCTGTCGGATCCATGGGTTGCGTTGTGATGAGGTGATTGTATCCGCCGTAGCGGATTAGTCCATCCTGCGATGCATCATTCGCTAAGATCGGATGGAATCCATTCGGGGCACTGCTCCACCCAACAGTGTAGATTTGCTGGTTGCTACCTGCCGCGTTCATATTGAATGCGTCATACAAGCTTGCTTGGATACCGGAAGGTGTCGTCGGCGGTTGTGGTGGCGTTTCTGGCGGATTGTTCGGAGGATTACCTTGATTGCCAGGTCCTTGGTGCGGTCCACAGCTGTCGTCGATGAAACAACGTTCGATACCTCGCGTTGCCGAAGAGAGAAGGGCTGCTGAAACGCTTGATAAGAAGACCCTACGATTCATTCCCATACGCCCGCGGGTCCGTCATCGATTCTTAAGCGTGATGCGCGCGTTTGGTCAGTCGTGGCGGATGTGAGCCGATTCTCGTCGTGAAACAGAACGTTTAAAAGTAAAGGTATCTGGTATCCGATAATGAAATTCCCCCTCTTGATTGTGGTATTCCTTATCGCCGTTGCGAGCGTGTCCGCGGCACCCGTCTACTGGACAGTCTTCGATGACGCTGGTGCGGCTTCCGACGTCGTCAATGGCGCGAATTTTGCCGCCAGCATGAAAGCGAGCGCAGGCGTGTCGTTTAGCGGCAAGACGGAGAGCCAGGTGGCGACGTCGGGGCAGAATATGGAGGATGCGTTCATCGCACGATTCGACGGCAAGAACGTGGAGATTTCGTACGGTTCGAACAGCGCATTTGCGGACGTCGTTGATGTCGCACGCACGTACTTGCGCGACCAAGGGTTTAGTGTAACGGTACGCGAGTACGACGAACACAACACGAACGCTCCGACACGATCGCCGCCGAGCGCACCGTCGAAGGAAGAGGAAACCGCAGGGGATGCATCGCCGATCGAGAGCGGCGCAGAAGCGGTCATTCCTGAACCGATAGCGGTACTTCCACAAGAAGAACCTGTCGCGCAGGATGCAACGGAGCAGGAAGAAGAGCATGGATTCTTCGGGCGCATCTGGCGCTGGTTTGCGGACCTTTTCTCCTGACTACTTAAACCGTCGGGAACCGGACCGAAAAGGCATATAAAGCGCCCGCGTCCCCGCTCCGTCAACTGGTGACGGTACTATGACGCAACTGCTCAAAGGGGATAATGTGAAGCTCGCGCTCGCGGAGACGCGCTTGCTCAAAGACAGCATCGGCATCATCGCGGATCTCGTCACGGAAGTCCGTTTCAAGATCACGAAGAACGGCGTCGAATTGACCGCGATGGACCCCGCGAACGTCGCGATGATCGTCTTCAAGTTGCTATCGTCCGCGTTCGCCGAGTACCACGTCGGCACGGAAACGACGCTGTGCGTGAACTTGAATGATTTGAAGGGTGTGTTGCGCCGTGTCAAACCCGCAGACACGCTCACGCTCACGACCGCAGAAGGCAAGTGCGTCATCACCCTCCAGGGCTCGTCCAAGCGCGAGTTCTCGCTCCCATTGGTCGATATCGATGAGCGCGAACAGAAGATCCCCGACTTGAAGTTCGCGGCCGTCGTCACGACTGATGCTTCTGTTCTCACGGATGCGATCGAAGATGCCGATATCATTGGCGAATCGGTCGCGCTCGCGATCAGCGAAGGCGCATTCACCGTGTCGAGCGCTTCTGACTTGTCGAAGGCCGTCATCGACATCCCCGAGGATGCGACGACGCGCATCAAGGGCCCTGCAGGAACGCGCAGCAAGTACTCGATCGAATATCTCAAGCGCATGACGCCTGCTGGAAAGCTCGCGTCGACGGTCGAGATCGCGTTCAGCCGCGACTATCCGTTGCGCCTCGATTACAAGATCATCGACAAGATGGACTTGGCGTTCATTTTGGCGCCGCGCGTCGAGAACGATTAAACGCATGCGACTTGTCGTCCAGAAGCATCCGATGGGTTGCGCTGTCGCTTGCGTCGCTTCATTGCTTCACGTCTCATATGATGTGGCGTTAAAGCGTTTTACTCATCCAGTGCATGCGATCGATAGAGGGTACTATTGTCCGGAAATCTGTGTCGCTCTCAAGAAGTTCAAGGTTATGTACGCCTGGTCGAAGTTTTCAAAAAGAAAGCATGCTACTCTATTGACCGCGCCTGGAACCATCGTGTTTGTAGGGAAAAGCAACAAGTATCCTTTTGGTCATTTTCTTCTCCGCACGAAACACGGTTGGATGAACTCGTGGTCCAATTGCCCCATCATAGTCCCTGCGAAAGCAAAAATGCAAGCGACATTGCCAGAAATTCCTGAATGGATACTCTTCCCGAAAGCGTCATAAACCCCTGCAAAATCCTTTTTTTGAAAACGGCGGTGTGGGTATGGAACAGACGCTTCGAACGACTATCGCAAGTTACGACCTCACGGCGGAAGATTACGCCGAGAAGACGTTGAAGATCGACACGGGTGCGCAGGTAGCGAAATTCTCATCCTATCTCAAGCCCGACTCACTCATCCTCGATGCGGGTTGCGGTCCGGGCAGAGACGCGAAGCGATTCACCGATCTGGGCCATCATGTCGTTGGCATAGATCTCTCTTCCGCACTCCTACGCATCGCGCAGAAGCACGCGCCTAATGCGGACTTCCTCACCATGGATCTCACGCACCTGTATTTCCCCCAAGCGCATTTCGATGGCGTCTGGGCGATGTCATCGCTGATGCATCTGCACAAAGAAGAGCTTCCACGTGCCATCGCGCAGTGCCATCATGTCATGAAACCCGGCGCGCCGTTCTACTTTTGCCTCAAACGCGGAGAGGGCGAAGGATTGGAAACCGACAAGCGGTATGGCGTCCAGAAGTATTTCGCCTATTACACGGAAGAGGAAATACAGGATGTCCTGGACGGGAGCGTCTTTGATATCCTCGATACGTCCGTGACGACCATCGACGCATCGTACGCGACGAACCCGTGGATGGATATCTATCTGCGTAAGCCGCTATAGGTTCAGGTCGCGTCCAGGTCTCTTCTTATCCCTTCCCGCAAAAGAGATGCCAGGACTCGTTCACGTTCACGAACCGGGGCTCTCCGACGTCTTCTCTCACGGGACGAACGCGGTTATTACAGCAGACGCTACGTTCAAACGTCAGATAGATTTTGTTGAGTGTCGAGTTGTAGTTCCAATTAGTATTGCCATGAATACTTACCGTGCCGATAACGACCTTATTCTCGGACAGCTTCTCCAGGTCGCTCAGGTATCCGCCTGTTTTGATGTATGGTAGCGAGCTATGGATGATCCCGTCGCTATCCGTATATCGTTCTCCTCCTTCCTTGAGCCGTTGCTCTACGCGCTGCATCGTCGTCGCGTTCATTTCGCTCGTTTTCGGCAGTATCGCTTTCACTATCGGCGATTGCCCGTACTGGCTTGTGCCGTTCTCCTCTGGCGTCGTTGATAGCGAAAGATGTTGCGCTCCATTTAGGGGGTCGCACATGAACATTATCTCAGGCACTGGGACGATGCGGTCCGTGAGCTCTGCGCGCCAGATGAGCGTGCGGACACCGGAGTCGCTTATCGGCAATGTCAGTGGCTTGTTATCGCTTCTTTTGTCGTACGAACTATTGAATCGTTTCACGAGTCCGTCGTGTTCTTCGCTCGATGAGAGTTCGGCGGCGACGCGTGGCGTGCGCGGGTCGGCGAACGCGAAGTGTGGTTTTCCGTTGACTCGTAGGTATGCGAAGACTGTGTCGGTGAGCTGTGGCGCGATGGCGTACTGCTCTTCTCGTTGCATTCGCTCGTACAATTGTCTATCCGCGAATCGTGGTCCTTTCCAATCAGTGCTCTGTAGTTGGTAGTTGATGATTGCGGATCGGAACGCGATCGCTTCGTCTGCGCTTGGCAATCGGAAATCCGGTCCGTATCCTCTGCAGTATTCTTCTGCTTCCTCTCTGTGGACCCCATTGGTGCTCTCGCCGTAGATGATGTTCTCGAATCCTGGCGTGTCGATCTTCCATTCTGGTTTCGTGATGTATTGGAAACTCATGGGTATCACCCGGTCATTTGATATCTACTAGATGGTAATTACAGAATATAATACAATATCTACTAAAAAATTTACAAATAGAAGATTTTATAAGAAAAATATCTTATAATTTCCATATGAGTGGTGTTTTGGATAAGAACGATGCTAAACTCCTGTGGATCCTCGACCGGGATGCCCGTGCCTCGCTTGCGGCCCTTGCGGCAGCTGTACGTCTGAGCAAGCAAAACGTGCACGCGCGCATCAAACGCCTGGAGACGCGCGGCATCATCCGCCGCTACGTGAGCGTCATCGACAGCGCGAAATTGGGGCGCACGGCATACCGAGTCTATGTGCGCTACCAGGACCTGCGTACAGAGCGCGAGCGCGCGTTCATAGCGTATCTGCAGCAGCACCCAAATGTCATCTGGGTGGTGACCTGCACGGGACCGTGGGATCTCGAGTTCGCGCTCGTCACAGCGTCCTATGCCGAGACTGGTAGTGCCATCAAAGAGGCTTGCCGACGGTTCCCTGAAGCGTTCGGCAGATACGAGGTATCTATCAGCACGGTCAACTACCATTTCCGCAGAGATTATCTCGTACGCGGTGCACGAGCGCCGTTCCATCAGGCGCACTACGGGAAAACTCCTTCCCTTTTCGCTCTCGATGAGACTGATACCGTCCTACTTAGGGAACTCTCGAAAAATTGCCGGCGAAGCAATACGGAGCTCGGCAGCGCGATAGGCGTTAGCTATCACACGGTCTCCGACCGCATCCGTCGATTGGAGCAGCGCCAGATCATTACCGGACATCGTATCCTGATCGATTGGGAGGCGATCGGCCGCATGTACTACAAGGTGCTTTTGACGCATGCCCCGCTTACGGTAGAGCAGGAGCGGAAGTTGTACGCGTGGTGCGCGGCGCGCGATTGCCTTGTCTATCTCGTCGAGGTGCTAGGGTCGTGGCAGCTCGAGCTTGAGCTTGAAGTTCTTTCAGAGAACGATGTCGTCTCCCTCATCAGGGATTTGCGCGTGGAGTTCCCTGGGATTCTCAAGGAGTACGTCATGCTCAAGATCGAGCGCGAGCATAAGCTCGACTATGCGCCGTTCCTGTGAACCGCTCCGAAATTATCATAAAGCGCCGCACCACCGATTCCCCCATGCTCCCGATACTCCTCTTCCTCGTCGCACTCGTACCGCTCATCATCCTCGATGCGTTGTGGATAACGGTCTTGATGAAATCCTTCTACGCGACACAGCTCGGTGGCATTGGGATGGCATCACCTGTCCGCTTATGGGCGGGTATGCTCGTATGGCTCCTGATCGCGGCCGGCGTGGTTCTCTTCATCCTCCCGCTTGCGAAAGGGAATATTCTTCACGCGGCGCTTTACGGCGCTTTGTTCGGGCTCATCTTGTACGGCGTGTACGATCTCACCAACTACGCGTTCATCGCGAAGTGGCCGCTACAACTTGTCGTCGTGGATATGGCATGGGGGACGTTCCTGTGCGGCGCCGTGAGCGCGATCACGCAATGGGCGACGACGTTTAGCAGATGATGCGGACTTTTTGGATATAACCGGTCGAGATCGTCCAACGCAATCGTCCGAGCGTCAGATGTGTGCGGGTGAACGCGGTATCCTTGAGCCAGTTACCGTCCTTATCCACGCATCCGAGTTTGCCATTATCGGCGGACTGATACACATCGACGTTCTTCCAGATGCCGAAGAATCGCTTGCCGAAGGTCGCCTTCAGACCAATAAGATGTCCGTCCTTGTGCAGCGCCGCCTTCTTTTGCGGATCGATGGTGAATAACCGCGCTTTCTCCGATGTGACACCCTTGAAGTTCTCAGGGCCGAACTTCATGCGGATTGTGCTTGAGCGGCTGCGGATGACGAAATCCATCAGGTCCGGATAGATGACGTCGCCATGCAACTGTTTACGTCGAGCGAAGGAGTTGAAGGTGAGTAGCGTGCTATTCTTATCCATATGATAGCGGTAATCATCCTCGCGGTAGCGTAAACGCCACCGTCGTGTCATTGATTCGAGGGTTGATGAGATATCATCCCACAAGTCTTTGCCGATGAAATACGAGACGAAGATGCCGATAAGCGATTCCATCGTGATGACATCGCTGTGCGTGTACTTGAGGACGAACAGGAACGTCACCAAACCGACGAGTATCCCAAAGATCTCCTTCCCTTTCGAGCGGATGGGTTCGTACGCCGATCGCCAGTGTTTCGCGATATCCTTGACGTACTCTTCGAAAGGCGAGATGACATAATGATCGGCATGGACGTCTTTATTGTACGGATAGAAGACGAGATTGAGCTCGAGCGCATCGTATTGGCGGACTTCCGTGATGCGATGGAGATCGACATCGATGCTGTCGCTCGATTTCTCGAAGCTCGCCGATATCAATTTCTCGCAGGGAAGCTTCGTATGGGGACGCATGGGGAAGCGAGCAATGGGTTTTTTATATGCTTTTGCTCGACGTACGCGTATGCCAAGAGACATTCCGCTGCGTGAGAGGAAACAGAAGAAATCCGTCGAGGACGATCCTGCGAAGCGCGTCATAACGGAAATCCAGTTCCCGCCGCCATCAGACGCGCTACCCGATTTCAAGGACGGCTATCGTGAATGCATCCAGATGTACGCGCTGCACGCGCCGGACAAGCGCGGCGTCGGACGTACGCTCGACAACCACCGCATCCTCCTTGAGGAGGCGTGCATCCGCTCGCACATGGCGCGCCATGATCTCGCGCGCTACGAGGGTTTCCGTCAGGCGCTCAAGGATCTGCGCGCGCAGCGGCGCATCCGCTAGTCCTGGCGTTCCACCGGGTGGAAGAGGTCGTAGCGGAGCAGGTCCTCTTTCACCTCGTCATGCAAGCCGATGAAGCCGTTTTGTGCCTTGCGGTGGTCGAAAGGGTTGCCGTAGGCGTCCCACATCTCGATGCCGACCGCGCGGCAGAGGTAGGCGCCAGCCGCGACGTCCCAGGAGTTGCCTCTGTTGATTTCCGTGTTGATGACTCCGTCGTAGTTCCCCGAGGCCAGCTCTGCGAGCGTGAGGGCAATCGAGCCTCCTTTCTCCGAGGTGCTGTAGCGGTCTTTTGGCAGGCGGTCTTTGAGCGAAGAGTTCTTTCCGATCTCGATGCGGCGTTTCGGGAGCGGTTGGCGGCGGTGAAGCGGCAGGCGTTTGCCGTCGTACTCGAGGAAGGTCTCGCCGCGGTAGCCTGCGTAGGTGATGTCGCGCATGAAGTCGTAGACGACCCCGCCGACGAGTTCCCCGTTCTCCTCTATCCCGATGCTCGTCGAACACTGGAAGCCGCGCAGGAGCCACTCTTTCGTGCCGTCGATAGGGTCGTGGAAGTAGGTGCGCGCGAGGCCGAGTTTCGTTTCACCGTACTCCTCGCCGAAGTGGTTGCCTGGCGCGTGCTGGTCGAGGTACGCGCCGATGATTTTTTCCGCTGCACGGTCGTGCGGCGTGACTGGGTCGTTGGCTTTCTTGTATTCGATCCCGTCGCCGTCAAACGCGTGGTGGCGCAGGTACCTGCCCGCGATGCGTGCGGCTTGGATGGTGTGTTCGAGTACTTGGGTCATGGTGTGCGCCTCCTTCGTGCTGTGGGGGACGCAGCGAAAGAGTTATATGCAACCTATAGAATGAATATTCTGAATATAACATGGAACGCCGACTCGTCAAGCAAGGCAGGAATGCGCTCACCGTCACGCTGCCGGCCGATTGGCTGCGCCGTCGAGGATTGACGGCGGGCGATCCGGTCTACCTCTCCGCACGCGAACAAGAGATAGCGGTCAACGCGTCCTTGCGCCGCGCGACGAAAGAGGCGGAAGTCGACGCGCGCGGTCCCGAACCCACGCTCGTGTGGCATCTCGTCAACGCGAAATACATCGCCGGTTACGACAAGATAACCATTCTTCACAACCATCCGGATATGATGGCTGATATCCTCGACCATCTGCCTGGCATGGTGATCGCCGAACACTCCTCGACGCGCAGCGTCATGCGATCGCTCATCGCCGTCCCTGAGGACACGTTCGATGCCGTCTTGCGCAGGACCTTGCATCAACTCGTCGAGCAGACCATGATCATGGAAATGATCGTCCGCAAGAAAGCCGATCGCCAGCAGATCAGGGATGGAGAACGCCGACTCGACAGCTCGGTCCTGTATTGCTTACGCTACCTCAACAAGTACGAGAGCACGGAGAACGCGCATCGGAGATTTCTTTTGTGCGCATCGATCGAGGCCGCAGGAGACACTATCACTGACCTTTCCGAATGCGCTACACCAAAAATCGCACGCGAAGTGCGAGAGCTCATCGTCGACTACACGCGTATGCTCGCGAGCGGCGATCTGAAAGGATTGTACGCGCTCTTACGCGCTGCACGTAAACGATTCAATCGAACGACGTATGCGGACGGTCTCGCGTACATGCTTGCGCAATCACTCTACAACTATCTCGCGTACACGACGGTCGAGAACTAAAGTCACAATCTCGCGAGCCAGTGTCGTGGAGTGAGGCGTTCACCGGTCGCCTTGAGGACCGTTTCATCCCAGCGGTAGCGCTGGCCGAGATCGAACAGGCGTGACTTCAGGAATGCACCGAGTTCCGGGTTTCCGACGAGAGAGCGGATTCCCTTCTTCTCCATCGCATCGCGCAACTGGTCCGTGAGCGCATACCCGAGCTGGTAGTTGTGGTAGTACACAGGTGATGTCGCGATATGGGTTTTCGTCGCCCAATCTGGCTCATCGCGCGCGTACTCGATCCCTTGGTACTGCCGTACGAGATCCCACCACTTTCGATTGAGGTCTTGTTCCGGATTCTCGTAGAGCGCTTGCTCGAAACGGACCATGACTTGTGTCCAGTTCGCGAACGTGAGCCGCTCGAGGCGGTGTTGGGTTTTGAGGCTCTTGAGCGTTGCATCGTCGATGTTCGCTCCGACGCTCTGGAGGAATGCAGGTTCGCGAGAGAAGTCGCCAAAGAGGATAGCGACCGCTTCCGTCACGAATGTATGCGCGTCACTACGCAACAAGTATGGTATCTGGCGATCCATATGCGTCCAGTATACGCCATGACCTGCCTCGTGGAGTAGCACGGACGTCCAATACTCGTTGTTGCGCACATTACAGAGCGTCCGCACATCTCCTTCACGATCCATATCGCTTGCGAATGCCTGCTGGCACTTCCCTTCCTGTTCGTACAGGCTGCTGCGCGCGAGGATGTCGTCAATAGGCAATCCGATGCCGAAGAAGAACTTGCGTACGATCTCCACCGCATCAGAGGTGTAGTACCTATCCAGATCGATATCGGAGACGATGGGTGCTTCCTGGAAAAAGGCGTTCTGGTAGTGCCAAGGGCGTAGATCCTTTTTCTCCTTGCCGTATCTGCGGGTGAGGTGCTCGTCGATCTGCGCTTTCGCGCTCGCGGATAACTCCTTGCCTTCGGTATGCAGGTCGTCGAAGAACGCGAGTATTTCCTGCGGCGTCTGGTCTTGGATAGCTAGTGCGAACTCGTAATAATTACGAAATCCCAGGTTCTGCGCGTGCGCGTTGCGCAAGCGCGCGAGACGGAGCACGTACGGCGCGATAAGCGGGCCGCATCGTTTGGTTGCGATCCACGCCTGCTCCAATTCGTCGCTATCGACACTTGTCTTGAGCGTGTCCGTGATGTCATTCTCCGTGTAGGTTTTTCCGTCGATAGATGCGCGGAAGCGGCCTAACTCTTGCGTGACTTGCGTTTCGACAGCGCGTATCTCCTGCAAAAGCTTACGGTCTCCTTGTGAGGCGAGATACATGGGTTTGAGGACTTCGAGCTGCCGACGCATGACCGGATCACCGATCGGTCCTCTCAGATACTCGCATATGCGTTCATACGTGTGCGGATCTGAATACGTGGTGTCGCTCTCGTTATTCGCTGCTTCATACGCTTTCCCCGCTTCATCAGTACCGAGAATATTCATATCCCATGATGCGAGGCCAACGGCTTTGAGGTGAGTGCGATGCTTTTGTTCCTCTTCCTTGAGAACCACTTGGAGTTCCCTGCTCTGCGCGTCCATATGCGTGTGAGGATTCGCGTTCGGCTTTTATCAGTTGTCCCGGAACTCTTATAAACCTCGTCGACGGACCTCATTCCATGCTCGAAGCGATCTTGCCGGCCTGGTTCCCCTTCCATGATATCGAAGGGCTCATCCGCTGGGGAGGATTGGCCATCCTCATTGCGATCGTATTCGCGGAGACGGGATTGCTCATCGGTTTTTTCTTGCCTGGCGATTCGCTCTTGTTCACCGCTGGGTTCCTCGCGGCAGCGGGCTTCTTGGATATCAAGATTCTCGTCATATCGCTCATCATCGCAGCCATCATCGGGGATCAGGTCGGATACCTCACTGGGAAATCCATGGGCGAGAGGCTTTTCACCCGTCCTGACAGCAAGGTCTTCAAGAAAGCGTATGTCGAGAAGACGAAACGGTTCTACGACAAGTACGGCGCGTCCACGATTGTCCTCGCGCGTTTCGTTCCTATTGTACGTACGTTCGCACCCGTCGTCGCTGGCGTCGGAGAGATGAAGTACCGCACGTTCATCACCTACAATATCATCGGCGGTAGTGGCTGGGTCTGCTTGATGACTATTGGCGGCTACCTACTTGGTGGACTGCCCTGGGTGCAGGCGAACTTCGGCCTCGTCACGATCTTCATCATCCTCGCATCGCTGATCCCATTAGGCATTGAGTTGTGGCATGCGCGACGCGATAAGATGATCTGATAGTCCTGATGACCGAGCACCTCGTCTCGAAAGTCGAAACGCGTTTAGCTGATGCGCTTGAAGCGCGCGGCATCCGCATCTCTCGCCAAGTGAGCGTTCCCGCGCCGGGGTCGAGACCGTTCTCGCTTGACATCGCGGTCGTCGACGCACGCGTGGACATCGAAGTCGACGGTCCGCACCACGATACTCCTTCTCAACAAGCGAAAGATGCCTACCGTGACAAGTGGTTGCATAAGCAAGGGTGGGAAGTGATTCGTATCCCCGCGCACGTTGTGGACGCGGATGTCGAAGGCACGGCTGCGACGCTTGCGCGCATGCTCGAGAAGCGCGGCGCATTAGGCTGGAAGGCGTGGCCGGCGATGATGCTGCGGCGGTTGTGGAGGAATCGCGTTATTCTTTTGCTCCTTGCTGCGTTCTTTGTTCTGCTTGGTTGGCGATTGCTTGAAGCGGAGTATCGTATCCTTTCGCTCCTCTCCTGCGCGTTCGCAGTCCTTCTCTCCTTACGCGTGCCGTTGTTCGATCATCGACGAGGAATGAGAAGGAAACCGTTCACTATAGCGACAGATATCGCAATATTCCTTTTTGCAGCGGCGGTATTCGTCGGAGTGATAGCTTGGTTGTCTTTATAACTGTCAAGCCCACTTCCCTCACTTTCTTAAATCGTGCAAGACTCCCAAACGAAAATCAAGAGGTTTGATGTATGGGTGAACATGGCATGATATACACCAACATGACTCAATTCGGCGATGGGTCGGTATTCGTTTCCGATGGAAATGCTGCTTTCGACATGTTCGGTGATACGATGCGACTTGCTATTTCAAGAACCGTGCGAGATACCTACCTGGTGCGAACAGGCGTGTTTTCAGTCCTCGCGGCTGGTGCAGTTTGTGGCGCGTACAACTTTGATAATAAGGCGTTGTCCATTGCGTCAAGTGTTATCGGCGTCATTTCAGCTCTTGCAACGCTCTATAATGGTGTTCGCTCTGTGCCTGCGTCAAAAGAATATGCACAGACCCTCGATGAAGTCGTTAGCCATGGTTGGGCGCCTCGAGAACAACTTAAAACGATTGATAGCAGATATTTGTAATTTTTTTTCTATTCTTAGATTAAATACGCGTGCAACGCATACTGCTGCACCATGCGGTGGGTATTGAAGAATGACGCGTTGAATGCGATGCAGTTGCGCATGAGCTTCATCCATCCTGCGCGGTCGTCGTAATATAATGGCAAAACGATGTGCTCGAGTTTGTCGTAGAGCTCTTCCGAATCGGCGTTGTCATCATTCATCGATTCGTTCTGCTCCGTCGGGACGGGACCGATCTCCCAACCCGTGACCCCTTCGATATGGCCTTCCATCCACCAGCCATCCTGGATGCTCATCTGCGGCACGCCGTTATGCGCCGCTTTCATGCCTGACGTGCCGGACGCTTCTTTCGGTCGCGCTGGCGTGTTCAACCACAAGTCCACGCCCGGAACGAGGATTTTCGCGAGATTCACATCGTAATCGGAGAGATAGACGATGCGGATCACATCACGGACCTCGCCCATATGCCAGTGGATCTTGCGGATGAGGTTCTGCCCTTCCGTATCGTTCGGGTGCGCTTTGCCCGCGAAGATGATCTGGAGCTTACGTCCTTGGCCGAGCGCGCGTAATCGTTTGATATCGTGGAAGAGGAGATCCATGCGCTTATACGCGGTCGCGCGCCTTGCGATCGTGAAGGTGTCCGTGTCGAAACCAGCGTTCTTTTTCTCATTCACGTAATCGACAAGACGCCGTTTCATCCTCTGGTGCGCATCCCAGATCTCGTGTTCAGGGATGCGTAACGCGTAGCGGAGATCGAAACTATCTTGGCGCCAATGCGGGATGTAGGAATCGAAGAGCTTCGCGATCTCAGGACACGTCCATGTCGCGCTATGCACGCCGTTCGTGATGTTGCTGAAGTGATAGCCGGGGAAGAGATGCTCGGAGACGTGCTGGTGCTGACGTGCGACGCTGTTGACGTAATGGCTCAAATGCAGCGCGAGGAGCGTCATATTCAGTTCATTCTCACCACCCAGTGTGCGCAGGAGATCTTGAGGCATATACGCGCCGAGCACTTGCTGCACGAGTGCGTACGGGAATCGATCGTGTCCTGCGGCGACGGGCGTGTGCGTCGTGAAGACGCATTTCGTGCGTACATCCGTGCCGACGCGCGCGATGCATTCCTCCATCTTGTCGAGGGAACAGCTGCTCCGCAGCGTCTCGTCGCGAAAGAGCTCGAGCGCGAGCAATGCCGCATGGCCTTCATTCATGTGATGCTTCGCGATATCGCGGTATCCGAGGGCGGAGAGCATTCGTACGCCGCCGATGCCAAGCACGACCTCCTGGCACAAACGATAGCGTTGATCGCCACCGTACAATCGCTGCGTGAGCGCGCGGTCGCCAGTGGTGTTCTCTTCGAGATTCGTGTCAAGCAAGAGCACGGGAACGGAGAACCCTGTCGCGCCGACGATATCGCGTTGCCACGCGCGCACTTGCACGGCGCGACCTTCAATCTCGACCGTGACTCGTTCCGTGTGCGGATCACCGAGCAGGCCGCGGATATCCCAATTGGTCGGCCCTGCGGATTGGTTGCCGTCCTTGTCGATCGTTTGCGTGAAATACCCTTGCTCAGAGAGGAGCGTGACGCCTACGATAGGAACGCCAAGGTCGGCTGCTGCACGGAGCGTATCGCCTGCGAGCACACCGAGGCCACCGCTGTAGGTGGGGATTGCCGGATCGATAGCAATCTCCATCGAGAAGTACGCGATGCGGCGTTCCGCAGGCCATAAGGTCTTCGTCTCACCCATGACACGGTATTGCCGTCGGGTGCTATTTAAGGATTCGCTCGAGAACCGCTGAGTAAATTCTCACTCGCGCGTGGTGAGATACCGTGTGCGGCCCCAGAAGAGATGCACGCGGCCTTCGCCGTGACAGAGCGGCTTGTACGATGCGAGCAGTTCCCGCTGCTGTTTCGGTTCGAGCGCCCCGTGGAGGATGACCGCTGCGGGCGGGCGTTTGAGCAGCGCACGGCGCATGGCATCGTCTTCGCCTTGCGCAACGATCTTGTACACGCGGAACCACTTTGTGGTCGGTGCTTTGCTTGCGAGAAAGAGCGTCTTTCTCCCGAGCGGGATACGTCGGTAATGTGCAGGCAGCGCAAGCGCTTCGAGCGCCGCGTGCGCGAGGGCCGCATCGGGCTCGAGGATGTAGCGCGCGGTCTTCGGTTCGAGATCCTCGCGCATGGGCGGCTGGTGACCGGTGTGCTCGATGCGTTCTTTGTCAGGTAATCGCACGACAGAGATCGTGCCTTTCGCAAGTGTGCCTGCGTAGATGGTGAGGCGATTGAGTTGGTTATCGACGCTGAGATATTCCCTCTCTACGCGCTTTGGGATCTCCGCTTCATTGAGGAACGGCGGCAGTTCGATCGCGATATCCTCCGTGATCTCCTTGTACGCTTCGAGGAACTTGATAGGATGCGGTGTGATCTCCTCGATCGTGCGTCGTGTGCTTGATGCCGGACGCTGCGGATCGAGGAAGACGACCGCCGTGCCGACGACCTCTTTCTTGATCTTCGCGATGATCTTTGGATCGAGCGCGTCTCCGGCTATTGCTACGACGTTGTCCGGGAACGTCGCGCGTGACAATCGCTCTTCATCGACGTCAACGGCGATGACCTTTCTTGCCGTTTTCGCGAACGCTGCTGTCTGAAAACCCGCGCCTGCGCCGACTTCGATCACCGTATCATGGCCAGGAACGAGACGATCCGCGCGATATTGCGCGACGAGCTCTGGCGTGCCAAAGCGGACATCCGACTTGGTGGTCTTCTCAGTCGGGTTCGTGACTTCTTTCTTGCGCTTGAGACGGGTCATACGATGCTCCACTCCGTTGATTGATAGAATTCCTTCGCCACGAACGCCGCGATCTCGGGAATGCGTTTCTCATCCATTTCGATGATGAAATCCTTATCTTGCCCTTCCTTCTGCTGATGCAGCTTGATCTGGAACGTGTCGATGCCGAACGATTCGAGAAGACGCCCCATCACTTCTTCCGCCGTGAATCCTCGCCACGCGAGCT
Source organism: uncultured Methanosarcinales archaeon (assembly GCA_964540015.1). Classification (GTDB taxonomy): domain Archaea; phylum Nanobdellota; class Nanobdellia; order Woesearchaeales; family UBA525; genus UBA525. The sequence goes on along the minus strand of CAZIKW010000011.1, from coordinate 10,033 downwards.
CATCGGTGGTGAATTTCACAGTACTGGGTGAAATCCGAATAACGTGATTGTGATGTATTTGGCAGACCGCGGTCTTCTTGCCGGCGAGCGCTTCTTGAAGATCCTCTGCGTTCATACTTGATTGGAGGCTGCGGAGGATTCTTAAACTCTTGTGACGCCGTTCCTCTCGTGGACACCCTCTCCCACTATCTCTGGACGGTCGCGCTGTATTGGCGGCATCAACAGCGATGGTGGCTGGGCTTGGCCGGCGCTGTGCCTGATTTGTTGTCATTCGGACCGGTGTTCGTGATGCATCTGTTCGCGGGCTTTCACCTCTGGAACGGGCCGCCATCAATAGAATCGATTCCGTCATGGGTGCCGCTCGCGTACGCCATAACGCACTCGCTCATCATCTGTGTCGTCGTCTTAGGGTTGCTTGCACTGTGGAAACCGCAGCTGCCCCTCTTGCTGTTCGGTTGGCCTTTGCATATCCTCATCGATCTCCCCACGCACACGACGCAATTCTATCCGACACCGCTCCTGTGGCCACTCTCCGACTGGCGTTTCAGCGGCTTTTCCTGGGGAACGGGCTGGTTCATGCTCACGAACCTGATAGCGCTCATCGGCATCTACGCATGGCTCATCTACGGGGACAAACGAGGTGTGTCGCATGCGTTCTAAGAAAGAGCAGGTATCCCATCGCGCGGCGTGGATCAAGGGTATCGCATTACTCATCATTCTTATCGGGGCGATTATCGCGGTTCGCTCCCCAGCGCTGCGTCCATACTTCACCGCGCAAGGATTATCATCCTCGCTTGACGGCCTTGGCCCGTGGGCACCCCTCGCATACATCCTCGTGTTCGGTATCGTGGCCGCATTCCCTATCCCCGCAACGATTCTCGTTGCTGCAGGTGGCGCTCTTTTCGGACTGTGGATAGGCCTGGGTCTAACGGTGATCGGTGCGCTCATCGCGGCGACAATAGCATTCCTGCTCGCACGCACCCTGGGTCGCGATTTGGCGCGTCGGTTCGCAGGCGATACTTTACGTCGTTATGATGATCGATTAAGTAAAGATGGCTTCCGTACCGTGTTGTACCTGCGTTTGCTCCTGATACCGTTCGCGCCACTCAATTACGCGGCAGGCCTCTCAGGCGTGCGCATGCGCGACTACTTGCTTGCGACCGCGATTGGCGTCGTTCCGGCGTCATTCTTCATCACCTTCTTCGTCGCGACCGTGCGTGATGTGGCACTCGAGCATGGCATCGTGTCATGGGAGCTCGTACGCGCGCTCATGCGGTGGGATGTACTCCTCGCAGCGCTACTCTTGCTCGCATGCTTCTCGATTCCGCACATCGTCAGATGGCGATCAGCGAGGAAGCGTTCCCGGAAGAAATGAGTCGTCGAACATCTTCTTGCATTCTTCCTGTAAGAGCTTATCGCGTATCTGCGACACGCGGATGTCGCCCCGACGTAAGAATTCTTCAGCTTCCTTTTGATTGAAGTTCGGATCGACTGCGCCGTACACGACACGTTCGATGCCGGTGCGGATGAGATATTGTGAGCAAGAGATCTTTTTCGGATCGCTTCGTTTGAGGCAGGGTTGATACGTGACATATACGACAGAACCCGGTTTACGGTTCGTGCTGCCTATCCACCCAGCGGCTAAAAGCGCATTGTATTCCGCATGCGTTCCGTTACGGATGTCGCTTCCTGCGATGGAAAGGATCTTTCCTGTATGCACGACCACAGCACCGACCCGTCCGCAATCATCGTACGCCCAGAGCGCCGCATCAAGCGCGAGACGCATGAACTCCTTGTCGGTCTTCATGAGCGTAGCGGGAGAACTGGTTCTTTATCAGCTCTTGCACAGGACATCCCTCCACTATCTATATAAGGGACGAATCCATCCACCAAACAATGGCAACCCAGCATTCAAGGCTCGTCGCTACGCAGGCCTCTTTGTTGCCTGTCGTGACGCTGCAGATCCTGGGCGACACGATCTCGATGCGTCTGCTTGTAGCGCTCACCGCACACGAGCAACGCTTCGGTGACTTGTGCAAAGCGCTCCCGAACGCGAGCACGAAGACGCTGAGTTCTCGCCTCAAAAGCCTTGCGAATGCAGGCCTCGTGACACGCACCTTGTACGCGGAAGTACCGCCACGCGCCGAATACGCGCTCACAGACAAGGGTCGCGAGCTCCTCGCTATCGCGCAAGGCCTCACGGAATGGGAACGCTCCTGGCGCCCTGAAAGTGCCTAAATCAAGCGTTTGAAGACTTCTTACAACTTGAATGGAACCCTTCCCAGGGTATTTAAAGAACCCATCCATCCATAGCGTTATGGCAAACGCATCATCGAGGGTATTCACCCCTATATTCGCGCTTTTCCTCGCGGCTCTCATGCTGTTTGCAGCATGCGCGCCCGCGACGCCATCTACGGATGGTGGCAACAACAACATCGATGTCTCCGGCACGTTCGAGCAGCCGGCCGCGTTCGATCCCGATCATGAGCTGGATGCGATCGCGTTCCAGTCCGAAGACGAGTTCCGCGCGTTCATCCGCGCAGGCGCTGACGGCTACAATTCGAATGTGCTGTATGCCGCGCGCGATAGCGTCGGCGGTAGTGTCGCGATGGGAGTCCCCGCTCCTGCGATGGCGCCCTCGGGCATGAAGGCGGAGTCGGACATGGCGACAAGGGAGAGCTCTGGCGGTTCTGGCAACAGCTACTCCGGAACGGAGAGCCAGATCGAGAATGTCGATGAAGCGGATATCATCAAGACGGATGGCGAGTATGTCTATACGACGACTGGCCGCACCCTCTTTTTGATCCGCGCATATCCAGGTGCAGAGGCTGAAGTAGTCGGCACTGTCGCGCTCGATATGGATCCGAACGGCCTGTTCATCGACGGCGACAAGCTCGCGGTGATCGGCAATTACTATGATGCCGATTATTTCGCTGAGAAGGGTATCCGCCCGCGCAATGGCATGACGCGTGTCACTATCTACGATGTGTCCGACCGTGCAGATGCGAAAGTCCTCGAGACCTACACGCTCGAAGGCTCCTACCAAGCAGCGCGCATGAAGGATGGCGTTGTGTACGTGACGCTGACCAGCGGACCCGATGGTCGCACCGAGTACCCGACCCCGCTGATCATCCGCGGCGACACGGTCTCGAGCGTTCCGGTCAAGGATGCGTACTGGTTCCCGATGCCGTATCAGTATGTGCAGTTCGTCACCGCGCACGCTATTGGCTTGCGTGATACGAACCGTGCGATTGACAGCGTCACGGTCGCGGTCGAAGGTACGGGCACAGTGTTCATGAGCGAGAACGCGATCTATCTCGCAGCGACCGAGTGGATCAACGAATGGGAAGTGCGCCAGGAGATCTTGCGCGATATGGTCGCGCCGAAATTGGGCGATGCGGATACGACGCTCATCTCAAAGATCAAAGCGACGGATAGCGATGTGCTCTCTGAACCTGAGAAGCAGGCGAAGATCGATCAGATCTACAATGAGTATGTGAATTACCTGCCTTCTGAAGCGCAGCAGGATCTTAACGATGCTATCGATACGGAGCTCAAGAAGAGAATGGACAAGCTCGAATCGCTCGAGTGGACGATCATCAACCGCATCGATGTGGAGAGCGACGGCTCGCTTTCCGTCGGCCCGACGGGCAAGGTCCCAGGCAGCGTCTACGGTCAGTTCGCTATGGATGAGCATGAGGGATACCTCCGTGTCGCGACGACGGTGAACCAGCGCTGGAACAGCTGGTGGCGACCGATGCCGATCGATGCGCGCGCATCAGCGGTAGAAGGTGACGTGATGATCGACTCTTCCGCGAAGATGATCGCGCCGCAGGAACCGACGCAGAGCACGAACAACGTGTACGTGCTCGACGGCGACCTGAAGGTCGTCGGTTCGGTCACCGGCATCGCGAAGGGCGAAACGATCCAGAGCGCACGCTTCATCGGCGACCGCCTGTACCTCGTGACGTTCCGCCAGGTCGATCCGTTCTTCGCGATCGACTTGTCGAACCCCGAGAAGCCCAAGATCTTGGGCGAGCTCAAGGTTCCAGGCTTCAGCCGCTACCTCCACCCGTACGATGACAACATCGTGATCGGCATCGGTCGCGACGTGTCTGACACGGGTCGTCAGCAGGGTCTGAAGATCAGCCTGTTCGATGTGACGGATGTCTCAAAGCCGAAGGAAATCGCGAAATGGGTTGCTGCCGATGAGCAGGCACAGTCGGTCGCGGAATGGGAGCACAAGGCGTTCCTGTTCGACCGCGAGAAGGAGCTGCTCGTCATCCCGGGCTACAGCTACGACTACGGATGGAACACCGGCAACAAGGCATCGGGCTTCAACGGCGCGATGGTGTTTAGCATCACGCCTTCAAGCATCAAGATGCGCGGCATCATCGACCACGGCGTGAACAACGGCATGTACGGCGCGACGGTAGAACGATCGCTGTACATCGAAAACTTGCTGTACACGAAGTCGCCGACGCTCTTACGCATCAACGACTTGGATGACTTGTCTTCGGTCAAGCGCATCACGCTCGAGCAGAAGACGGATGTAGAGAAGGGTCCGTACCCGGTGTACTAAGGATTATTTTTTCTTTTTTTCTCTTCTTTGTAAAACTCATCCGACGCGTACTCGTACTCGAGTGCATGGAGCTCAAGCAGGCAATCCTCGGCCCTACGCTTGAGGCTCTCTTTCGCGTCGGGGAATGCGGTCATGATTTCTTTCTCGAGGCTATCGCGTGCTTTGCGAGCGTCGACGCCTTTGAGGACTGCTGCGCGCTGGAGCGGTTCGAGCTGTTCCGCTTGCAGCATACGGTACGGGTGCGTGCTCGCTTTTCCTATCGTGAGAACGCTCGAGAGCGCCGCTATGGTGCGATACAAGAGCGATTCCTTGCTCTCGTTCACGTACGCGGTCTCGTTGCGGAGATATTGCGTGACGTGCTCGTCGAACTCCATGGGTGCGCTTTAGCCATGGAGGTTTATCAATATTGCGTGTGCTTGAGACGAAGGTGCGGGGGTAACACCATCGCTTTCTTTGGCGACTTCATAAGGGAGAAATGCCCCGCCCCGTCATTGGCGAACTGGTAGCTATTTTGTAGCGACATGCCGTTCTCGTATGACACCACTCCTAGTTCTGTCAGTTGGATGTCGGTATCATCATCCCCATCCATATCCATGAGAAGCGGCTGATAACAGGTGTAGCCGAGCGCATTCCATTCGATGCCCGGTATCCCGCCGAGGGGGAGGGAGAAGGGAGGTAGCGCGACTTTCGGAACGTAGATGTCAGGCACTGAGATCAGGGAGACGGCGACTTCATCGCCCTCTTCTTGTATGTTCTCAAGCGTCACCGCGAGATAGGCGTAGCCCGGTTGCGGGCGCGTGTGCTTGAGCAGGTCGTACGCTTTCACGATGTGCGGCGGCATGTCCTCGATGTTCTGTATTGCGAGCGTCTTCGCTGCCGTATGGAACTTGATGCGTTCGTACGCGAAATCCATGCTTTGGCTTTCCCACCCGTACGGTTCATCCGACGAGAGATCGATGCTTTTTCCGGGACATAACGGAGAGGAGGCTTTTTTTGTGATCGCGCACAAGGGCGCAGCGCTCTCATCGAATGCCACTTCTGCCCTTAGCACGGCGGGCCCGATGACTTGATTGGGTGGCAGGAGTTCACGCACCGACGCCTTGAACGTACGAGACAGGTCCTTTTCCGCTTCATTGAGAAATGAGCCCGCTTTCTCATCCCACTTGTCGCAATAGTCATTCATCTGCTCAGCGGCGAACTCGCTCGCCTCATGGCCGTTCATGTACGTACCGCCGACAAGCACTTCTTTTGCCTGCATCGGCGTTATCGAGAAGAGCACGACGGACGCGAGGCCGCTGAGGGTGGTGCGTAGGCGCATCATCTTGGCGAAGATATTGCCCTTAAAGGCCTTTGCGCGCAGATCGGCCGGTAGCTTTCCTGTGTTGATGTCTTTTGCCAATGACGCAACAGTGGGAATCTTTAAAAGCCACTCAGGTCGATGCGAGGGTATGATCACGATTCCTGGCGTGCCGGATTGGGGTGTGTGGGCGGGGTTCATCATCCTCATCCTCATCCTTCTCGAGCTTGATATCGGCCTGTTTAACCGCAAGGACCATATCATCAGCGTGAAGGAAGCGTTCGGATGGTCTGCGTTTTGGATAGCGCTCGCTTTCGCATTCAACGCATGGGTGTATTTCTCCTCAGGTACCGAGAAAGCTCTCGAGTTCCTCACCGGCTACATCATCGAGCTTTCACTCTCTGTCGATAACCTGTTCGTTTTCCTCTTGATCTTCAGCGCGTTCGCGATCAAGCGCGAGTATCAGCACCGCGTGCTGTTTTGGGGCATCCTTGGCGCTATCGTGATGCGCGGGCTGTTCATCGGTTTAGGTGCGGCGCTCGTGAGCCGATTCGATTGGGTGTTCTATTTCTTCGGGCTCATCCTTCTCATCGGCGCGTACCATATGGCGTTTCAGAAAGAGAAAGCGTTCAACCCTGAGGAGAGCCTCGCTATCCGCATCGTACGATGGTTCTTTCCCGTATCGACCAAATCGCACGGACATGATTTCTTCGTACGAGAGAATGGCCGCCGTATGGCGACCGTGCTCTTCGTCGCGCTCGTGACTATCGAGCTTTCCGATGTGGTCTTCGCCACGGATAGCATCCCCGCGATCTTCGCCATCACGACTGATCCGTTCGTCGTCTTCACGAGCAATATCTTCGCTATCTTAGGATTGCGTAGCATGTACTTCGCGCTTTCCGGCCTGCACTCGATGTTCGCGTACCTCAAGACGGGTCTCGCGGTGATCTTAGGGTTTATCGGCGTGAAGATGCTCCTGCATGATGTTTGGCACCCGTCGATCCTCATAACGCTCAGCGTCATCTTGGGTGTGCTCGCGATTTCCGTTCTCGCGTCATTCCTCTTTGTGAAGAAACGCGTTGAGCACGGCGGTCCTGTGCGCCACCATCCCGAGCACGGTGTTGAGCATGACCATGGTGCGCACATCGACGTGACGCGCAAGGGCGTCAGGCATTACGACGAGAAGAAGTAGGTATCACTCATCCGCCCACGGGCGTTTGAAATCCGGGTAGCGCATCGTGAAGAGCGGCAGCACGGTGCGCGCCACGTCGTATTCTGACGGCCCGTTGACGGCGATGAGCGTCTCGAGCTCGCGCGTGCTGCGCAACTCCTCCCGTGCCCTGATGGGCGATTCCCAGGTGCGGCTATCGCGCTCGAACGAGACGTGTGTCCGCTTATCGATATCGCTTGCCTTGTACGTGTACGCTATGGATTTTCCATCGACGGGCACGATGATGCGACCGCGATTGAGTACCAGGTCTCCGATGTCTGGATCAGGTAGGACCTCAAAGCCGATGCGCTCCCACGCTCTTCGCGTGATAGTCGCTTCCGTCGCAATCGCGAGATGCCATCTGTTGAGTGTTCGTTCATCGGTGATGTCGAACTCCATGATATACTGCGGTATGGCTCCTCGCACAAGCGTTCGCCACGGTTCGATCTGTTCTCCAGTCTCAAACGCGTCCAATATCGTCTTGTCGAGCAAATGGCGAAAGAAATTGTCCACCTCCTCTTGCGGCATGTCCCGGTTGCGCAGGACGTTGATACGCTCTGCGCGCAAGACGAATTCTTCGACGTTCTTGTCGCCTGTGGTCGAGTCGCACGCGTAGGGGACGCCGTCGCGCATGTGTGTGCGCAAGACCACCGGGTACCTCAGATGTTGTGGCAACTCCATCTCTTATCCAGAATGCGTGCACGCTTAAATTCTCACCCCTAACCTTTATAAACGGCCGGCGGTTTCCCGGCAGTACAGCCGACGTGGGCTCCGCCTCTCTGCGAGAGGAAGGGGTCCCGACCCGTTTATCGGGTTCGCCAGGCAAGAAAAGGGCGAGAACCGACACGCGTTCTCACCGGAGCAATCCCTATGTCAAACGAAGAAATGACTGTCACCGGCAACACGCTCGTTCCGACTGAAGAATACCTGAAGGCAGGCATCCACATCGGCACGAAGTTCAAGACCGCCCACATGGCGAACTTCATCTACAAGACGCGCAGCGACGGTCTGTCCGTTCTCAACATCCAAAGCATCGATGAGCGCCTTCGATTGGCGGGGCAGATGCTCTCGCAGTACGAGCCTGAGGATATCATGATAGTCAGCCGCCGTGAAAACGGTTGGAAAGCAGTCCGCATGTTCCAGAAATTAACTGGTGCGAAGACGTTCGCCGGTCGCTACCCTCCCGGTATCCTCACGAACGCGGCGCTCAAGCAATTCACGGAAGCGAAGGTCTTGTTTGTGACTGACGTCTGGCCTGACCGCAACGCGGTGCAAGACGCCATCAAGGTCGGCATCCCGGTCATCGCGCTTTGCGACACGAACAACCAGGCGAACAACATCGACCTGGTCGTTCCGTGCAACAACAAGGGCAAGAAGTCCTTGGGTCTCGTGTTCTACTCGATCGCGAAGATCTACGTCGAGAGCCGCGGCGGCAAGTTCGAAGCGACGCTTGAGGACTTTACGGCTGAGTGAATTTTTTTTCTTATTTTTTTAGTTTTCTTCTCAGATATTCGGACAGTATTCGACGATCGGCACCGGTGTCGGCTCGATCCAGCGCCATGTCGCAGGCGTGAACGAGGTGAACCGCGAGTACACGCCATCGCACGTCTGGACGCTTGGCGTATCGCGGCAATCAGGATCCTCGATGCCGTCCTCTTGGTAGTAGCCCTTGCCTTCGACGAACAGGTAGCGTTCGAGACGCATCGTTCCCCACGGGTTGAGCTGCGCCATCGGAGCATCGGTCGGATACCCTCCGAGTCCCTCGTACACAAGCACATCATGCTGCACGCCGACATCGCCGCCGAAATCATAGCTGTCAAGCAAGAAGAGCTTGCCTGAGTGCGTGATGCTCCCTGCGGTGCCGGCGACTTGGCAGGTGGCGGGGTCTATCGGGTTCCACCAGAATTCCTGCTTCATCTGCACGTTTAGCCCTTCTTCAGTGATGAGGTGGCGGTTCACCGCGCTCGCCGGAAGGACCGGCAGGTCGGCAGCAAGCGGCATGCTTGGGAGCGGACCGTTGGCGCAAGATCCGGATGTGCGCGACAGGCAGCGCAATTGGACGTTCGCATTATCTGCACCAGGTGCGATGCCATCCTTGATGACACCGACCGTGTTCAGCGCACTGTTGCGGAAGTATTTGACGATCAGGGTGTCGTTACGCACGACGAGCGCGTTATTCGCTCCACGCGGGTATATCGTCTGGCAGATCGCGTGGTTGTCCAAGCACATCTTCGTTGTCGCATCGCCTGATATGTAGTCCCACACCGTCACGTGTTTCATCGTCGGCGTTCCCGCATACGGCGTATCCGTGACGATCCATGCGCGAGCTTCCTGACTCGTTGGCGTGGCTTCTCCGAATTGTTGTTGCAGGTCCTCACTACGCAATCTCCATGCGAAGAGCCGCATGCTCTTGCCGGGTTGCGCACTCACGGTGAAGACGAACGTATAGGTCTGACCTTGCGTTACCGTTACGCCTACCGGGAGAGCTACCGTGGTCGGATTCCAAGCAGCGCCATCGATGTTGATCGCGGCAAGCGATACGCGGCCACCGACCCAAGCGCTCGTTCCCGTGTTGCGCATCGTGACGCGCGCAGTATATGTTTGGCCCGTGGTCATCAGTTTCGGGACATCAAGAGACACGAATGCCGCGTCGTACGTCCCTTGATTGCCGCTCACCGCGCTAATGGTGACGTTGGCGAGTTCGTTATCGGTATCCGCATCAGCTTGCGCACAGCTCGTCGATGGATAGAGATGGAATGTTTTTGGTTGGTTGACGGCCACTTGACGTACTAGCGTTCCCGTTTGTCCTGTTGGCGTACAGCTCACGTTGAGGCCGCTTGGATTCCACACCTGCACGTAAGGGTATGCGTCATCGCTTGTGCTTGTCCACGAGAGCGTGCTAAAGCACTGCGTCTGTCCGACCGGAACAGTGCAGGGATTAGGG
>CAZIKW010000010.1:19545-26826 GCA_964540015.1 uncultured Methanosarcinales archaeon | reverse complement strand
CCGTGGAGCTTGTCGAACTCCGCGCGCATGTCCGTTATGGATTGCTCGAGTCGCGTGATGCGAGACTCTGTCGCATCCTTCCACGCGATGACCTTGTTGATATCACCCAGAAGGTCGTTCCATTTCTCATCGATAATCGCTTCGATGAGCTCTTCGGTCTCTCCTGGATCGCCGAACATCTGGGGCGGAGGGGACTGCATCTGACCACCGCCGCTGAACATCGGAGGCTGTCCGTACTGGTCGACCATACGTCCTCTCCCCGCTCCAGAGCTATTTAAAGCCACCGGCGAGCGTTCGGGAGCGACCGCCGCCTGCGAAAGCGCATCGAACACCTGCGTGCTCGAGTATCCTTCTTCTTGGAGCGTGCTGATGATCTCGTTATTCGTCGAACCACGGCGCTTGAGCTGCTGGATGCGCGCAAGTGGGATATCCGTCGAGCTGTTGCCTGCGGCCATCGAGGCACCCATGCCGTATTCAGGCATTCGGCTTCACCGCCGGAGTCTTGCTTTTCGCATCACGTACTGCGTCTTCGATCATACGCTGCGCAGCATCGCGCGTCAGGAAACGGACCGGTTGCCAGAGGTCTAAGTACCGCTCCACGACCGCGAAATCATGGCGTTTCACGAACCCAGACATCTCGCCTTGGATGGCATCCACTTTCTGCGTGATCTCATTCACTTGACGACGGAGTTGCGCGACTTGCTGCAGTGCTGCGCGCGCTTCGGCCGTCATTTCCCGCTCTAATTCCAGGAGAGTCTCTTCCGTGAGCTGATTGCGCTTTTGGAGGTTGCCGTAGCGCTCTTCCGCAAGCTTGATGCGCGTCGCGATGCCTGTTATCTGCCCTGACATCTGGTTCAGGTTGAAAGGCACGACTGGAGCGCCGACCGGTGTCGGAGCAAGCGTATGAGGCGCTTCTTGCGCGTGCTCGGGAAAGAGTTCGTCCATCGTCGTTCATCGACGGAAGAACAGAAGCCCCACCGTCGTACCAACCCCCCACTCCCCTGCGAACATTTAAATAGTTTGGCCCGGGCGGCAAACGCAGGTCTTCCGACGGGAAAATGCGTCGGGATGGATGGGGTGAGGAAGAGACGTGGCAGCGGGATTCTTGCCGGCAATAGTAGAGCGTCAGGGCGACGACGCGGTCATCCGTATCGATGCGACAGCATTGCATGTCGTACCGAGCATCGAAGATGAAGAATCCGTCATGGCGCGCGTTATCGAGCTCCTCATCGAAACGCCAGCAGCCACGCGCTTAGTATTCTCCCAACGTCGTGATTACGAATACGATACGCCCCAAGTCCGGTTGCTCAACGAGATAGCGAGCGTATACCGTCGTCTCATCAAACGCTCGGATGAGTATGGTCTTGCGCGTCTTGGCGCTTTCGGCGGTACGATTGACCCCGCGCGCGCATACGCGGAGATCTCAGAAATCGTCTCTAGCCGCCTCAAGCGCGACCCGGCGGGCGCATTCGTCATGCTCAAGCGCGCTATCAGGCGAGAGCGCATCGCGCTCGAAAACGTGGCCGATGCGGGAGATCGCCGTGCGCGCTACAAGTACATCACGCTCTTAGAGAATGTAGCAGAAGTCCTCGAGAAAACAGAACTTATCCGCCTGATGGAACCGCACCTCGCGGGCTTGAGAGTCGGCGATCGAACGCCGTACCGCACCGTCCTTAATCCGACGATAAAACCGGATTTCCTCTTCACAAAATTGATGGCCTCACTGCCGCGCGGCGCGACCGAGATCGCGAGCTATGGAGTCGGGCGCACGGAAGTCATACTGTTTCAGATGGACGAGGATGTGCAGTACCTTTACCACGTCACTCCGCCCGAATTCACGCTCGATGAATCGAAATACGAATTGCTCGATCAAGCGCGAAAGATCCTCAGCGAGCACAAGCCCGACAAGAGCGATTTCGTCAATCCGCAACGCATGCGCGAGGTGTTCGCGAATGTCGGTCGCGACCTTATCGAGGAGCTCGCGGCGCTACGCAACGTGGTATTGAGCGAAGAGGAGATTGGCGACCTCACGCAGATCCTGATGCGCTACACGGTGGGTTTCGGCCTGATCGAAGTCCTCCTCGCGGATCCGAAAGTGCAAGACATCACCGTGAACAGCCCTATCGGTGTAGCTCCCGTCTTCATCGTCCACGAGGAATTCGGCGAATGCCGCACGAACATCTATCCGAGCGTCTCGGATTCGGAATCCTGGGCGACGAAGCTGCGCATCATGAGCGGCCGCCCGCTCGATGAAGCGGACCCCGTGCTCGACACGGAGATCGTCATCCCCGGCGTGACGAACGCGCGTGTCGGCGTCATCGCGCCGCCGTTGAATCCGACCGGCCTCGCGTACGCGTTCAGACGCCACCGCGACAAGCCATGGACACTCGCGCTCTTCGTTGAGCGCAAGATGCTCGATCCTCTTGGCGCAGGCCTCCTCTCATTCATCATCGACGGCAACCGCACGATGCTTATCGCGGGAACGCGTAGCGCAGGGAAGTCTTCGCTCCTTGGCGCGGTGCTCGTCGAGGTCATGCGCAAGTACCGCATCATCACCATCGAGGATACGCTCGAACTGCCTGTCGACGCATTGCGCAACATGGGATACAACATCCAGCAGATGAAAGTCGCGGGCGCGCTCTCCAAAGGCGACGCGGAAGTCCCGGCCGATGAAGGTATCAGAACGACGCTGCGTCTGGGCGACAGCGCGCTCATCATCGGCGAAGTGCGCTCCAAAGAAGCGAAAGCGCTCTATGAGGCGATGCGTGTCGGCGCTTTGGCGAACATCGTCGCAGGCACCATCCACGGCGATTCTCCCTACGGCGTCTTCGATCGCGTCGTGAACGATCTCGAAGTGCCACGCACGAGCTTCAAGGCGACCGACATCATCGTGGTCGCGAACCCGATCCGCAGCGCCGACGGCCTGCACAAGTCGCGTCGCGTCACGCGCATCACGGAAGTGCGCAAGGATTGGGAGGACGACCCGCTGCGCGAGAACGGCTTCGTCGACCTGATGAAGTACAACGCCGAGACCGACAAGCTCGAACCGACGGAAGCGCTCCTGAATGGCGATTCCGACATCCTCAAAGGCATCGCTGGCGGCGTGAAGGAATGGGCGGGCAATTGGGATGCGGTGTGGGAGAACGTCCTGCTACGCGCGCGCATCAAAGAGCGTATCGTCGCTGTCGCGAAGCAGGAGAAAGATGCTGATCTCCTCGAAGCGGAATTCTCTGTCCGCGCGAACGACACCTTCCATGCCGTGAGCGAACGCGTCAAGGATCGCCTCGGCCGACTCGACGCGACCGCGATTTTCGAGCAATGGGACGCGTGGCTCGCGGCCGATATCGCGAAACGCCGTGCGGTCAAGACGATGCGCGAAGAGCGCGACGCGCGCCTCGAGAAGCCCCGCAGCGTGAGGCGCAGGTGAACGCATGACCGGCGAGGACGATCTCGCGCGCAAGTACCTGGGTCGCCTCGAGAGCGGCTTGACGGGTGCGCCCGCACCAGCCGGATCTCCGGATTCCCCTGACGTGAGCTCAAGCGAGTACAAGCAGTTCAAGGAGCAGTACCGCCCCAAGCGCCTTGATTGGTATGAGCGCGCGTGTTCGCTCAGCGCGCGCGTAATGCCCGTCGCGCCGGATCCAAAAGAGCGTCCGAAGCTCGTCGCTGCGCTGCGCACTTGCCATCTCGACGCGACGCCTGAGGGGGTGGTATCGTTTTCGCTGCTTGGACCATTCGCGCTCATGATCTTCTTCGCGCTCATCGGTTTCCTCTTGCCCGTCGTGTACGGAAGCGTGACGAATCCGGGCAGCCAAGCATACGGGAGCGGCTTCGTGCTCGGTTTCGGCGTGATAGCGGGTCTCGCGCTCATCCTTCCACTCCAACGCTTGCCGTACGTGCTCGCGAACGATTGGCGCATGCGTGCGAGCAATCAGATGGTGCTGTGCACGTTCTATATCGTCACATACATGCGCCACACGAGCAATCTCGAATTAGCCGTCGATTTCGCAGCCGAGCATCTCGCGCCGCCGCTCGCGCTTGACCTGAAGAAAGTGCTATGGGATATCGAAACGCAAAAGCACCGGAGCATCCAGGAATCGCTCGACGAGTATCTCGACCAGTGGCGTGAATGGAGTCCGGAGTTCCTCGAGAGCATGCACTTGATCGAAGGAAGCCTGCTTGAAGCGAGCGAATCGCGCCGCTTGGAGCTCCTAGACAAATCATTGAGCGTCATGCTGGACGAGACGTATGAGAAGATGCTGCATTTCGCGCACGGCCTGAAATCGCCGCTTACCACACTCCACATGCTCGGCATCATCCTCCCCATCCTCGGGCTCGTCATCTTGCCGTTGATGGTGAACTTCATTCCGGAAGTGCGTTGGTATCACATGGCGCTGGTGTACAACGTCGCGCTTCCTGTTGGGGTGTACCTCCTCGCCAAATCCATCCTCAGCACGCGTCCGACAGGGTACGGCACGATCGATATCACCGAACGCGATCCGTCGCTTGCGCGGCTCGCTGATTTCCGCATCCCGCTTGGAGGCAAAGATGAGTTACGTATTTCACCGCTCGGCATGTGCGTTACGATCGGCACAATCCTCTTGCTGCTCGCCGCATTCCCTATCGCGCTGCACATCGCCCAGCCGGATGTCGATTACGGATGGTCAGATGGGGAATTCATGAAGATGGACGTCGATTCCGAAGAGTACGGCGGGGCGGTCTACACGTTGCTCGATTATCGTGAAGTGACGCCAGAAGAAGGTGAACCGTTCACGACTGGGCCAAATGGCATCGGCGCGACCGTGCTATCGCTCTTCTTGCCGTTGGGTTTAGGGTTAGCTGGAGGGATGTACTGGACGATGCGCACCAAAGGCATCATCGAAGTGCGCGAGCGAACGATGAAACTCGAGCAGGAGTTCGCCTCAGCGCTGTTTCAGCTGGGAAATCGTTTGGCCGACGGGTTGCCTGCGGAGATCGCATTCAGTAAGGTCGCTGAGGTATTGCGCGGAACACAAACAGGCCGCTTCTTCGAGCTCGTCACCGGCAACATCACGAAGATGGGCATGAGCCTCGAGATGGCGATCTTCGACCCTCACAACGGAGCATTACGAGAGTACCCAAGCGACATCATCGCATCGAGCATGAAAGTATTGGTGGAGTCGAGCCGTAAAGGGCCACGCATCGCATCGCAAGCGATCATCAACGTGAGCGAGTACATCAAGCAGATGCATCGTGTCGATGAGCGGTTGAAGGACCTGATGGGCGATGTGATCTCCGGCATGAAATCGCAGATCAGCTTCTTGACGCCGGTGATCGCGGGCATCGTCATCGGCATCACGACGATGATCAGCGGCATCTTGGGGACGATCGGTTCGAAACTCGGTGACTTGCAATCAGTTGCGGGAGCGGGCGCGAACAGCGCATTGCTCTCGACGTTCGGGCAAGGCGGCATCGCGACGTATCACTTCCAAGCGATCGTCGGGTTGTATGTCGTGCAGATTACGTATATTTTGACGGTGATGGTGACGGGGATCGAAGACGGTTCTGATAAATTGGCGCGTCGTGCGTCACTCGGGAAGAATCTCACGAACGCGACCGTGCTCTACGTCATCGTGAGCGGGATAACTATCGTGCTGTTCGGTTTGGTCGCGGGACAGCTCGTGAACGTGACCTAGTACGGGCCGCGACGAGAATCCTTACTACTCACCGCGCTGCAACAGTTGATCGATACCTGAGCGCACGTGCGACGTGAGTTCACGCGCTCGACCGGTCGACCAGCAAGCGGTGGCTTCTGGCGTCTCAGCGGCGAGATAGTGCTGCCAGCTTTTCGCCGGGAGAGCACTCAGAACATCTGCGGTAACAGGGCTACGCTTAGCAATCGCGACACGGAGCGCTTCATCAACGACACCATCTCCATTGTGATCGTACGCGAGGGTCTTCATCCCCATGGGGGCATCAAAAAGCTCGATAGCGTCAACGCCGCAGTCACGCATCGTCACTTCGACCTTACTCGGTCCGCAACCGGTCATGAGATAGGCGGCGGCGATGATCGGTGCGAGGTATGTGGTGCGCGACATGAGGTCAAGGAACCATCCGAGATTCTTAAGGATTACTCCTCTTTCTTCTCCGTCGAGACCGGTTCTCCCACATCGGAGAACGCTACGCGTCCGGAAAGGAGATTTTGGAGCGCAGCGAGGAGCTCTGCCTTTGGCAAGCGCACTTGCGCTTCCGTATCGCGGTCGCGCAAGGTGACCGTTCCATCCTCCTTCGTACGGTCATCGATCGTGACGCAGTACGGCGTTCCTTCCTCCGCGGCACGTAAGTAGCGGCGTCCGACAGAGCCTGAAGCGTCATAGCGGCACACGAGCGACGTGCTGAGATCCTCGTAGATGGCGTGCGCGACGTCGTCCATACCGTCCTTCTTCATGAGCGGGAAGACACCGACCTTGATGGGTGCGAGCTTGCCCGGGATGTGGAACGTCGTCTTTCCTTCCTTGACGTCTTGCGGATTGTAGAAATTGTCCAATAATGCGAAGACGAGGCGATCGACCCCGAACGCGATCTCTAAGACGTGCGGAATCTCCTTCTTGTGGGTCTCGTCGGAAACAGAGAGATCCTTGCCGGAGTGCTTGCCGTGCTGCGTTAAGTCGTACGTCGTGCGGTCGTGCACACCGCACATCTCTGTCCAGCCGAAGCTGTTGAGCTTGACCTCGATATCCCATGCGTCGTCCGCGTAGAACGCGCGCTCGTCGAGCGCATGCTGGCGCAGTCGGATGCGTGCCGGGTCGATGCCTGCGTTGAGGTAGACCTTGTACGCGAGCCAGACCGTGAACGCGTATGCGCGATTCTTGAACACCTTCTGTTCGATAGCATCCGCAAGCGTCATGGTTTTCGGCTTGTGGTGCGCGTCCTGATCGTGGTACGACCAAATCGGCATCTCCGTCGACAAAGCAGCATCAGGGATCTCGTACGTGTTCTTTTGGTCCTCAAAGATGAAGATCTGGCCTTCCGCTTGCGTGAACTCGCGCATGCGGCAGATGAACATGCGAGGGGAGATCTCGTTTCGGTACGCCTTGCCGATCTGGAAGACGCCAAACGGCAATTTCTTTCGGAAGAAATCGAAGTAGCGCGGGAACGGCAAGTACGTCGCGGTCGCGGTTTCAGGGCGATTGTACGCGTCCGCATCACGGCCGACGGTGGTGCGCAGCATAAGGGAGTGTTTTTTTATTTCCTTGATGAACGGGGACTGGCAGCTTGGGCACGTGATATCCTTCTCGGTGA
>CAZIKW010000010.1:9062-19535 GCA_964540015.1 uncultured Methanosarcinales archaeon | reverse complement strand
TCGTCAAAGGCAGCGGCGCGCCATCGTCCTGGCCCAGTTCAACGGCGAGATCGGCCAGCGCCGTGATTAATGCGAACTTGTAGGTTGCGGTGAAATCGCCTTCTGAGAAGAGTCGTTGCAGCTTGGTCAGGAACGCGAGCTGGTCTTCCGCCTTCACATGCTGGTCAGGATAGAGTTCCTCAAGGAGCTTATCCACACGGAAGTTCGCCTTGCATTTCGAGCAGACGATGAGCGGGTCGGTGAAGCCGCCGAGGTGACCAGAAGCCTCCCATACTTTCGCGGGGAGGACGGTGGGGCACTCGACTTCCCAGAGGTCGTTCACTTGGAACGTACGACGGATTGCTTCCTCGACGTTGTTCTTGAGGAGCTTACCGAGCGGTCCGTAATCGTAGAATCCGGATAGGCCGCCGTAGATCTCCGGGGCAGGACCCCAGACAAAGCCCTTCTGTTGGGAGAAGGCGACGATCTCTTGGAGGAATTCCGCCGGCGCTGGTTGCGCGGTAGGTGCCATTATAGGACTGTGAATCCGCCGGGGATTTAAAAGGTTATGGGGTGGGACGGGGCACTCTCCGACGGCAGTAGGGCGAGAGAGTGAGGAGAACGAACAACTGTGGCAAAAAATAACAGATTCCGGGAAGCAGCGTTAAAAACGAAACGCGAACTCCTCGCGATAAGATGGGAGTGGGATCGATACGCAAACGCGTGCAATCGGGACTCGCGGCACTCATGCTTGCGACGTCGGTAAACGCAGGAGCGCAGGAAATTGCGAAGAGCGCACCGACGCAGGCGACGCAATCGCCGATCTTCGGTTTGGGCGGCTCCGTGACCGGTGAGTTGGAGGCATATGGGAAGCAGAAAGCACCCAACGTGCAATCGTTCTCTGATTTGCCGTTCCCGACCGACCAGGGGAATCTCGAGTACTTCGGATTCACGGGCGCGTGCCCGGATGCGGCAACGATCCGCGAAACCCGACCGTTCATGAATCTCTGCACGATCGAGCTTGAGGACCCGCGCTGGAATGATAGGAAATGGGTCTCGGAGATGATGGCAAATGGCACGTACGCCATCGTCATGGCGCATAACGCATTCTATCGCGCTGTCGGACCGAACGGGACCGCACCATTTGATCTGTGGCCCGATTATGCGCAACGATGGCACGAGCAAACCGCGGGTAAAGAGCCGCAGCTTGCAGCGATCGCACGCTATTGGTATCCTGCTGATGAGCCGAACTGGAACGGCATCGACCGCTCTGAGCTCTTGATTGCGCACAACACCATCAAGGCGTCATTCCCATTCGGCAAAACACTCGCCTCGCTCAATCGCATGCTCACAGAACCGTTTTTTGAAGGGCAAGAATGGGTGCTCGATGCTATCGGCCTTCACCGCTATGGCGTCGATGAGCCACAGAATGACCCGACGTACAACTTCATGCGACAGCTCGTCAACACCTATGCCGCCGACAAGGAGCGGATGTACGTGATGGATGCCTGGATCCCGCACGGCTCGTCGACGACGCAAGCGCAGATGGTGCGCCGTGCGCAGAACTACTACGCGATCGCCGCAGCAGATCCGGACGCGAAAGCGCTTATCGGATTCCACTGGCCGCGATGGCCAGAAGGCGACGGCGCGAGCACATTCTCGCGCGCGACGCGGCAGGTCTACCAGCGCATCGGCTCAGCGATCACTGGGAAATGCTTGGCGCCGGTTTCGGTCGAAGCGAAAAACGCGCTCTTCTTTCAGAATTGCCGCTTCTATGCGACGCTCGACTATTCCAACGGCGGACCTGTCGCGGGACGCGCGTACGCGCATCCGGTGAGCGACGAGTTCGGTCAGTTCACGTTCTTCTCGGACACGAATGTGGAGCTTGGTCTCAAGATATTCCATTTCCCGGATCCGTTGGGCTACTACGGCGTCTATATCTCAGGGTACACGAACCTCAATCTCGACTTACGCATCTATGACAGCGTCAGCGGTGAAGAGGTGTACGGCGGGTATGAGTACACGGGCGGCACTCTCACCCCACCGGGCGAGATTGGTCGTATCAACTAGACGCGTAACTTCTTCAACCGCTCGATCCTCTCATCCATCGGCGGGTGCGTCATGAAGAGCGTGCTGAAGCGGAAACCTTTCTTCTTATTTCTCGTCGGGCCGAAGGGGTTCGCGATGAACAAGGACGCAGTCGCGTCGCCTGCTGCTGGCATCGGCGCGTGCGCGATCCCCGTCTCCAGGCGCGTTAATGCGTCAGCGAGCGCTTTTGGCTTTCGCGTGATGCGCGCGCCAGTCTCGTCCGCGTGGAACTCGCGCGTGCGGGAGATGGCGAGTTGGAGCATCATGGCCGCAAGCGGTGCGACAATCAAGCCAATGACGATGCTCAAGATATTCGGTCCGTCATCGTCGCCGAACGCGAAGATATGGCCGACCCAGCTGATCATCGACGAGAACACGGCCGCGATCGTCATGATGAGGATGTCGCGGTTGCGTACGTGCGCGAGCTCGTGCGCGGTGACGCCTTCGAGCTCGTCTTGCGAGAGGAGGCGCAAGATGCCTTCCGTATACGCGACCGCCGCGTGCTTGGGGTTACGACCGGTGGCGAACGCGTTTGGGGATGCGTCGGGGATGATGTAGACCTTCGGCGCAGGGATACCCGCTTGCCTTGAGACCCGGTGCACCATCTCGATAAGGGTCTTGTGCGCGTCCTTATCCGCCTCCACCGCTTTGTAGCTCCATAGCACGATCTTCGCGCTGAAGAAATACGCGCCGATGTTAAAGAGGAGCGCGAAGAAGAGCGCGATATAGAGTCCCGATTGGCCGCCAAACAGCGCGCCGAGCGCTACGGCAATAGCGGCGATGATGCCAAGGAGCAAGATAGTTTTGAGCTGATTGAGCATACGAGTCTCACCTTTCAAATGAGAAGCAAGGGCCTGTTGGTTAAAAGGATTGCGGGAGCCTTTTGCCGAAACGACGAGTCACGAACCCCATTCCGCCCACAGCTTGATACCTGATGCAATGGCGAGCAACAACACCAAAACAACCGTTCCTTTCCCACTCACGAGGTTGACCGCCACGAATCCGTCGGTTTGAGAGCCGCCTAAGAACGCGATAAGAAGATACGCGATAATCGAGAGCGAGATGATGCCCCACCAGGAATCGTACCAAGCCATGATGCGCTCAGGAAGCGGCGCGGCAACAAAAGGATTGCGGTTTGGCCTCCCGTCGGAGACCGGACGCAAACGTATAAAAAGGACCTGTGGCCTCTCCAACCTGTTTCCCGGGACTGTAGCTCAGCGGGAGAGCGCGTGACTGAAGATCATGAGGTCGCTGGTTCGATCCCGGCCAGTCCCACCTTCTCATTTATTCTACGGACGCTTCGAAATCGAACACAGGTTCTCAACAGGGTTACGTATCCATCACACTATCCTGTCATGATGGAAAGAAAAAATCTACCACGTCGGCATATGCGGTCCAGAGCGGTCTGCGGTCGCATCGTAGCGCACGATGCAGTCCGGTGCGCAAAAGATCATCGCTGACCCGCCGATGTCTTGGCGGTGCGCGCGTTCCCTCGCGACTAAGGTGTTGCAGCCTGCGCAAAAACCGACAAATGTCCTCATACCAATCACACACAGCCAAAGATATTGACCGTCGGGACTCCCATTTTTGAGTATATAAATGACCAGTACCCTCGGCGATACCACCACGGCGAGATATGGCGCGTTCAGATGCGCCGCCCTATCGTCACTTTCATCGCGGAATGCCGTACCACAGAACCGCCAAACTTTTCGGTAATCAGCTGCTCGATCTCCGTCAAGAACGCTGTTCGCACCGTAGGTTCTAACGCGAGTATAGGGGAATACGTGCCAAGCAGCCGCACATACTCTTTTGCCGTGTAGCGGATGGCTAGCGGAAACGTGGCGAAGAACACGGGCGTGAAGAACTTCTCATCCAACGGGTCTGCTTTCAATTCTTCTCGCCTGGGCAAGAGGAAATTATTGTGCCGCTCCGCACCGACCTTGTACTTCACGCTGATGGGTTGCGTGACGAGGAAGAAGAGGTCTCCTTCCTCATCCGAGACGTGCCGCGTATCGATGATCGCGAGATGCCCGTTCTTTTTCAACAACGCGTGTGCCTTGCGACAACCGCGCTCGAACGGGATCCAATGGAACGCCGTAGCCGCATACACGAGGTCGAACGATTCTTTGGGGAACCGTACATGCTCAAAGGAACCGGTGATGATGCGTACGTTCGGGTATGCGGACAGGTTCTTACGGCACAGCGCAGCGAGCTTCTCTCCGATCTCGACAGCGGTGATGCGGTACCCGCGTTTCGCGAAGCCGATCGTCGCCTGCCCGGTTCCAGGACCAATCTCCAGAAGCGATGCATCGACCGCTATTCCAGACACGCGCACAATCGTGTCGATGATCTCATCGGCATAGCGCGGTCGCGATGCGTCGTAGTCTTCAGACACGCTATCGAACGCAGCGCGGTAGGAGGTCTTGCCCATCGCACAGATCGTTCTCTTCAGGTTTTTAATGGTATACGCGCATCAACAACCCCTTCTGAAGCGTCCATATTGGACGAGTTGCTCGTACAGCGAAAGGATCCGTCTGAACAGCCGTACGGATAGCACCGCGGTTGGGCACGCCAGATACGATCGTCAGAAAATCACGAAGGCCATAATCAGAGTCGTGAGGAGAAGGCATAGCAAACCGGTGATAAACAGCCAGTCCGCGATACGTTCCATCGTTTGCGACTGCCCTTCTCGTCGAATAGCTAAGTAGGAGAGGATCGTCGCGGTGACGAACAGGATGATGCTTAGGGTCAATGCCTCGTCCGCGAAGCTTTCCTTACTCACACCGAGGTAATAGAAAAGCGTGAGAACCGTGATACCAACCCCGCTCATTTGCGCGGCCGTGCTCAGGATGTGGAACTGCAATTTTTGTGCCATTGTCTAAAGTGCCAACGTTCAAGTTTTTAAGGGTACCTTGCGATATGCGCCATTGAAACAAACGCTATCTCTCACGGCACTTGACGACCGTGTTCCAGTTGCGCGTCGTGATGCTCTTGCCGAGATCCTTTTCGAGCGTTGCCATGAGATCGACCGTTCGGCCTTCAGTTCCAAGCGTCAACACGCTGCAGACTTCCGTGTCCGTCTTCTTCACGATCCGGAATGCCGGCGGCGCATCGCGCACCTTCCCTTTGGGCTTCTCGGTCAGGAACGTGACGTACAATCGCGTTTCGGGTGTGACCTTGATGCCTTTGAAGGGATCTCCGAGCGCCTTGAGGTCGTCTATTGTGCGTAGCAGAACGTTGATGTCCTTCCCAGCGAGCGTTTTAAGCTTCTTTTCTATCTTCGTGCGCAGGTCTTTCGCATTCGTCGCCTTGAACAGCACGTTTCCGCTCGCGAGCAAAGTCGTCACATCCCTGAAACCTAACTCTTCAAACGCTTTCTTCAGGTCAGACATGGCGATCAGATTCTTCCCGCCGACATTGATGCCGCGCAGGAACGCGACGTAAGAGATTGGCATGGAGATACTGCACGGTACGCCTTTTTGAACATTATGGTCGAAGGAATCAACGCAGCATACGAAAGAACGACCGACGTGGAGAGCGTTATAGCCGCGAGCACCGGTAGATGGCGTTATTCATCTGCGCGGGGGTATACCCGATGTCGAATGCCATCGCGCGGGGATGAGTGTTGATGCCTCTGCGCATACGATCGCGGCCTGGGAAGAAGTAGAGGATCTTGCTTGGTTCGCCGAAGAGCTCATCAGCATACCGCAGTGAACGCACGCGCTTCGTTTCGATGCCGGTGATGCTCGTCCCTGATTTCGCTTCGACGACACACGGTCCTTCATCGGTCTGCACGAGCAGGTCGAACTCCTGCACCGGCATGGTGCCGCGCCGCAAGGTGAGACTCATCCCTCGCCACACAGCGGTGTATTTCGTCTGTACATCGCGCACAATCTCGACGTACGGGCAAGATTCGAGCCAGTGCCGCACGTACGCTTCTCCTATCGCCCCTTTGAGGCCGCCAGGGGTGTCATCCCATGTGGCGACAGTCGTGAGATCGAGAGTTTCTAGCGCGGGTCGGCATTCGACAATCCGCTCTCGGAGGCCCATGTGCGCGGGAACTCCTCTTCTCGTTTTAAGCCGTTCGGCCCAGAAGCGCAACAAGGAGAGGGAAAAGCAAAATGAAGACTGGGAAAAGGAGGAAATCAGGATACGCCTACTTCATCGCGCCGATCTTGAACATACCCGTGCCGCACTTGGGGCACGTTCCCTTGACCGCATCGCGGCCGTTCGCCATCTTTGTCGGCTTCGCGTCCTTCATGACCGTCTTGCCTTTGCACTTCATACAGTAGCCGTCAACCATAATATATCAACTCCAATAGGGGGTTCCCGGGTCGCCCCTCTTAAAAACGTTTCTGGAGGACCGCCAGGTTTTAGTACTGAAACGACCGTAAATGCCCCATATGCGCATATTCGCAGCCCTCACGGTCTGTATCCTACTCTCGGCGTGCTCGCCGGCGGTTTCGGATGAAAGCCGCCCGACCTATTGCGATCACGACAATTTCATCTGTTCAGACGGCTCTATCGTCATGAGAACTGGCGCGGACTGCGAATTCGTCTGCCCTGAGGCTCCGACGGACGCATGCGGCCACACAGAAGCGGACACGCAGTACTGGCACCACGATCTGCGCGAGTGCGCATCGGCTGTGCCCCAGTGCGATGCGGGCTGGGAACGTTTCTCCGATGCATGCGGGTGCGGCTGCGAGAAGTCCTAAACGCTCTTTGGTGATTCTTGGACTGGAGTGTCAAGCTCTGCCTGTACGCTCGGAGAAGAAACGACAGGTTCTGGAGCAACCACTTCGACAGGTGGTTGCACGGGCACTTCAACAATCGTCTCTACGACAGGCGCTACAGGTTCCACAGTAACTGACGCAGCACTCGGAGCGAAGATATCCGGCTCTTGCGTCTTCATCGCAGGTATACTCGGCTTGCGGTAATGAAACGCCATAAGCGAACCGACACCAAGCAAACCGATAAGCAACGCCGCCTCCGTCGTCCACGAAGGCAAGTCCATGTTGAAGGGCGATTCCGTGACTGGTTCAAGCGGTATCGCAGTCGCCACAACCTCTTCCCGGTTCGGTCCGCGGACGGTGAGGACTGCTTGACGCACGCTCACACCATCACTGACCGTCACGGCAACATTGCGCTCACCTTCCCAGTCAACGGTGATTCCTATCTGCACGGTCGCCGTCTCTCCGGGAATGATGGTGATCGGTTCGGGTACGTGAACAGGCAGGTCATCGGAGGTGAGTGTGAACGTCACGGATTCGTTCGCGAGATTCTCAATCGTGAGTGGGACAGTAACGGTGTCGCCAAGCGCGAGATTCGGCACTTCGACTGTCGTCGATGAGAGCGCAAAACGCTCCTCTCGCACATCCGAAGACGAGTCGCGTGTAGAGGGTTCGGCGGGAGACGGCGTCACTTCAGGAGAGATTGGGTTCTCCAAATCGACATGCGCGCGGGGCGTGAATTCCCACGGGCCGATGCGTGGCGTGGAGTGGGAGCTTGGCGTCGCGGGTGGCGCGTTCGGTGACGCTTCAGAGCCGTCCGTCACGAGCACTGCGGCGCCGAACGTCGCGACCGCGTTGCCGGTCGCATCATGATCTTGCACAAAGAACACGACACCCGCAAGAAGCAAGACCGCGAACGCGACTGTGAATGCCCGAACGTGGTGTGGCAGCATCAGGCCCTCGGCTTGCGGCGCGAGAAGCGCCAGGTGAGAAGCCCTGCTACAAGGATGACGAGCACACCCGCGGCGATAATGATGGCTGCAAGCCACGGGCGCGGTTCAGGTGCGGCCGGTTCTTCTACCGGGTCAAACAGCACAGGGACGGGATCGACATGTGTCGGCGTGGGCGCGTTAGGATCGACTGCGACTGTGATGCTGCGATCATAGCGTACGCTAAAGGGTACTTGTCCTCCGTCGCCTTCGGTGGACGCGGGCGCGACGATAAAGCGCACAGGGATCCGATCGCCCGGCGTCGCGGTCTCGGGCAACGTGATATTGAGATAGACGCTCGTTGAGAATGTTTGTCCCGGAAGCGCAAGCTCTGCCGGACCGATGAGTGTAGCTATCGGACTCTCAATCGTGACCGTGACGTTGAGTGCATCATCGCCCTCATTTTGCAATACGAGACGGTAATAGTAGGTGCCACCCGGCGACAGGAGCAACGTATCATGATCGAGATAATCGTAGCTAATCGCGAGGGCATGGACCGAGGGAACGGATAGGAGCACGAACAGCAGTGCCAGTACCCATCCCCGCATAGCGTCTTTTTTCCGTCGAGGATTAATAAACGTTTCGTGAGACTGCAAACGTATCGCGAGTCCCTTATGTGTTCGCTTCCACGACCCAACTCGCCTGAGCGCTGTAGGAGCCCGAGGTCTGTCCTGACGGGATGTCGAGATAGAAGAAGATATTTCGGGTAGCAACGGCCCCGTATGTGAGGTTACTCGAGTTCAGCAAGACTTCCGTGTTATTGATGAGGATCTGGCCTAGGCCGCCGCTCGCAGTGACATTCGCAGTCACGTTGCCGATATGGATTGTGTTCGTGCCGCTGGTGAACGCGTAGCCGGTGAGGTTGATCGATGTGTAGTTGCGGTTGCCCGTGTTGTTGACGACCTGCGAAGTCGGGGTCGGAGCCACATCAGAGGCACCAGGAGCGCCGCTAAACGAGATGCTTGAACTCACGAGGCTGATGGCATCGAGCGCGTTGACCGTGAGCGTTTGCGTGAAGTTCTGCGCGAAGTTCGTGCTGTTATCGCGAACAGACGCGTTGATCACCCAAATGCCTGCCGGATCGTAGTAGCGCAGCGACACTGTGCAGTTGATGCGCGCATTTTGGCCGGAGCCCGAGAAGAGAACACAACCCGTGCTATAGAGCGTTGTGCTACCGTTCGTGATGGTGACTGAAGCGTTGGAGACATTGATATCTGTGTACCCGTTTGTGTCCGTGGCGTTGAAGAAGACATAGACCGCGGCCGAAGTCCCCGCGCTTCCGGTGAGGGATTGCGAAGCGTCGACGAAATACACCAGTGGTGCCGCGTTCGTGACGGTGAGGGATGCGGTGAACGAGTCCGTGACCGCGCCTGCAAGACGGACCGCTGGCAATCCACCGAGGAGAAGCGCAACGAGTACGAGTGCAGCAGCTATCCGTTGCCGTCGGTCGTCGTCGCGAGTACGCATGTCGTCACTACACTTTTTCGATATACTAATGTGTATACTGGGAGAGGCCTTATATAAAGCTTCCGGACGCTGGAAAGAAGTCATCGTCGGTCCCCCGCACGACGCACAACAGTACCAATGGTGCGCGGATCACGGTGCAACATGCGGGCTATCTCGGCCAAAGGCAGACGATACGTACTATGCAGGTGCATGACCACATGCTCAAGCACACTCAAGCGCGGATCGCGCAGGATATCGGCCGGTATACTATAGTGTGTGGCGGCAGTCTCACCCATGCGTGTACCCAATGCGTTCTTCGCACGGCGGTACGTGACACCGACTGCGCGCGGGTCGCGGCCAGTCAGGCGCGCGATATCCGCAAGCGATAATCCACGCACATCGTGCAGGTACGCGACGATCGTTTCATACGGAGCGAGCGCATCACCAAATGCCGTGACCGGCACGCGCACACGAGCGGCATCGAGGATGTGGCGCGCTATCTCCTCGGGCGTGGCGCGATACTTGCGCGCGAGCGCGCGAGCAGCCTCGTGCAGCAGACGCTCCGGCGTGGGGAGGCGCGTCATGTGGTCGTCACCTCCCAAGCGAGGATCGGGGTGTACGCGTATGACGGCGTGCCGTTAGGGACGGTGATGTAGAAGTAGAGCGAACGGTTACCCGGTGCGAGCGCTGTATCAAGCGGAACGGAGGAGTTCGTGAGGTTCAGCGGCGTCGCGTTCGTGAATCGCGTCCCAACGTTCGGAGTGCTGTTGACCGTGATGTTACCCACACCGATAGAGCCAGTTCCGTTGATGAGCGTGTACGTGGTGATGTTGAGCCACGAGATGTTCACGTTCCCGTCGTTGTCTATGATGATGGGGACGGCCGCCGCGGTCGGCCCCGTACCTGGACCGAGGGTGCCAAACGAGAGCGACGTCGCTGTGACGTTGATTGCAAGTAAACTGTTGATAGTCGCCGTCATCGAGGCGTTCGAGACGTTGGTTTGCCCACGGTCGCCTATCGAGACATTCACTATCCACGTGCCGGCCGTGTCGAAATGCGTGAGGGAAAGAGAGCAGTTGTAACGGACACTGGTCGAATTGAGATTGGTTGGAGTGCAAGAACCTGTGCGACTAAAGGAATTGTTACGCAACGTGAAATTCGCAGACTCGTCGATGAGGCCTTCGACGCCACCAGGTTCGTAGACGGTGAAATTGATCCGGACCGTCACATTTTGCGATGCG
>CAZIKW010000010.1:0-9052 GCA_964540015.1 uncultured Methanosarcinales archaeon | reverse complement strand
AATGGCGGAGATCGCGCTCACATTGCTTATCGTCGGGGGTCCAGCATCCTGGATGATCTTTGACGCGTTCACCGCATCAGACCAGATGTTCCCGTCATACGCGCGGCACTGGAGCGTCACGTTATAGCCGGCGTAATACCCGACGTTGAGGATAGTCGCAGCGTGTGCCTGGCCACTCGCACTGCCGCCGTGCACCGGTCGCGTGTCGTTCGTGAGCCTTGGGATGTTGTAATCAAGGCTGTTGTTCATGCCCAATTGACCTTGCGCATTGCTGCCCCAACAGAGCACACGGTTATCGCTCACACGCACGCCACACACCGCAGCAGTCCCTGCGGCGACCATGCGGTAGGAGGCCGTGTCGTTCGTCAACGTCGGGATGTTCCTCTCGGCGCCAGTCGTGTTGATACCGAGCTGACCCTCGTTATTGTAGCCCCAACAGAGCACACGACTATCATTCGCACGAATACCGCATGTCGTCAGTGCACCGACGCTGATCGCGGCGTACGCGCTCGTATCATTCGTCAACGTCGGGATATCGAGATTTGTTCCCGTGTCGTTGTTCCCGAGTTGGCCGTTACTGTTGCTTCCCCAACAGAGCACACGACTATCATTCGCACGAATACCGCACGTGTGTGCGGAGCCAGTACCAATCATGCGATACGCGCTCGTGTCTGAAGTGAGATTCGGAATAAAATTAGAGACGCCAAGATCCGCGTTCCCCTGCTGGCCGTTGTTGTTGCGCCCCCAACAGAGCACACGACTATCGTTCATGCGGATACCGCACGTGTGTTCACCGCCGGCGCTCACCGAGATGTACGCGCTCGTGTCAGAAGTGAGGATGGGGACGTTGCTTGCGACACCGGGGTCGTTATTCCCCAGACGACCGTTCCCGTTGCTTCCCCAACAGAGCACACGACTATCATTCGCACGGATACCGCACGTGTGCAGCCCGCCCGCGGATGCAAGGAGGTACGCGGAGGTGTCGCTTGTGAGCGTGGACACGTTGACGTTCGTACCAGTGTTGCCGTTGCCGATCTGGCCGTTCGCGTTGTAACCCCAACACACGACACGCCGGTCTTTCGCGACGAGCGCACACGCATGGTTATCATTCACCGTGATGCTCACCAGTGGAGAAGAGACATTCAGGACGCGTGTGCCGTTGATGAACCACGTCGCGTCATACGACAGCGGCCTGTCCGCACCTGCAGTGGCGTTGCAATAGCCGATGAGCGCGTTGTACGCGTACGCGGTCGCGGGAGTGATGTTCACCGTGGTGATGGTCGGCGTGCTATTCACCTCGATGTACGGCGTGCCCTGGAGATCCGTCACGTTCGCGCGCTGCACGAAACCGGGCGTGTCGTTCGCGATGATCACAAACGACCAGATGCCGGTCTCGTTGAGCAAGAGCGTCCTGTTGACCCATTCGCTGCCGTTTTGCATCATCGTGATGTTGTACGGGTTGTTGAGAGGAGAGTCGACCTGCAGTGTGACGGACATGGTCGGGCTGAGGTTGGTGATGCTCGCGTTCACGCGGATGACGGTGCCGTTACGTGTGGGACCGGTGACGTTCGCGAATGCGTTGTTGATGAAGGTCGGTTCCGTGTAGTTGCCGACCTCGATGATGAGGATGTCGGGGGAGCGCATCGCTGCGATGTTCGCTGCGTTGCTTGAGATGACCGTCATGTTCACGGTCAATGTGGTCGCGCCCGAGAAGTGATCGAGCGCGCCCATCGCGACCTTATCCGTGAGGTCCTGCGGCCTGATGCTTGCGTTGCCTTCCATCACGTTATTGACAAACGTTCCCGATTCCGTACGGCGTGCAGTGGCGCTCGCGTTGATGAGGCCGTTTGCGATAATCGTGTAATTGTGCGAGGTATACGTGCCATTGACGGAGACGAGGGCGTTGGCCGGGGGCGCTGTGCTCGTGGTCGTGACCGTGGCGGTGGGGTTCGCATACCAGAAAGTGTAGGCGCCGGTGAGGCGTACGGCACCGACGCCCTTGTACTGCCCGTCAGCGGTGGCCCCCGATTCTCCCGCGAACTGGAGCGCGAATGTGTGAAAGCCCGTGCTCAGGCTCTCGATATGCATCAACGAACCGATATGCGTTTCCGACGTGGCCGCATCCTCTTCTTCGATAAAGTCACTTGGCTTGATGACGGTACCGTTCATCACGAGTCGCATGCGCGAGCTCGTGGTGGTGGCGTCTGAACCGTAGCTTGCTCCGCCGTAGATAAGGTAGAGGCCTGGGTCGCGCACATCAAGACTGACATTCACCGCGTCACCTGCATCGTCGCCATACACCGTATCGACATTGCTCGTGAGCGCACCGTCGTACGTCCCGTTGTACTGCGCCGCCGACGGACCGTCAAGACGTAACGCCATGATACGGGAACGACGTACGGTCAAATTGCCGCCGACGGCTCCTGAACTTGCGTTGATAAGAAACGTGACCGTTCCGCCATCTCCAGAGTAGTTCGTAATGTAGAAGAACGTATTCACTTCGGGCGTTTCCGTGACGCGCTTGGCCATCATGGCGACAATCGTAGCGTAGTCGCGCGTGAGGTAGACACGGCCTTCGACGGTGGTGATATTCATGATGTATTCGCTCGCCGCGATAATGAGCCATTGCGAACCGGAAGGGTCGCTAAAGGTGAGATTCGCGTGCACGCGGTTGGCGGTATTTGTCTGCATGAGAGTTGTGTTCTCGACGAAGAAATAGGTCGCGTTGTTCACGCCAGCATAGCCGCTAAAGTGCGGCACGGTGAATTCCACGTACGAACCGAAATCCGTGAACGCTATATCCGTCGTCGTCCATCCTGAGCACGTACCGTCGGGCAGGAACCCGTCGCAGCGCGCGATCGCGTCGACTTGGCTATCTTTCGCAAGACGTACCGTTGCGTTCTCGATCTGCACGCCTTCGACAAGGACAATATCGGTCGATGTGCCCATGGGCGGCAGGAACTCGACGCCGTCGTTGGTCGGTAACGCGTCGGCTCCGCGGATCTCAAGCGCGTTGTAGCCGGCAGCGCGCAATCGCATATCGTAACGCCCACGCACATCACGACGTATGTCGTCGACCGTGATGTTGGGCAGCGATGTTTGTGCGCGCGCTCTCGCCAGCGCATCCGGTACGCCGCGGCCGGGTGCGCGATCCCACGCAAGCAACGGTACGGTCGGTCTGATGCGTGGTGGCGTTGGAGCGACGACTGGCTGCGGCGCTTCGATGGCGGCTTCGATCGGGGGTTCGATGACGATTTCGGGACTGGATTCGTTGACGACTGCTTGCGGTTCCTCGACGGGTATGTCGATCGGGGCGGGTTCTTCCACAGTCGGGATCTCTACGGGTTTTTCTGATGCCGTGACGAGAATGGACGCCTCCTCAAGCGTCGCTCCTGTTTCCGTATCAACGAGCGTGACACGGTGTGTGCCAGGGCGGCGCGCGGTGAACAGCATCGTTTCTTGATCGACATTCGCTCGATAGAACGCTCCGCCTTCGTCGATACGTAGCGTCGAGTGGTTGACCCATGCCGGTTCGATAGCGATGGCTATCGGATCGTCGATGGATGCCGTCTCCGGCACGATCATCAGCTGCGCTCCCACGATGGCCGCCGTCACAAGGACGACGAGAAGGGCGAACGCTACGCTGATAATGTGCTTTGACATACTCTGTAAGTCAATTGCTTCGATTTTCGAACATCAAAACAGGTATTGACTTGACATATTCTGTAAGATATTCGTTTATAAGGCTGTCGTACGCGTGCGCGCGCGTGCGCGAAAAGAGAGGTGTGTGAGCGTGAAAATCAAGGCAAAGGTTTAGATAGGCCAGAACGCCTGTGACCCGTATGACCCTCAACCGCTGGCCCGCATTCGCGCCTTCACTCCTCGCGATTCTGTATGGCGCGTGGCTCATCTTCATCACGCCACCGACGGGATTCGCTGATCTGGCCGGCGTGATCGTGATCGGTATCGGGGTGCTCGCATCCGTGCTCGCGGCGGTCTACTTGATCGCTGACGTCTACTGGTGGCGTGGGAAAGCGAAGTGGTGGCGCGATCTGCTTGCGGGTATTTTCTGCATCGTGCTTGCGCTCGGCGGGATTGCGCTCTTGGCACGGTTCTGAACGGTAACGCTTTAAACTGAAGAAACCGGTGGAAACCTATGCAAGAGAAGGCATTGCGCGACCTGCACAAACTTCCGTCGGACGGCTATCTCGTCTTGCCGCTCTCGATGAGCCGCATCTCCAACGGCCAGGATGCCGATCACTGCTTCGAGGTCATCCAGCATTTCGAAGGAAAGATTACCGCTGTCGGTATCGATTTCGTCTTCCTCTACACGAACGGTCTGTACTACAACAACACGGAACCTGCGCTCGATGTCCGCAAGCGCACGAACGGCCAGATGCTCGCGCACAAGAACGCAATCATCAAACGCTTTGAGAAGAGCAAGAAATACATCACGCAAGCAGCGCATCCACTGCCGTGGGATTACATTGTGCTCAACGCTCCACGATATCAGGAATTCATCGATATCCTCACGAAGCGATTAGTGAGCGACGAGGAGTTCCGTCGACACATTATCGATGGTCTGAAAGGACGTGAAGCGAACGATGCCAACATCGCGTTTTTGATTGAGGAGATCGTGGTGTCGCATCTCATCCGCCAACGCATGGTAGAATTCCCAAAGACGCTTGTGAAAGGAGATAAGTATCGCTTGATCATCTATCCCGGACCGCCGTTTCAAGCGGATATCTACCAATGGAAGCATAAGGTACTGCCGCAGCAGGATACGAAAGAGCAACGGGAGAACCCGTTCTACGCATCACACTACGATTTCTCCGAAAAAGTGCTCTATAATTTCGACGACATCGCTCTCGACTGAGACGGCACGGAAGCTTTAAATCGCCGGGGCGATGCCGATAGGGCAAAGAGAAGACACGATACCGCGAACCGCGTGCCCAGGTCTGCCCGGGTAGGGTCGCAACGCAGTCGTCAAAACAGGACCGCGCCTCGTATTGCCGGATTCTCAGGGAGGCGTAGGCAATGGTCACATTCAAGGAGATAGTCAACGATGAGCAGCTGCTCGCCGCGATCGAAGAATTAGGATTCACGGAACCGACTGAAATCCAAGCGGCGACCATTCCGCCCGGTTTGGCGGGTCGCGATCTGATCGGTCAAGCGAAGACGGGCTCGGGGAAAACGTTCGCGTTCGGCATTCCGATTCTCCACAATATTTCGCGCAACAGAGAAGTGCAAGCGCTCATTCTTGCACCCACGCGCGAGTTATGCCAGCAGATAGCGCACGAGTTGCGAAAGTTGGCGAAGCACAAAGGCATCCGCGTCGCTGACGTGTACGGTGGCGTTTCTATCAATCCGCAGATCGACGATATCGACGAGTCGCAGATTGTCGTCGGGACTCCTGGTCGTATCTTGGATCATTTGGAGCGCGATACGCTGCGCACCGGGCACATCAAGACGTTCGTGCTTGATGAAGCTGACCGCATGTTTGACATGGGCTTTATTGATGATATTAGGCGTATTGCTGACGCGCTTCCGACAGAACGCCAGACATTGCTGTTTAGCGCAACCATGCCTGATGAGATAAAAGCGCTCGCGCGCAAGTATCAAAACGATCCGGTGCACATCAAGACCGCGATTCAAGTCGAGGAGCAGTTATTGCCGCAGTACTATTATGTCGTCGACCGCATGCGCAAATTCAGCTTGCTCGTGCATCTGTTGCGCACGGAAGACGGGACGCTTGGGATTATTTTCTGTGCGACGCGTCACATCGCGGATACGATTGCGCGCAACCTCGAGCGCCACGGCATCCGAGCGGAAAGCTTGCACGGCGGATTGTCGCAGTCCAAGCGCGATCAGATCGTGAAGGAGTTCCGCGCAGGGACGTTGCCGTTGCTTATCGCAACCGATGTCGCCGCTCGCGGATTGGACATCAAGAACGTCTCGCACGTGTTCAATTACGATGTGCCGAAGAATCCCGAGGATTACGTGCACCGCATCGGTCGCACTGCTCGCGCGGGCGAATCGGGGAAAGCGATTACGTTACTGGAAGATCGCGATTTCGAATTCTTCCAAGGCATCTTGGAGTTGCCGAATGTCACGCCGACGAAACTCGAAGCTGGTGATTTCCGCCAAGTCGGATTCCGCAAGCATGAAGACGGCGAGCGACAAGCGAATTCATACGGTGAACGCGGACCCAGGCGTGATGGACCTCGACCAGAACGACGCGAACGGGCACCGCAACGCCATGAGAAGTCGTCGGGTGGCTACACGGGAACGCCGCAACATCACGAAGAGAAGAAACCTGCAGCGACGCATGATGGTGGTTGGAAGCAGTCGCGACGTGGGCGTTAACGATACGCGTTGTCGTGGTGTTCGAGGTCAACGACGAGAATGCTCTCGCGACCTACTTTAAATTTGAGAACGTAGCTGCCGAAGTGCACGCGCCATAGACCGTGGAGATCCCCGCGTAACGGCTTGTACCGCTCCGGGTTCTCGATGATCTCGGTGAGCTTCTTCACGATAGCCTTATGCAATACGGGGTCGCGGCGCTCAAGCTTCGCGAACTCCTTTGCAAAATCGTTGCTGAAATCGACCCAACGCGGCATGCACGCGAGAGCGAAGAATCCTTTAGAACGATAGCGTACGCGAAACCGGAAGATCTCCGGAGCGGACCGGAAAATTCACAAGCCTCGTAAGTACGCGAGCGCTTCCTCTTTCGTCATTCGGATGCGTTTGCCTTTGCGCATGTCGGCCTCTATGCGACGGAGGCGTCGATCTTCGGCGAGGCTCTTACGAAGAAGGTCCAGCGTCAGTTCTTGGACGCTGCGGTGGCCAGTGAGTTCGACTGCCTCGGCCGCTTCATCGTAGAGCTTCTTTGGCATCGTCAGGCTGATCTGTTTCGTGAGCATGTGTTCCTCGTACGTTTTCGTACGGAAACGTACGCGAGAAGATAAAGCTTGCGGTCGGGAAGGCATAAAAAGGCCGTTCTTGCCTGTTATTGGTATGGACGGCTTCACGATCTCCGGCAAGGACTTGGGCGCGTTGGCGTTGGCGGATGCCTGCGATCGCTGCTTTTGGGTTCGCCGGCACTGTGCGTTGCCGTTTCAGATCTTCCCCGGGATCTTTTCCTCTTTAGATGCATACCAGAAGAAAGTAACTGCTTTGGGGATGCCGGCGTGGTTGAGCGCGGTTGGGGTGCGTGGGGAGGTGTTGCCGGGTACGTCTTCACGCGTGTTTCGGACGGTTGTGGACGGGGTTACTTTAACGGGTGTTCCGGATGAGATGGTGCGGTTGGAGGATGGGACGTTGGCCATCTTGGATTACAAGACGGCACGGTTTACTGCGAATCAAGATACGCTGTTGCCGATGTATGCTGTGCAGTTGAATAGCTATGCTTTGATCGCTACGGCGCTCGGGATGGGGGCTGTTTCTAAATTGCTACTCGTGTACTACGAGCCGAAGACGGATGTTGTGGATGCGGTTTCTGAAGACGGATTTACGATGCGCTTTACGCCGCACGTGCTTGAGATAGATTTGGATGCTGATGCTGTTGTTGCTTTGCTTGCGAAGGCGAAGGGGATATGGTCTTTAGCGACACCTCCCGCTGGAAGGGAAGGGTGTGGGGATTGTGAGAAGGTGAAGGGGTTGGTGGAGGCAACAAAGTGAGCGATGTGAAAACCGCTCGTGCACAGAATGACAACGACGAGATTGTGAAGGAAATCTCTCGACAAATACAGGACAACAAAGAACAAATATTTGAGAAAGTCGGAGTTACCAGTATAGCAGCACACCAATACATCCAAAAACACAGAGGAACACCAGAAGATCCGATGTTTCAGTTCGTTTTTTGCGAGTTCTACCAGATACGATTCCCCGATGAAACGTGGCGAAAAAAGTTTTTCAGTCTGTTCAAAGAATCCTCACTCTCCCGCTTGCTTCAGGAATTAAAACTCGGCTCCGAAACCGTACACTTCAGTTTTGCGACGAAACTACTACATACTGCTAATCCTCAACTCCCCATTTACGATAACGTCGTGCGCCAGGTGTTGAAGATGTCTCCCATCAGCGGCAAGGACCGTGAGAGTAAGTGCGAAAAGACGTATCGGTTGCTGAAAGACCAATACGAAGCGCTTCTGAAAGATACTGGTGTGATTGGTGCTGTGAATGAGTTCAAGAAAAGATTCAACGCCCACGACATCACAGACGAGAAAGCGCTCGATTTCTTACTCTGGGGCCTTGGTAAATGGCAGAAAGTTAGCTAACGTTTGAAAAGGACAAAATACGGAAGCTTGAGTAAATCGATGTAATTGAACATACGATATCCGCTCCGTCTGGCTTTTTCAGAAAGTTGGTGTTTGAGCAAATGTTTTTTTGGAACAAAGGGAAAGAAAAGGATTTGTTGGTGTTCTACGTTTTTCTCCATCCAGACAAAGTTAGCGATTAAAGGTGGCATCAAGTATCCGGCTTTGAGTGTTTTTTCTAAAATATCCCAACCCGCACCGAAGATGATATTTTTTGGTTTGCAATTATTGGTCTTCACTTGTGCTCGAAATGCACAACCACAACATTGAATATCTGCCAGCGGATAGCCTGTTGGGAGAGGAACGAGCTTTCTGCCGCAATTAGGGCACTTCACCTTCAGGCATACGTCAAGCTCGCCGGCCTTACCGACCGCTGAATTATCTGGCATACCGCTCCAGAAAGGGGTGGTTAGATCTAAAGGTTGCGGTAGAGGCGAAATACCGAAAATCACAAAACCCTTAAAAAGGTTCCCGGATTGCTCATCGTCGTGGGCGGGGACTCAGAAACGGATAGGCCACAGCGCAAAAGTCTTCTCGAAGAGCTACCCAAAATTGTCACAGAAGGAAAGCGAGAGGCGGAACGCATCCTAGAACGCCTATCTTCGCCCAATCGGATCACTCTCCAGACGAACGAACTGGTAATTCCTTCGAAAGATACCTCTTCCTTGTTACGTGGCCGCATCAAGGAGATCACGAAAGAAGAATGGATGAATCGTCTCGTATACGGAGATAACCTG
>CAZIKW010000009.1:14321-27406 GCA_964540015.1 uncultured Methanosarcinales archaeon | reverse complement strand
ATTGAGGCCTTCCTTGACGCGACCCGAGAGGAAATCCATGTGCAAGTGCATATCGCCTTTGTAGAATCCGAGGAAATCATTCGCGAATCTGCCGATGGAGACATCGGTCCCGATGATATCCTCAACCATGCCGAGGAACTTTTCCATCGGAATATCGTACCGTTCGAACCGTTCGCCCTGCGCGCGGCGCCGCTCATCCTCTTCATCTATGCCATCGTTGAGCGCCAGCACCGCCGACAACGTCGCATCGAGCGAACCGTGGCGCAGTAGGGCGTGGGCGATCTCCATGAATCTTTCGACGGTGCGCGCAGATCCCTTAGGGCCGATGGCATGTCCGAACCGCACGATGCGATCTCGCCACGTATCGAAACGCTCCGGATCGAGCTTGAGCACGGTCGCCGCATGGGGGAAATAGCTCTTCACGAGATCTCCGAACTCACGCACGAGACGCAGTCCCGTCTCGTGGTATCGCTGACGCTCTCGGGAAGGGAGTTCCCAAGGCATGGCTATCTGCGTGATGAAATCGGCACTTCGGTGCGCAAGATAGGCATTCGCGGCCTCAAGGGAATACGGTGCGAGCTCACGTGCGTAGCTGACTATCTTGTCTTCATGCATCAGGTAATACCTGCTGATGCTCGGTCGCACGGGTCGCTTCGATTCCGTAGCCTCCGCCATCCGCTGCAAATACCTCTCACCAAGCAAGCCTTCCTTGTTCAGCGCAGCCGTACGGGCGAGGATGCGTGGGACGTCATCACGCAGATGCGACGCATCGAGCTGTGCGATTTCGCTTGCGATGTTTGACGTGCTCGTATAGCGATCCGCGGAGTTCGCATCCCTCAGGAAACCCTTCTCCACTATATCGACCGCCGCGTCGAAATGGGCGCCAGCCTTCTCGAGTGCGGTGATATGGGTGAACACGCTCGTGCTCGAGAAATTGAAACCGTGCTCTTGGGGGTGCCCTATCGCATGCGCAAGACGCAGGTACGTCGGGATGAGATGAGCCTTGCTCTCCGGGGGCGTGGTCGGTGTCACCTCATCATCGTCATCATCATCGCGCAAGCCGCCGACCGTGATCGCTCTGTCAGTATCATTATCCTTCATGATATGGCCGTGGGTGAAGCTATCGAGGATCGGGAGGATATTATTCATGAATTTCGGCGCGACATGGCCGTTGGGGATATTCCCGAAGATCTCGAAGATCTCAGGCATCCATTTCGCGTACTGGCTCTTCTTGATCTGATCGATGCGCGCCGCTATGTCGTAGGAGTTGTATGGCCTGCTCCCGCCGTCGCCGTGCAAATCTATGCGATGGATGTTCGCGAGCATGAGCGCCTTGAGCAGGCGGGAATCCTCCATATGCAAGAACTCGAAGTAATTACTCACGGTCTGCTCAATCGGGTGGGATCTCCATCGCCCTCTCTCGCCCCGCATCGGGATTCTCGCCACCGTCTCGAGAGCATCGAGGATGTTCTCGCTGTGACGAACGGCATCTTCAGGTGTAGGAGCTATCCGTTGCAGCGCAGGGAGCACCGTGTTGCGGTACCACGACTGTTCGGGGAACGTGTCATCATGGAAATCCTTCCCTTGCGCCCGCGCGCGCTTACGCTGTTCGAGCGCCTGCACGAACTGCGGGGAGTCCTTTTGGACCGTTCCATACGCTAATGCTTCCTTGCGATCATGAGCATCTTCTGCACTCAACTTTACCGCGTCATAGCGGCGCATATGACTTTGCAGCACGGGATCGAAATCGAGCTGAGACACGCTCTCTCGCCGATCTGGGCGCTGTCGCTTCCTTATCCTCGCTTCGAGGTTACGCATCGACGATGGACACGCAACATCCTTTATAAGCGTTTCTTTTTATCACTACTGTTAAGAAGTTACAAAATAGAGTTTTTCAGGCAACTCTCATGCGCCGCCGATCTTCCTGCGCTCAAGCACATCCGGATGCGTCTTCAAATAACGAACAGTCGAGCGGATGCCTTCCTCGATGCTGATACGCGGCGACCAACCGAGAGATTTCAATTGCGAGGTATCAAGATGGACGAACGGCGCGTCACCGAGCCAGCCGCGCTCGCCGCCGGTGGTACGCAGATGGACGTTATGCAAATTGAGTTCATCGCACAGGATACGCGCGAGGTCGAGGACATTCATCCAGTCATCATGGCCGAGGTTCACGATGTTCTTTCGCCCCTTGAGGTGTTGGATGGCGAAGAATATGCCATCGACGCCGTCGCGGACGTCCAAGTAGGATTTCCTCTGCTTTCCATCGCCTAAGACTTCCAATTCCCGCGGATTCGCTCTGAGTTTCTTCATGAAATCGAAGATGACGCCGTGCGTGTAGCGCTCGCCGATCCAGGACACGAACCGGAACGTCCACGACTGGATGCCGTAGTATTCCCCGAACGCCTGGATCATCGCTTCGCACGAATACTTGCTCGCGCCGTAGAGGGATGTCTGCAAGGGAGCGAAGCCCTCTGGCGTCGGGAAGACGGCAGGCTCGCCGTATACGGTCGCACTCGACGCGAACATGATGCGCTTGACGCCGTTCACGCGCATGGATTCGAGCACGTTCCAGGTCGCGATGGTGTTCTGCTCGAGATCGATACGCGTTTTCTCTATCCCGCCACGCACATCAGCGTTCGCTTGGAGGTGGAAAACGAAATCATGGCCTGCCATCGATGCAGTGAGCGTAGGTAGATCGAGGACGTCGGCGCGGATGACCGTGACGCGATCGTTATCCTTATGATGCTCGATGAAACGCTCCTGCCCTGTCGAGAAATTATCGTAGATGGTGACGGACGCGCCCTCACGCAGCAACCGGTCGACGATATGGCTGCCGATGAAACCAGCACCGCCGGTGACGAAGGCGCGATGGATGCGGTCGATCATTGCGGACCACCGCGCTCTTCGCGAATGAGCTGACCGCCTTCAGAACGCAACGAGACGCGACGCTCTTCTTCCTGGCGCTGCTTCTCCTCACGGTCGCGCGTCTCAATCTGGTGATCCACGTTGAAGCGGGACTGGAGATACGTAGCGACGATATGATTCAAGATGAGATGACCATCCTCGACCGGCCCGTATTCGCTGTTCTTGAGGAAGATGACGATATCCGATTCCTTCTTCATAGCACCTCCGGTGAAGCCGACGATGCTCGCGGTGATGCCGCCCGCCTGGTTCGCGTAACGCAGCGCGTTGACGACGTTCGGGCTGTTCCCGCTCGCGGAGATGCCAACGACAAGGTCACCGGGGTTCAACACATTCTTGAGCTGTTCCACAAAGACGTTCTCATAGCCGAAATCGTTCGCGATGGCGCTGAACATCGCCATATTGTCCGTGAGCGAGATGACCCGCATGCGGCGTTTGCCCGGAACGACCGTCCCCTTGCCCCAATCGCACGCCATGTGCGACGCCGCGGAAGCGCTGCCGCCGTTACCGATGATGAAGATCTGCTTATCGTTCTTGTACGCGTCAAGGACGGTGTTCGTCAAGCGTTCGACCTCCCGGAGATCGAGATTCGCGAGCATATCCTGTATCTTGCGGACATACGAAGCCGCGTGCTCCTTCACCATTCCCCGGCCTCAATCGTCGACATAGATGACCCTCGTTCCTTGCGGTTCGAAACGGAATTTGACGGGTTTGAGCTCAGATAATTCCTGAATCAAGTCGGGCTGCTTGTGCTTGTCGCAATAGAACAGGATGAATCCGCCGCCGCCAGCACCGAGGATCTTCCCACCCGCAGCGCCAGCCATACGACCGCGCTCGTACCATTCGTCGATCTGGCCCGTCGAGATGCCGCCAGCGAGTTCTTTTTTGAGCATCCAGCCCTTGTGCAGGATCTCGCCCATCGCCTTGATGTCGCCGCGCGAGAGGCGCGCACGCAATTCATCGGCGAGATCACGCATCTTGCGCAAGTTGAGGAACTTCTCCGCATCGGTCGCGGTGTTCTTCTTTTGCTCTGAGAGGATCCCGCTCGCCTTGCGCGTGATACCTGTGTAGAACATGATCATATTGTCTTCGAGGATCTCACGCTGTTCTCGTGAGAGGATAATCGGCTCGACGATCGTCGTGCCATCCGGGTTGAAGCGGATGTAATTGATACCGCCGTACGCGGCCGCATACTGATCCTGCTTGCCGATCGGTTCATGGAGGCGTTCGATCTCGACATCGCAGGCCATCTGCGCGCATCGCTCAGCGCTGATATTCTCGCCCTTGTACGCGTGGAGCGCCTTGATGAGTCCGACGATAAAACTGCTCGAGCTGCCAAGCCCCGAACCGCTGGACGGGATATCAGCGAAGCTCGTGATCTCGATGTGATCGCTCACGCCCGAGATCTTCATCCCTTCGCGGATCAGCGGGTGCTGGATCTCATTGACGTGGTCGACCGATTCCGTCTGGCTGTATTTGAGCACGATCTTCGGCTCGAAGTACTTGTGGAGCGCGAGGTACACGAACTTGTCGATGCCGGTGCTGACGACCGCGCCGTACTCGCGGCTCCAGAACGCCTCGAGGTCGGTGCCGCCGCCGGCGAAACTGACGCGGAATGGTGTTTTCGTGATGATCATAGGAGTAGCACCTCAGTTCAATTTTCCCAGCGCGATTGCGCGCGCGGCTTCTTTCAGGTCCGCGAATGTGTAGTCGGGTTGTGCTGAACGCGAATCAACACGTCCAGCGCCCGTCGTGACAAGCACCGTGCGCACGCCGGCATTCTTCCCCGCTTCGATATCCGTCGACGAATCGCCGATCATGACGCACGCGCCGAGATCCAGGCGTAGGTCGTCTTTGGCTTTGAGCAGCATACCCGCCGCTGGCTTGCGGCACTCGCAGCCCTTGCGTAATTCGACGACACCGTCACCGTGCTGCGTCTCCGGATGGTGCGGGCAGTGGTAGATGGCGTCGATCCTGCCGCCCGCGGTCTCGATGGAGCGCTTGAGACGACTGTGTATGAGTTCGAGCGCCGCTGGTTCGCATAAACCGCGCGCGATGACGGGCTGGTTCGTGACGACGACCGTGCGGATACCGCGGTCGTTGAGGAGCTTGATTGCTTCGGGGACACCGGGCAAGAGCTCGAGCTGGTCGGGGCGATGGAGAAGGTCGACTTCCCGATTCAAGACGCCGTCGCGGTCGAGGAACACGGTCTTGATCTGCTTGCGCTCAACACGCGCTTTCGCGATGTCCGCGCGATGGCGCAGGTAGTTCTCCACCTGACCGAAGCGCTCGGGCGTTCCGACATCCTTGACGTAGCCGCCGCTCTCGAGCAGATGGATGCGTACCTTCTCTCCTGCCGAAAGGAGCTTCGGGAAAATCTCCTTCGCGAAATCCGCCGTGACTCCTTGCGGGATCGTGTCGAGCACCTTCTTGCTCAGGACGTAAATGCCGGCATTGCCAAGATTTTTGTATTTACGTGCAGGGTCCTTGCGCTTATTGAAGACGAATTCCGTGACGGTGCCGTTCTTCTCGGCCTGGATAAGGTCGGAGTCCCACGGATGCGTGCTCGGGCGCGCGAGGATGGTCGCGACTGTTGATGGGTCCGCTTCGTGCGTCTCGACCAGCTTTCCGATATCGAAATCGATGAATTCGTCACCGTAGATCATGAGGAAGGTATCGTCCAGGCGATCCTTGATGAGATGGAGCGGGCCGGCGGTGCCTAGCGGTTGCGGTTCGATCTCGACATGGACATCGATACCCCATCTCGCGAGGTCGCCGAAGAATTTGGCAACGACATCTCCTTTGTAGCCTGCGGCGAGGATGACGCTCGTTATTCCAGAGCGCTTCAGCAGATCGACCGTATGCTCGAGGATCGGCCTGCCACCCACAGGAAGCATCGGCTTGGGAGTCTCCTTGACGAGCTCGCCCAGGCGCGTGCCGAAACCGCCGCAGAGGATTACCGCTTGCGTGACCGCCAAGACACCATCACCATTACCACAGTATGAACAGTTCATACCAGTCGTATAAATAGCTTCCTTTTCTCGTCGGAAAACCGCAATCGATATAAGGGACCTGAATTCATACCGCGGTATGAAGAAAGAGAAGATCGCGATCAGCGTGGACCGCACCACCCTCGACATGGTGAACGCGATGGTGGACAAGACCACGATCCGCAGCCGCTCGCAAGCGATCGAATACCTCATCTCCAAGGGTATCGAGCACCAATACATCCGAACGGCAATACTGCTGATTCGAGGCTCGGACGCGAAACTCCTGCTCAAGGACATCGAAGGGACGACGCTCCTTGCGCATCATCTCGATTGGTTGGCTGCGCACGGGGTGACAGATGCCATCCTCATCACCGGGAAGAAAGCGCCGCTTGAGGAGATGGCGAAAATCGCCGCCGACCGCCCGATACGATTGCGCACCATCGTCGAGGAGAAAGAAGCAGGAACCGTTCCGGCGCTCTTGCGCGTGCGCAAGGAGATGGGGAAGAACGCCATCGTCATGCTCGCCGATACGCGCAACGAATTCGACCTGACGAAAATGATCCTCTTCCATCTCAAAGCGGACCGCGTCGCGACCGTCGGGTTGATCTCAAGCGACAAGCCGGAGAAGTATTCTTGCGTCTTACTCGAAGGCGACCGCATCGTCGCGTTCGAACGCCACTCCCGCGCATCGCACGTGATCGACGCGGGGATCTACATCGTCAGTCCGCGCATCTTGAAGCAATTGAGCGCGAAACAGAAGTTCCTTGACCGCGACGTGTTCCCGGCGCTGTGCCGCACGAACGAAATCTCCGGCTACTTCACGCACGGGACGTATAGGCATTACGGGGAGTGAGTTCTTAAACGGAAGGAAGACCCCATCAGGCAATGGATCTCGACAGTCTCCTGCAGGCATATGACGCCTGTCAGCGCGCTCAACCGCTCCTGACCTCTGTCGTGCAGGGCACGGTCGTGTTCACGGCGGCCGAAGCGATCGCGCAGGGCATCACGGACCGTCGTATCGATAAGCGAAAACTCCAGTACACGGCCGCGCTCTCGCCACTCTACGGCGCCGGCGTGTACGGCCTCATCCAGAGCGGCGAAGCGGTCGGCGCTCTTCTCTCGTCGACGGGTGCTGCCGAGACGCTCGGGTTCGTCGGTACCGCATTCGTGAAAGGAGCGCTCGGCCCCAATCTGTTCGGCAATGCGCAAAACGCGGTGTTCTTCTACAATAATACAGC
The DNA here is from genome assembly GCA_964540015.1 of uncultured Methanosarcinales archaeon. Lineage (GTDB taxonomy): Archaea > Nanobdellota > Nanobdellia > Woesearchaeales > UBA525 > UBA525. The sequence goes on along the minus strand of CAZIKW010000009.1, from coordinate 20,253 downwards.
GGGGACGCGAAGCAACTACACCTTCTCAGGTTTCCGTGACGCGTACGAATCACTCCTCATTTCTGCTCGAGAAACGGGGCTTGCGGGCGCATGGTCGCTCTTTAAGGCTGGTATTCCCAAAGACGAATACCGCAAGAGCGTCGTCGGCAGCGTCACCGCGTGGAACGCAATCCAGCTCGCGAACTACGCATGGGTCCCTGAAGGAAGACGATCGCTCGTAGGCGTTCTCTTTGTCATACCGTGGATGATCGGGCTATCGCTGTGGTCGCTCAAAGGAAGAGAGAAGAACGTCGTTGAGAGAAGTGACGCAGGTGAACCATAGCCAGCTTCAGTCCAATGAATTCAGGTCAATATCTGAGAATTTTTCTACGACCGTCGTTGCATGAGCAAGAAGATTGCACGTGTAGGTGGTTGCCAACCCGACGACACGCATACCCGCAGCTTTCGCAGCATCGATGCCGAGCGGAGAGTCTTCAATGACGACGCAACGTTCAGGTAACAAGTCCAGCATCTTCGCAGCATACAAAAAAAGATCCGGTGCGGGTTTCGTTCGGCATTTGATGATGGACGACGCATACACTCGACCAGAAAATTTTGCCGATAACCCAAGCCGTTCATCCGCTGCCTTGAGAAGATCCTGATGAGAGGATGTCGCAATACACGACACCATCTCCCGTTCATTTAGCGAAGAATGAAACTCCTCAAAACCTGAGATGAACTCAAGACTATCACGATAAAGGCGCAACCGATCATCAAGGCGTTCACGGGTGAGATCATTCGTATCTCCTGAAAACCCGTAAATTTCAATAAGTCGTTGAGTACCTTCCCGCAAAGATCGACCAGTCAATTGTGGCTTGATGGACCGGTCATAAATGACGTTCCGTCGCGTGAAGAATTGTTCGTTCGCTATATCGGCGATATTTTCGCTATCGATAACGACACCATCCATATCAAAAATAATCGCGGAGATAACCATTATTCACCTAACCCTTCAAAATCTCACGTGTAGCACATAACAACTCCTCATTCCCGCAAGCAAGATACGACACACGTTCGTCCGTCGAGGGGCGGATGCGGTGAGGCAACTCCACCAACCCCGCGTGTTTCTCATCGTAACGAGTCCAGCAACCGCCAGCTTCCTCCACAAGCAAGAGCGGAATGCAGTCCCAAGGTTTCTGCGCATGATTGTAGAGCATGCCGATACGACCAGCTGCGAGATGTGAGAGTTCGTGATCGCCAGAACGCACGACACGCATCGTTCGAACGGTTTTCGAGAGACGCTTCAAGACGCCGGAATCCATGTACTGGTCGAGGTGCAGCATATCGACGCCGAAACTGCCGACGACCTTGGAGAGCGATGTCTCACTCGAAGCGCGAAGGTCTACGCGACGCTTCTCCTCTCCATCGCCACTATCGATCCACGCGCCCAGTCCGCGCTCGCCGAAGAACAACTCCTTCGTACCCGGGACATAGACGACCGCGAGGTCCTGCACCGTACGACGCCAACGTCCGATCGCGACGCACCAATCCGCCGGCAGACCAGCCGCGTACTGGCTCGTGCCGTCGATCGGATCGAACACCCACGTGTATTCGCTCGTCCCTTGCGTCAATCCATTCTCCTCACCGAGAATAGTGTCGAGTGGGAACGCTTCGTGCAATCGCGCGCGGATGAACTTCTCCGCCGTTTCATCTTCTACCGTATGGATGGCATGATGCCCTTTCCCATCCGGATGCGCATCGTCATCGTGCCCGACGACAATCGAACTCCCTTGCTTGCGAGCGAGCATACCACCCACTTCGTAAGCGAGTTTTGCCGCGACCGCGAGCGGATCGGGTCCTCTCATCGATGTACCGCCGTCTTGACAAGGTCAAGCAACGTATCATACTGCGCGTACTTGAACACCTGCGGATGCTTTTCGAGCATTTTTCGCTGCACATCATCGTATTCGTCGTGGCGTGTGGCAACATACAGCCCCTTAACGCCCGCATTGACCGCGGCATCGATATCCGAAACGAAATCTCCCACCATGAAGGTCTCGCTCGCCGTCGCACCATACAGGCGGAGCATCGCGGTGAGCATGCCTGGCTTTGGCTTGCGGCAGCCACAAATCCTACTTGCATCGACGTTGTCTCCTTCCGTCGGAGCGGGGTGCGGGCAGAAGATCACGCCGTCGAAATAGGCATTTTCATCGTTGATCACCTCTGCGATGCGGTTGTCGATCTCTATCATGTCATCAAGTGTCATGAGGCCCTTGTGAATCCCCGGTTGATTCGTCACGAACAAGGTCGTGAGACCCGTATCGTTCAGGATGCGGAGCGCCTCGCCTACACCAGGGAGTACCTCGACATCGTCAGGCTTCAGGAGGTACTGGTGGCGCGGTGCTTTCTTGACGACAACACCGTCGCGATCGAGTAATATGATACTGCGGCGAATCGAGTTCTGCTCGTGCGGAAACGGCAACGGCAAAAACGCGCCGCCGTCGCTGCGGTTGAGTGTCTGGCCGTCGACACTGAGATAGTAGTGGGGGTTGCTCACTGTTTCATTTCTCCAACACGACGCGGTCGCTGCCTGGAACCTTGTCCAATCCGCGGTCAGCGTAATTCACACAGTACATCGTGAAGGGGAATTGCGCGCCATCGAACTGGATGCGGTGCGCTACGCCAGGGAGCGGCAATACCACGTCGCCAGCGCCGACAGGCACAATCTCCCCGCGATACGTGGTCGGCACGAGCTTCTCGACGTCGCCATCCTTGACCGCTTGGTTCACGGTAATCGACGTCTTGCCGCTACCCGTCGCGACGAACAAGGGAATCTGTCCCTGAAGACCAATGTACGGCTCCATCATCTCCTGGTGCGCGTGCAACACTTCCCCCTTGCGCGGCTCTTTGAACTCGCTGTAGGCGAATCCGAACTCAGGCGAGCCGTTGAATTCCTTCGCGAGCCAACCCGGCAAGCGGAACGCCGCATAGTCGGGGAAGATGAGCGCGCCCGGAAGCTGGATGATGCGCGAGCCGCGCTCGATTGCCGCAACGCGTTGCTTCTCATCGTATACGAACGGGAAGTGCTCCTCATCCGGGTGCGTGTGCGTCACGAACGAATTGTAGAGTTCAAAGACGTGATATTTCTCGCCCTGGTTCGCGGTGACTTTGAAAGGAATGCCCGGGTTGATCTTGATGAGTGTTGTTCCTTCCGTGCGCAGCGAAGTTCCGCCGAATCCGAACGTGCGTACATCAAGGATTTTTCCGGAGCCGTCCTTGAACGGGATCGGGATATCGCGCGCACCGAGCTCAAGCCATGTGCCCGCAGGAACGGCAAGATACGTCAGATTGTCGTTTTGGAGTAACTCTTTCTGGGGCGTTCCTTGGACACGCAGCGTCGCACGGTAGCGGGGGACGAGCTTGCCGTCCTTGAAGGCTGGCAGCTCCATTGACTGGCCGTCTTCTGCGAGGCGGCCGGTGAGGACATAAGCATCAAGCGACATATATTCAACTCCCTCACCCCTTACGCTAAGAAGAGAGGAGTCCCGCACCGCTTTTAACCCTTCTCCCGCAACCTTTTTATGCCGACTCGGGCCTTTCGAGGAGAATATGGTCGATATCCTCCAGCTCTTAGGTGTCGGGTACCTGCTTTTCATGCTCTACCTCACGTTTTTGTACTACAAGAAGAACCAGTACACGACACGCAATTTCATCTTCTGGGCTGTCGTGTGGGGAGCGGGCATCATCATGCTGCTCTTCCCGGAGACGACCTCTCTCCTGACGCAGCAGCTCCACGTCGGCCGCGTGCTCGATTTCTATCTGATCCTCGGATTGATGGTCTTTAGCATCCTCACGTTCCTGAGCTTCGCACGAGCCCGCAGGACAGAAGCGCGCATGGAAGAGCTCGTGCGTAAGCTCGCGTTACGAACGACGAAACGGAGGAAGTGAGGATGGCGCTGGGCACAGGGAAGACGCTCACAGTCATCATGCCCGTCTTTAACGAAGCGCGCACGTTCGATACCACCATCAAGCAAGTCTTGAAGCAGAAAGTGCTCGGGATGAAAAAGGAAATCCTGATCGTCGAGAGCAACAGCACGGATGGTACGCGAAAGAAAGTCCTCACGTATGCGATCGGGAAAGGGAAGAAGGCGAAACTCCGCGACGCGGCATTAGACGGCAAAGGCCCAGCAATCGAGATCTACAAGGGAAAAACAATCGGCGAGAATACCATCCGCATCATCCTCGAGCACAAACCGCAAGGGAAAGGCCATGCGCTCAAATGCGGATTTCAGGAAGCGACCGGCGACATCATCATCATCCAAGACGGCGACACGGAATACAAGACGTCCGAGTACCCAAAACTCGTCAAGCCGATCCTGGAAGGGAAGACCGCGTTCACGTTAGGATCGCGCCACGCCCACGGCAGCACGTGGAAGATCCGCAAGATGCATGAGTCGTTCCTCGGCAATCTCATCAACTTAGGCCACTGGACGTACACGACGATGTTCAATATCATCTACGGCGTACGATTGACCGATCCCGCCACCATGTTCAAGGTGTTCCGCCGCGATGCTGCGAAGGATCTGCACTGGGTCAGTAACTGGTTCGAGCTCGACTGGGAGATCGTCGCCAAACTCATCCGCACAGGCCACAAGCCGATCGAGATCCCCGTGAGCTACGCGAGCCGCAGCAGCGCGGAAGGCAAGAAGATCAGGTTCTTCCGCGACGGGACGCTAGTCCTTTGGGCGATATTATCGTTTAGGTTCCGTCGTTTGTGAACGCGCGGCGTGCAGTCGTGTAGCGTACTCATCGATCAAATCCCGCACGATACGGAAGTTATATGTCGCTTGCGGCGTGACCGAACGTTCCATCGCCGGCTCCACCTCAAGCACCGAGACCCGGAAGCCGACATCTTCGTTCCATGATAAGATATTATCCCGCCACGACAGCCGGGATGGCTCATCGAAGGTCCCTGGCGGCGCGCTCGGGCACGTGACTGCCGAACCGAACGCGTGCCCCGCACCGAGCGTCGTTACCACGATCCCGCCTTCTGGCGGCTGATCGTGAAGAGCGCTCAAGAACCTATCCTCACGCCCGTCAGTCATCTTCTCGTATTCCTCACGCAGCGTCAACGGTATGCCTGTTCGCTGCGCGCGAGCACGGGCAGCATCCTGCTCAGCGAGCGAACGCATCGAATATTCCTTATCCTCGAACTTCTGGACCCGAAGACCAAAATCAGCAGCTGCGAGCAGATCGCCACCAGCGAGGTATTTGACGTTCTCGAAATCCACCGACAGCATATCTTCCTTCGGGTATCTCTTCAAGCCATGATGGATTCTCAGCCAGTGCTCTTTCTCTTGTGCGCCCCAGATGCCAGCGATACCGGCTAGGCTCCGGTACCAAATCACATGGTATCGGGCAGCTCTGAGCGCGAGGTCGGGGTTGAGGGGGAACATATCGTCGCCTATTGGGCTGGGCGAGAAAAGCCCCGTGCCGATCTGGCGCTCAAGACGGTGCGAATATTCCAGCGCCACTGTGCCCGCGCTCGCGTCATCGGCATCCATCCCTTCTATCGCGATTGAACGCAACCCCATGCTATGCATCGTCCCTATGGTACCGTAGATATCCTGTTGCACCATGCTCACGAGGAGAGCCTGCTCTTGCAGCACCGCCAACGCATGTTCGGAAAGCTCCGGGATGCTGCCGCGGATGACATTACCCAACAACGCCATGACCTCTTCACGGTCATCGTGGATCTGCTTGAGGTGCACAATACCGACGGTCGCGCCCGGCGTCTCGCAGAGGATCGTCGAGCGGACTTCTGGTATATGCGACAATCGTTCCTCAAGCCGATGCAGTTTCGCATTGACCGCGGATGGAACTGCGGCGAGAGGCTTCGGAGCCTCAGATACGGTCGGACCAACACATGCGCCAAAGGAGAGCGCGACAGCGA
>CAZIKW010000009.1:0-14311 GCA_964540015.1 uncultured Methanosarcinales archaeon | reverse complement strand
GGTATTGATGTACGTAGCCAAATCCGCGAGTTGGCTATTGACGCTCCCTGGAGGAGCGGAGGGCGTAGGCCCGGGGATGATTTCCCCTCGATCGGCAAACCATAGTGTTGCGGCAACGAGTAAGGAAGCTGCAACGGCAGTAGGACGTTTCAAACGCATACCGGCAGGAGCGAGCCTCGTCTTTTAAGCCACGTGACCGAACCGACGGTCAGGTTTATAACGGGTTGCGTGAATTCCGCTACTTCATATGGCAAGCAAGGGAAAGCCGAAATTCCAACGAAAGTCAGACCAGGAATTCTACGAGTCCAAATCCTGGGGTTCAGTCGCGATCCCTGATGCGAAGGATCTCCCCACGCTCAAACTCCAGCGCTTGATGGAAGTCGTCAGCGCACGCAAGAAAAAAGACGCCGCCCTCCTTGAGGTCGGTTGCGGCGCGGGACGCATCCTCGCGACGATCAAAAAGAAGGACCGGCACCTCAAGCTCACCGGCGTCGATATCTCCGCGCACGAGATCAAGATCGCAAAGCGCGACAACAAGGGCATCGCATTCGTGCGCGCGAACGGCGAGCACCTGCCGTTCAAAGACAACACCTTCGATTACGTCGTGTTCCTCGACTACATCGAGCACGTGGATAATCCCGACCGGGCGCTCCAAGAGCTGCACCGCGTCGTGAAGAAAGGAGGTCTCCTCTACGGTGTCAGCCCGACGGAAAAGCACGGCTTCTACGGCATCTCGACCAAGATCCTCGGATGGCACATCAAGGAAAAGACCGCTGGCCACATCCAGCAGTACACCGTGAAAAGCTTACTGAAGAAAGTCGAGGATGCGGGGTTCACGGTCGACAAGAAACGCACCACATTCAGCTACCACCTCCTGGGTGGCGCGATGGATTACGCGCTCTTCGCGATGCTCCTGAACAAACGATTCGGGAAACTGTTTTGGGGGAAGAACAAGTATTGGAAGGACGCGAAGACGAAGCAATCAGTCGCATCCCGCGCGATGAACGGCGTGCTTTCCCTCGCAAACGCAGTGGCTTACGGTGAGTCGACACTCTTAAAAAGAACCCGATTCACGGCAACAGCTGTGCATATCGTCGCACGAAAGGGGGGGAAATAGGTGGCTGGGCAGCTCACAAGCATCGCCCTATTCATCATCCTCACGCTCGGGATTGGCTATTCGGTCCTGTGGCTCACGCGCGCGACGAGGGAGAAGAATCCCCTTATCGCATTGCTCGAGATAGCAGCGGTCGGCATCGCGACGTGGTCGTTTCTCGGCCCTGTTCTTGACACGCTGCGCATCCCGCTGCACATCACCGTCTATCTCGCGATAGCGCTCGCATGCCCTATCACCGCGTTCGCGTACGCGATCAAAGAGAGTAAGGCGAGCGAGTATCTCGCGCAACTCGGCAAGGGTTGGAGCAAGACCGCGACCGCCTGTGCAATCATCGCGATCATCGCAGGAGCATTCGTGTTCTGGATGTTTCACACAGGTGCGACATCGTATCCTTATCTCGAAGATGACGATCCGTGGAACCATGCGCAATCGACCCTCTATGTCGCACTTGAGCACACGGCGCGCGTCGACCCTGCAGTGCGTGAACTCAACGGGGGCTACGCATTCTATCTCGATCCCTATCCTCCATCCTATGATATCATGATGGGCGTGCTCCGTCAAGCGAATGATAGCACCTCATGGACGCTCAAGTTCTTCAACGCCCTCCTGTGCGGTCTCGCCGTCGTGTTCGCCTATCTCGCAGCGCGCGCATACCTCGGGGGCGATCAGAAAGGCGCGCTCGTCGCCATTATCCTCGCGGTCCTGCCCAGTTTCATGAGCCACTTCATCTGGAGCCAGACGATCGCGGTCACGGTATTCCCTATCGCACTCTTCGCTGCAGTGAAAGCGCTCGATGACAAGAGCTGGCGTATCCCCGCGATCATCGCGGTCGCGAGCATGATGGTCACGCAACCGGTCGTGTCAACGGTGTTCGGCGTGACGCTCTTCTTGCTTGTCGCACTCATCGCAGCGCACGAACTGATGCAACCCAAAGCCAAGAAAACGGTCGCCGGATTCAAAGGCATCCTCGCGCGCTTCCCGAAGACAGTAGCAGGCCTCATCGTCGGCGCAGGCGGTCTCGCGCTCAGCCTCATCGGATACTGGATCCCGCAGATTATCAAATGGACGTGGGCAGGATTCTTGCGCCTGCGTGGTGGAGAACTCACCAGCGGCTGGGGCGGGGACTATGCGCTGCAGAGCTACAAGATCTGGACGGAAGTCATCAACCCGCCGATGGGCGGTCGTATCGATCAAGCTATCGGTTGGGGACTCGTGCTCTCCGTTACGCTGTTGCTTGGCATCCTCGTCATTCTCGCGACAGGCAAGCGGACGTTGAATCTCCGTAAGGGATGGCGTCACATCCATCTTTTGATTTGGACCGCATTGCTCACGTACGCAGTCCTCGCACCCACATTCGGCATGCCGGGATGGGGAGCGAGCCGTACCTGGGTGTACCTCGCGATCCCCTTAGCGTTCCTCGCAGCAGAAGGAGCGTTCATCCTCACGCGCACGCTTACGAAATCGGATGCTCTGCGCATCAGCATCGTGCTTCTCATCGCCATCGGCATTATCTCGACGAGCTTGCCCGCGAAATGGGCGCAACAGACGAACCCAGGATGGCCACCGGGCGCGCAGTGGATGGCGACGCAAGGGCAAGGCGGCGGTGTGCAGTACCCTGAACTCGTCGGCTACCTCGAGACGCAACGCGCGATTCCGAAGAATTCGCGCGTGTACGCGATGTGCGGCGGCGACCAGCGCCCCATAGGATTCGATTTCATCAGCTACCCGTGGGATCCGCAAGCGGCCGCGTTCCGCCACGCCGGACTCAACCACACCCCTGAAGAAACTATCGCGTTCCTCTCGGGGATGGGCTATGACTACGTCGCCATCGACATCTCCTGCGTGCGCGAGCACGGCGAGAACAAGACGGTCGAGTTCACGCAAGCGCTCAGCGCGACCGGGCGCTTCCAGCCAGTGCTGCAGCCGCAGACTGGTGGGTTCCTGCTCGCGCGGCTCGTGTGACCATGCGTATCTTGCTGGTGCTCGAAAACTACTATCCGCACATCGGCGGTGTGGAAACGGTTTTCCTGAATCTGGCGAGCGGTCTCGTGAAGAAAGGGTATGACGTCACCGTCCTTACGCGACGACTACCTGGGACGAAGAAGACCGAAACGGTCGACGGTGTGCGCATCATACGTGTCTGGAGCGGCGGCACACGATATCTGTTCACCTTCAGTGCGTTATTCCCTGCGTTGCGTCTCGCACGCGATACAGACGTCGTGCACACGACGACATTTAACGCGGCGCCTCCCGCATGGCTTGCCGCTCGCTTGCGTAGAAAGCCCGTTGTCCTCACGGTGCACGAGACATGGATCGGCAAGTGGCGAGAATACACGGATTTCGGACCGCTACGCGCATGGATGCATGAAGCGCTCGAGCGCGCAGTGTTCTGGCCACGCTATGATAGCTATGCGTGCGTATCTGACGCGACCGCTGGCGCACTTGCTCGCGCACTGCCTAGACAACGATCGCGTATCACCACTATCCATAACGGTTTCGAGTCCACCCATTGGAAGACCCCGCGTACGCGCGAAGCGAAAGCGTTGCGTAAGAAGCACGACCTTCAGGGAAAATTCGTTATTTTCGCCTATGGGCGTCCGGGCGCAAGCAAGGGGTTCGAGCATCTTCTCGCCGCGTTCCCACTCGTCAAAAAAAGCATTCCCGACGCGAAACTTGTGCTTATGCTCAGCCGCGACGCGCAGTATGCCCAGAAGATCGCGCGTTTCGAGCGGGAGGCGCATGCAGACACCATCTTCCTCCCCTCACAACCCTACGCCGCATTACCAGCACACCTCCAAATGGCTGATTGCGTCGTCATCCCGAGCCTCACCGAAGGATTCGGGTACGCGGTGCTCGAAGCAGCGGCAGCGGGCGTCCCCGTTATCGCAAGCGACACGACGAGCATTCCTGAAGTCATCCACGGTAAGCACACCCTCGTGAAACCAAAGGATCCTAAGAGTATCGCCGCAGGCATCATCGCCGTCAAAAAAGGGAAATGGAAGAGTACGCCCGAGAAGAGATTCCCGTGGAGCGCGAACATCGCTGCGCATGAAAAACTGTATACGGAGCTCGCGAAGAAAAAGGTGCGTCGATGAAACGCAAGCAGAGTATCGCATTCGTCTGCGAGTATTTCTGGCCTCGCGCAGCAGGAGGAGAGATCTGGTCGTGGGAGCTCTGCAAGGAATTAGCGAAGCGTGGACATCGCGTAACGGTCCTGACGATGAAGCACGACCCGAAGACCCCTGACGTTGAGCGCAAGGAGGGTGTAGAAATCCTCCGGCTCTCACCGACCACGCATGATGTCGGCAAGCGCATAGCACGATGGCTTGCAATACGTCAATTTGTTAGGAAAGCGAAGATCGAGCTCGCACGACGCAAGCCTGATGTTATCCACGCCATGGCGTACGGCGTCAACGTGCCTATCTCGAAATACGCGAAATCGATCGGCATCCCGTGCATCACGTCAGTGCATTCCTATTTCGGGAAGGATTGGAAGAGCGTTGCCCCTGATCCAGGCATACTGCGTTTCGCCGAACGTCTCAACATCCGTCGAGACGCATCATCACTTATCGTCGTGCCTTCCGCGCACCTCCAAAAGAAAGTAGCGCGAGAAGCCGAAAAAGCAACGGCAGTCGTCTCAAACTGGTGCCCTGAAAAATTCCCTCGACCGCAACGTTTCGCACGACCGACAATCTTGTTCGTCGGATCGCTCGAGGACATAAAGAACCCTCTCGCATGCATCGCCGTCGCCAAACGCCTCCATATGCCACTTATCGCTATCGGGAAAGGATCGCTTGAGGAAGCATTCATGGACGAAGCGCAGCGCGCAGGTATCGCGTGCACGCTCATCCCGAATGCGACCCGCGAACAGACACTCTCGATGATCGGAGGGGCGGCATTGGTCCTTGTCCCAAGCGTCGCAGAATCATTCTCGCTCGTCGCGCTCGAAGCGATCGCGCAGCGTACACCGGTCGCGGGTAGTGCGGTCGGGGTGTTGCCGGAACTCCCAGGTGTGGTCGCATGGCCGCCGACGAAGGTGCCGAAGCGTTTGACGGCCTCGCAAGCATCTTCGGTCCGTAAGAAGTTCTCACGCACAGCAGCCGTGGACGCGTTCGAACGCCTGTACGCGAGGGCCAAATGAAAAAACCACGCGTCTCCGTGCTTATGAGCGCATACAACACAGAGCGCTACGTCGCACGCGCGATCGAAAGCGTCCTCAAGCAAGGATTCCGCGATTTCGAATTCCTTATCTGCGACGATAAGAGCACCGACGGCACAGCAACAATCGTCGAGCGCTACGCACGCAAGGACAAACGGATCAAGTTCACGCGCAATGCGAAAAACCTCGGTCTTACTGCAACGCTCAATGTCATGCTCAAAGAAGCGAGCGGCGCATACATCGCGCGCATGGACGCCGATGACGAATGCCTCCCCACCCGTTTCGCGGCGCAAGTCGCGTTCTTGGATGCGCATCCGAAGGTCGGCGTCGTCGGATCTTGCGGGACGATCATCGACGAGGGCGGACGCCGCATCGCGGACCTCGATTACCCGCTCGACGACAAGGGCATTCGCGCCGTCATGGTCAAACGCAGCCCGTTCGCGCACCCATCGACGATGTTTCGCGCCGCAGCCGTTGCTGATGTCGGCCCGTATGATCCATCATTTCGTAGCGCGCAAGACTACGAATTCTTCCCGCGCATGCTCACGCGATGGAAAGGAGCGAATCTGCCGCAGCGATTCTTGCGCTATCGATGGGATTTCAACCAGAACGAAGGCTTCACGAGCGGGAAGCGGCAAGAGCGTAATGCGCTCCGCGCCCGATGGCGCATGCTGACGCGCTACGGCTGGCCTGCATGGCAGATCGTGCATCTCATCAAGCCAGCGATAAGCTACTGCGTACCGCTGTGGGCAAAGCGCGTCATCCTCAAGCGCCTATCGCGACGCACGGAGTGAGCAGTCCCGCACAGATGCGAGCACAGCGCCCTTGTCGGAGAATTCCGCGACCAACGGACACGCGTGGATCGCGCGCCACGTGGCGGTGTCTTCGCCGAGCTTCTGGTAATCGAGGAAGAGAATCGTTCCGTTGAGCGCCATCAGTTCCCGCACGAGTTTCGGATCATCATTATTCGCGAACCCGAACCAGCGGATGTCGTTGTTGTCCGCGAGCTCTGTCCTCCCTATCGCGTTCCAGCTATAGACGGGCTGTGGTAAATCGTGAGACTTCCCGTAGTCGAGGAGGAAACGGCCGCCTTCGTTGATATCCGGATGCGATACGGCAAACAGGTATTCTTGGGCGATGATACAGTTGTATGCGATGCCAATAGCGATGATCGCGATGATCGTCCATACGCGAACACGCGCACGGGAGAGGATGGCAACGAGGGCGAGAATGACGCATACGAGGAATGCCACAGCCATCGTGAGGAAACCGACATAGAACCCAAACGGTCCCGAACTGCCACGGAATGGAACGAGGAAATCCCACTGTAGGCCAAGCACGCGGGCGAAGAACGCCGCTTTCGGATAGAGCGCATGGATCGTCGTGACGGAACGATCGATGCATAAGAGAATAGCATACGCGAGAGCAGTTGTGAATACCACTCGGATCGTGTCCTTACGCGTCCGTATCGTGCGAGCGATGAGGAGTGCGGCGAGCAACGCCAGCGCGAACGCGCAGGGCAGGAGATAACGCTCAAGCGGGCGGAAACTCGCCTTGAGGACGAAGATATGGAACGCCGCCCAGAGAATGGCAAACGTCCATGCGATACGAGCGCCGCGTCGTTCTTGTTCCGTGCGCACGGAAACCAGACGCCACGTGCACAGCGGCGTCACAAGCAAGAGGGGCGACATGAGCATAAGACCTTGGCCTAAGATACCGAGTACCGCGATCCAATCCTGATGCAGCGGATTGCCGATGAAAGCGCCGCCGGACCCGAACATGACAGAGAACACGTCGGGCATGAAAAACGCGATCGCCCCGAGTGTCCCGACGTACAGGATCACGCTCGCACCGTAGGGGATGAAGCGAGCGGCAACATATGATGTGAGGGAACGGAACGCTTTTCTTCGTCGCCAATCCTCAATGAGGAGCAGAATGGCAACGAGGAATGCCGCGTGCTTGACGAGCATCATCGCCGCGAGCGCGAGCGCGAGGAGGATCATCCATCGCACGCTCGCCGGATCGCTCAGCCGCTGTTTTGTCTCCCACAACCGCTCGTACGCGAGAAGAGCAGCGAGGATAGCTGCGAGCAATATCGAACCGTCCGTATCGATCTGCGTCGCGGGTGTAATCAACCATGCGGAGATCGCCCAGATGCCCACCGCGATATGCGCGACGCGCACACCGAACCATCGCTTCCCAAGCGAGAACATCAACAGAGCCGCAAGGAGTTGCGCGATGAGCGGCACGAGATGGAGCGTCCATTCTCGCCCACTCAATCCCACCAGAAGGAACGGCATCACGCTCAAGGGCGGATGAGGGATAGCAGTCAGCTTCTCTTCCCATGTCGGTGCTGCCGCAGCCTCGACCCACACATGCGCATCCTCAGTCAACACTTGTGAGAAGCCCGGCAAGCGCACCAGGACCATCACGCACAGGAGGGCGATGAGAATCCAATCTGCACGCCATCCTGGCCGACGACGGGAACGTTTCGCCACGACGATGAGGAAGCGTAAGGATTTAATAAGAGAGCGGTCCCCGCGCACCTATGAGCAAAGGAAAGGAGACATCTGAATATTTCTCCGTCAGATTCAAGGAGATCGAGGGACGTTCTCGCGTCTGGCGAGCGATCGTCGAGGACCTCGAGCCGCACCTCGCATCCGCGGGTACGGTCGTCGATATCGGCACCGGCTACGGTGATTTCATCAATAACGTGCACGCAAAAACGCGTATCGGCATCGACCTCCTGCCTGACAGTAAGCAGTACCTCAAGCCCGGTATCACGTTCGCGAAAGCATCGATCACGAAATTGCCTTTACGTGCCGCGAGCGCGGATGTCGTGTTCGCGAGCAATCTCTTCGAGCATCTTACGGAAGCCGAAGTCGGTCTGGCGTGCGCGGAGGTGAAACGCGTGCTCAAGCGCAGTGGCAGGCTCGTGCTCGTGCAACCCAATTGGCGCTATGCGTACCGCAACTATTACGACGACTACACCCATCGCAGCGTCTTCTCTGATGTGAGTCTCCCCGACCGCCTGACGGCTGCCGGGTTCACGATCGACACCGTGAAAGCGAAATACCTTCCGCTGACCATGCGCTCACGCCTCCCGCGCAGCTACTGGCTCACGAAGCTCTATCTCCTCTTGCCCTTCAAGCCGGTGGGCGGACAGATGCTCGTCGTCGCGCGCAAGCCGTAAGTCGTGCAAACCCCTATTCTCCGTCGAAACACATTAAAAGCGGCCTGAAGACCGCTCTCGTGAATGGGACGGACAGTGCTTTGGGGGATGGTGTCACTCGTCCTAGGGCTGGTGCTCTTCGCACTCTCCTGGTGGACCTTCCTCGCAGCGCATCTTTTCCCACGCATATGGACCTGGTGGTTCCCGCTTTTTATCGTCGGCGCGGCACTGTGCACGCTCTTCTTTTTCCTGTGGTCGTTCGATCTGTACTTACGCAAGAAGAAGGATCCCCGACCTGACTACGCGATGCATAAGCCGATTAAGAACGCAAAAGCGCTCGTCTGCCTCATCGCCTATAACGAAGAAGCGAGCGTCGCAACAGTGGTGAAGGAATTCCTCACGCAATCGACTGTGAGTCGCGTGATCGTCATCGACAATAACAGCAAGGACCGCACGGGAGCATTCGCGAAGAAAGCCGGCGCAACGGTCGTCGTCGAGAAACGCCCAGGGTACGGCGCCGCATGCCTGCGCGCATTGCAGGAAGGTGCCGCCCGCGCGAAAGCGAACGAGGTCGTCGTGCTGTGCGAGTGCGACCACACGTTCTTCGCGGATGACGTGCAGAAATTCCTCGCCTATATCGAGAACGCGGACATGGTCGTCGGTACGCGCATGGTGCCAGAACTCGTCGACAAGCGCACGCAGCTCAACGCGTTCTTTGAGTACGGCAACTATTTCGTGGGCAAACTGATTCACGTCAAATACTACCTGCGCTTCACGGACGTCGGCTGCACCTACCGCGCGATCCGCCCCGTAGCGTTGAAACGCCTATTGCCGAAACTCACGCAGATCGGCCACACGTTCAGCCCGCACATGATCACGCGCGCTGCGGACATGGGCCTTACGCTCGTCGAGATCCCCATCGCATTCCGCGTCCGTATCGGGGTCTCCAAGGGCGCGAATGGAAATCTGTGGCTTGGCGTCAAGACCGGCTTGAAGATGATGTGGGACGTTCTCGTCGATTAATCTTCTCGCTGTAAATCCTTGTACGAGAAATGCGGATGCGCCGCTTCATGCTCTTTCCATTGCGCAAGCGTCAATCCGGCACGGTCCTTGTCCGTCATGATCGCGTGCGCGAACGCCTTGTGCAGCTCCGCCTTGAGCGCTGCGTCCATCAAGGAATCGTCGATATCGTGCGCGAGCGGCGAGATACCGGCTTCCTTGCCCTGGCTGTACTCCCCCGTGCAGAGGTATTCGATACGGGAATCCTCGCTGAAATAATTCCCGTGTGCGAATCCGGGCGGGATCCATATCCACTCGTCGAAATCCGCATCGAGATCAGCCGGCATCTCGTACGCGATACGTTTCCCATACGTAGGCGAACCCATACGGATATCGAGGATGATATCAACCATGCGTCCCGAGAGCGTACGCACGAGTTTCCCCATGTGAGGGCTCCATTGGTAGTGCAAGCCGCGCACGACGCCCGCGCGCGAGACGCTCTCATTGCCTTGCATGATACGCGCACCAGCGAGAAACGATAAGGTATGTAAGTCGCTTTGACGGAATGTCTCGGTGAAGTATCCCCGATGATCGCGAAAGCGCGCGAATCGGATGACCTTGACTTCAGGGAGGGCGAGCGGTGTGACGCTCAGGATCTTCATAGCCCAAGCACCCCCCAGGACATTTAAAAAAGTATGGGAGAGGTTATAAACCGTCGAGAATTCCTCTGAGTATGTCAAGGGTGTTGGTGACCGGTGGAGCCGGATATCTCGGCGTTCTCGTCGTACGTGAGCTTCTCAACCGCGGCTATGCGGTGCGCGTCATGGACAAGCTCTATTTCGGCGACGAGACGCTCAAACGCTTCCGCACGAAGATCGAGCTCGTCGGTGGTGCGGCGGGTGACGTGCGCAATCCTTCTCCGGCGCTCTTCGATGATGTGCAAGGGGTCATCCACCTCGCAGGCCTGTCGAACGATCCGACCGCGGAGTTCCGCCCGGATATCAACAACGAGATGAACGTGGAAGGCACACGCATCCTCGCGCAAGCGGCGATCGACGCAGGCGTCAAGCGATTCGTCTTCGCATCGAGTGCCAGCATCTACGACCAAGGAACGGTCGGCAGCGACGCGATGCTCGATGAGCAGAGTCCTGTGTACCCGCGTGCAGCGTACAGCGTGAGCAAGTATCAAGGCGAGAAGCTTCTGCTCGATCTCATGCGCGAGCATCCTGAGTTCGAACCCGTCATGCTGCGCAAAGGGACGCTCTTCGGCTGGAGCCCGCGCATGCGCTATGACCTCGTCGTGAACACGATGGTCATGAAGGCATTGAGTGAAGGGAAGATCACCGTCTTTTGCGGCGGCACGCAATGGCGACCGATGGCAGACGTCACTGACGCGGCGCGCGCGTACGTCGCGCTCATTGAAGCGCCCCGAGAACGCGTGCAGGGCGAGGTCTTCAATCTCTGTCAGGAGAACTACCGCATGCTCGACCTCGCGCACCAGGTCAGCAACACACTACGCACGCTCGGCATCGAGGCGAACGTCACGGTTGATCCATCGCCGGACAAGATCGATCGATCGTACCGCATCAGCGGAAAGAAGATCCAAAACGCGATCGGCTTCGAGTACCGTGTGACCGTGCCGCTCGCGGTGCGTGAGCTCGTCGCGCGCATCCGCGAAGAAGGTATGACGGACTGGAGCAATAACAAATACTACAATATCAAGCGTATGGAATGGCTCTCTGAGATCGAGACGATGCTGCGCCGTATCGGCGGCGTGTTCGATAGCGTCGAGCGACCAGCAGCTCAGGCGAAGAGCAATGCGATGCGCCGTGTCGAATTCTCCGAGCAAGACTTGCGCGACCCGCAAGCGATGCTGGCCAAACTCCGACAGTAGGAGAACGAGAAGTTTTTTCTGGAATGGGCCGTCATTTATCGTTGCGCGCTCTTGCGCTCAGCGAGATACGCGCGAAGCGCATCGCGCCAGGGGCGCATTGTATCGATTCCTAAGTCACGTAACCGCTTATTATCAAGCACCGAGTACGCAGGACGAGGCGCTTTGCCCGGGAAGAAATCCGATGTGACCGGCTCGACGACAACATCGGGCATTCCTGCCTCCTCGAAAATCGCGCGCGTATAGTCGAACCAAGAACAACCACCATGCGATGCTGCGTGGAAGATACCGCCTTCCTCGCGCTCAGCGATAAGGAGCACTTGCTTCGCGAGGTCATGCGCGTACGTGGGGCTCGTGATCTGGCCGGTCACGACTTGCACCTCGCCACGCTCAGCACCCAGACGCAGCATGAGCTCGATGAAATTCGATCCCTTCACGCTGCTCTTCGCGATGCCTTGGATGCCACTCGTGCGCACAATGGCAGCGGTCGGATCTGCGCGCAAGACGAGGCGCTCGCCCATGAGTTTCGATCGACCGTATGCGCTCACCGGTCCCGTTTCATCCGCTTCCGCGTAGGGAGTAGTACGCGCTGCGCCATCAGCGCCGTAGACATAATCCGTGCTCAGGTGCACAAGACGGAATCCCATACTGCGCGCGAGCGTCGCGAGATAGTGCGGCACCGCAGCATTCAGGAGCGTCGCCATGCCAGGGCCGTGGCGCTCCTCATTCTCACACAAGTCCACGTTATGGAATGCCGTCGTATTGATGACGATCGACGGGTTATGGGTGCGCAAGAGGTTTTCAAGCGCGAGAAAATCCGTCACATCCGCATCCGCGCGCGTCACCGGGACCACAGGCAGACCGCAGCGGCGTAGTTCTTTGACAATCTCGCTGCCGAGTTGGCCATTCGCCCCGAGCACCAGGTAAGACATACCCTCAAGGACGAGCCAGCCCCATAAAAGGGTTTCGTCCATCGACGGACGGCAATCCTTAAAAAGCGCCGTTGAGCACTGGAGGGGATACATGAAAACCGCGCTCATCACCGGCATCACTGGCCAGGACGGATCGTATCTCGCCGAGTTCCTTCTCAAGAAAGGATATACCGTCTACGGTGTGGTGCGACGAGCGAGCACGTTCATCACCGACCGCATCGATCACTTACGTCAGGATCCCCACGAGATCGCGAAGCCGCGTTTCTTCCTGCGCTTTGGCGACCTCACCGATGCTGAATCAATCGCATCGCTCATCCAGGAGATCCAGCCTGATGAGATCTACCATCTCGGCGCACAGAGCCACGTCCGCGTCAGCTTCGACATCCCCGTCTACACGGCGGAGACGACCGGTATCGGCACCCTGCACCTGCTTGAGGCGGTCCGCAAGTACGCCCCCAACGCGAAGTTCTACCAAGCGAGTTCAAGCGAGATGTATGGTCAGGTATCTGAGGTCCCTCAGACGGAGAAAACACCGTTCTATCCACGCAGCCCCTACGGGTGCGCAAAGGTATTCGCGTACTGGATCACCGTCAATTACCGTGAGAGCTACGATCTGTTCGCATGCAACGGCATCCTGTTCAATCACGAGAGCCCTCGACGCGGCGGTACGTTCGTAACACGCAAGATCACACGTGTTGTCGCGGACGTCTTTTGCGGAAAGGACAAGGTGCTGTTCCTTGGTAACCTCGATGCGAAGCGCGATTGGGGCTATGCACCCGATTACGTCGAGGCGATGTGGCTGATGTTGCAGCACGAGAAGCCTGCCGATTTTGTCATCGCGACGGGCGAGACGCATAGCGTACGTGAATTCGTGCAAGATGCCTTCGCAGATATCGACATCGAGATCGAGTGGCGTGGTGAAGGTATCGAAGAGAAGGGTTACGACAAGGCGACGGGAGCATTGCGTGTGGCTGTCGATCCGCAATACTATCGCCCAACCGAAGTGGATCTGCTGATCGGGTACGCCGGCAAAGCGAAAGAGAAGCTTGGCTGGGAGCCTCGCGTGAAATACCGTGAGCTCGTGAAGATCATGGTGAACGCCGACATCGAGGCGCTGAAAGCCGGCGAGCACTATAAGTTCCGATAGACGGGTGTTTGTTTATAAACAGCCAGAAGGCTGTCGACAACAAATATGTCGCTACTTTTAAGGAGTTACAAATAGAAATGTATTTAAATAACGTAAACAGATAATACCTCATGACACTCCGTGTGAGCAGCCATAGCGCCATGCTTCTGCCCTACCACATCGATTCTCACGGCGAGTTGCACGTCCTCCTCGAGCGCAAGAGCCCTGAGTTCAAAGCGCCCTATTTCAACGACGGACTCAATCTTCTGGGCGGCAATAGTTGCCCACAAGACAAGAGCAGCCTACAACTCCTCGACCGCGAGTTGCGCGAGGAGTTCTGGCTCACGCAAGAAGAGGAGGAGACGAACGAAGCGTTGTTTGGGACCGCGCAGGCAACCGCCACAGCCCACCCGAAACCGACACGACACCAACGTGCGCTCGCGAACGAACTCTACCACCTCATCGCGCAGCCCGATACGCACATCTACGCGGGAACGGAAATCGTCGAGTTCCGACCACCCCTCGTACGCGCACCGACACTCGTCACCGGAACGACCTATCTGTACCAACTAGACGCGAACGAAATCGCCGATATCCGCAAGATCACGCAAGAACTCAATGGAACCGTACGCACGGATGATTACGCGTTCGGCGGAAAGACGCAAGTTCTCCGCTACGGAGCAGATGGACTGGCGAATGAGAAATACGCGTGGAGCGGCGGCCTGACGTTGCAGCACCTGTTCATGAACGGACATCTTCCGACGCCCAAGCAAGGCGGTGTGCAATTACGCGATCTTCCCATCTCCTGGGGCACCATCCATCATCTCGATAACATCGATGATCCGGCGAAAGAGGATTTCATGAAACTTGGCTACGAGTTCGAAGCGAAGAGCTGGTAAACGAGAATCTTTAGGAAGA
>CAZIKW010000008.1:24032-28284 GCA_964540015.1 uncultured Methanosarcinales archaeon | reverse complement strand
GACTCGAAGACAAGCTCTCACGCCAGGGGGATGGGCGCGTCCGACGCGATTTGCTCCAAGAGCACTTGCGCACGAACGGGAACCCGCTACCCCGCTACAACACGCAACGGACGCACGGACAGAATGTCGACACCTTGCTCGCCTCGCACTACGCGCAGGCGCCGGAAATCGTCCACTGCTTCGAACGGTACTTGTATGAGCAACGGCGCGATACGCACAAAGACCTTCTCACTGAGCTCGCGACGCCAGAGTTCCAGGAGTTCCGCCGCCGTGCAAGCGAACTCATCAGCCGGTGGGATCGCATGGCCGCGTACGGGCAGCTCGTCCCGATCGCGATCGTGAGCGAAGGACCAGCACGCAATGAGCGCTACCAAGGCATGAACTCCCGCGTCGTATTCTTCACACAACGTGAAGACCGCGACAAGTGGCTCGGCGCGAGCAGGGACAAACTCGATAAAGCGCGCAAATCAGGCGCAGTCATCGCCGCGCATGAAATCATCAACCCAGCGGCGATTGCAGAACCCGACAAGCTCTCCGCCGCGGGGGAGATCCATTGGGAACTCGATAATATCCTACGCGACAAATATGCGCCGATCGGCGGCCCGATCACATATGGTAAGGGCCGGCCAAGATATAACCGAACAGAACCTTATCTGTTGCCGAACTGAGTAATTCATTGCACTCCTTTCGCAGCAACCAGTAATCATCCGCGACAGACTCAACAGCGAGCGTAGCAACTGATTCGAGATCAAGCAATGCCATGAAACCCACGCGCGGCTCGATCGTTCCTTCAAGGAGTTCGGTACGTAACTCCGTAACACGATCGGCAAGCGACTGGTCCGTCTTCATTCTCTTCAGAAACGCGTATCAGCTTAAAAATACATCGATTTTTGACACTTTTCAGTAATAACCAACAGAGAACCAATCGGATCCGGTCATTCCCACCTTCCGTGCGACTCTTTTTAAATGACTCC
Organism: uncultured Methanosarcinales archaeon; assembly: GCA_964540015.1. Taxonomy (GTDB): domain Archaea; phylum Nanobdellota; class Nanobdellia; order Woesearchaeales; family UBA525; genus UBA525. Next base: position 27,310 of record CAZIKW010000008.1, on the reverse strand, counting down.
CAGTCTCCCAAGCGCATATGGGCCAACTCCCTTTCGAGCGACGCGAGACGAAAATCCTCGAGAAGACGCGCGCAGAGACCAGCCCCAAGTACGGCGCGCACCCCGACGCCCGCACCACCCAAGAGCTCTCGCGCACCGGCATCATCGTCATCGACAAGCCCGCAGGTCCGTCTTCGCACCAAGTCAGCGCGTACGTCAGACAAATCCTCAATCTTGAGAAGACCGGCCACTCAGGCACATTAGACCCAGGCGTCACGGGAGTACTCCCTGTCGCGCTCGACCAAGGAACGCGCATCGTCCAGTCCCTTCTAACCGCAGGAAAAGAGTACGTCTGCCTCATGCACCTGCATCAGGAAGTACCGGAAGAAAAAATCCGAGAAACCTTGAAACAGTTCGTGGGCAAGATCAAGCAGCTCCCACCCATCAAATCGGCCGTCAAACGCCAGTGGCGCTTCCGGAAAGTCTACTACCTCGACGTCCTCGACATCCAAGGGCAAGAAGTGCTCTTCGTCGTCGGTTGCCAAGCGGGAACGTACATCAGAAAGCTCTGCCACGACATCGGTACGGCGTTAGGCTGCGGCGCGCACATGGCCGAACTGCGCCGCTCGAAAGCCGCAGCATTCCACGAGTCGCAAGCCGTCACGTTACAGGATTTAACAGACGCACTCCACTACGCGAACGAAGGCGACGAAACAAAGTTGCGCAAGATGATCCTTCCTATCGAAGCAGGGGTCAACCACCTCGCAAAGGTGTGGATCCAAGACACCGCGGTCGACCCGCTGTGCCACGGCATGCAATTGAAACTCCCTGGCATCGTGAAACTCGATAACGACATCCAAAAAGACGATATGGTCGCTGTCATGACCTTAAAGGACGAATTAGTACTCGTCGGCATGGCGCTCATGGCGAGTAAAGAGATGATGGGCCAAAAAGGCATCGCTGTCAAAACATTGCAAGTCTTCCTCAAACCCGATACGTACCCAAAGGCACAACGGCCGGCGTGAACTATGGTTATTACCGACATCCCCTTCTCGCAATTGTACGGGCGTTTGGGATCGGTTCGTGAACAATACTGCGACATCATCATACCCGCGCGCGATGGCTACCAACTCGAGCCTGCAGAGGGAGGGTACTGGATGTGGCCGCACCAATGGTTTTGGGACTTCTACGTCAAAAGCCGCGCAGGCGATATGCTTGGTTACGCGCTGGAGAACGCCCTCGAGCACGGGAACCAGAACGACCCGGCCAGGTCGTTCTCCGTCAAACTCTGGCTTGGCGAGCACGGCACACTCACACGCATCCGCGATGAGGGTAAGGGTTTTCCGCATGCAACATACGTGGACATGCTCCGACGCGGCGACTTGAGCTACTGCAAACGCCACGGCCGGGGACTCAAAGCGTACGAAGAAGCGCCATCCCTCTGCGCGTTCGAAGACAATGGCAGCACCCTGAACATCTTCACGCCGCGCGCAGTTCGCTGATGTGGCGTTTGAGGTTCTCCCGCGCCTGCGCTTCGAACTTTTCCTGGAAGTACGGCGTCTGATAGATGGTGCGGCGCTTGAGGAAGGGATCCAACGCATCCGCCCGTTTATGCGCGAACGTCGAAGCACTTAAGCCCGCACGCATCGCCAAAGGCACATTCTCTAAGCGCACCAGCTCTCGCTTTGCGGAAAACTCATCCCACTCTTTGCCAAAGTGGAGAAGGTCCGTATCGCACGCGAGTTGATCATCGTACGTACGGGCGAGGTTCTTATGATCCGTCGCCTGGACGCGATAGCGCAGGTTCGGCATACGGTGCGATACGCCCATAATCCTCGCATCGAACACCGCGAACGCGGCACTGAACGCCTCATTCCCGTGCGCGCCTAAGCGATAGATGGAGTCGTGATAGAACATGGCGAAGAGCGTCGTGAGCGGCTCTTCGGGTTTAGCGCGGGGCGGCAAGTGCTCAAGCGTATCCACAACCTCAATCAAGTGGTCGAGGTCGTGATAGATCCGATGCGGTTCACTGTAACGCGCCACGAGATCGTCAAAAGGCTCATTCCAATCCCCCTTCGCCTCTAAGCGCATCAGGAGATGGAACCACGAGGTGCGCAGATCGATCATGAAGAGATGAGAATCAGAAGGAATTCAAGTGCGTTTCGCTTTCCTACGCGATCTTAGGTGCGGCCGTTTTCACGCCAAGCAGACGGCGACCATCATTCATCGCGCCCCGCGTGAGTCGATAGAGACCCTTCACCGCGTAGCTAGCGACAACAAACGACGCGAGAAGGCCCACAAGAGAAGGGTCCTTCACTGTCGATTGATGACCCGAAACGACCTGCTCAGCAAGCGCGTCACCCGTGTGGTACATCATAGCGCGCAAATCACCAAACTGGGCGCCAACATTACCAGCCCCGATACCAGCCGAAAGCATCGCCAGCGGAAGACTGCGGCGCTCACGCGCCTTCATCGCACAATAGATCCCCAAGGGTGCGAGAACAATGTACGGCGCAGCAAACATAGTCATATTTTGCGCCCACGCATCAAGACCTGTCGGTTTGACATAGCCGCCAATGAGCGGGATCATCATTTTCGCTTCCGCACCCGGCACGACAGCCGCCCACAGATCACCACCATAGAGGCGGTTAAAGACTATTTCTTCGCAGGAACCGCCGAGAGCCCTCGTCGTTACTGCGTGCATCGCCTCGTGCGGCCCCACAACGACTCCAAAACCCGCCAAGCCCAATGCCAATCCTGAACCACGCACACGTACGTTGCGGGGCAAGTACGGCTTTATAGTCATATCATACCGCACTTCCTGACCAAAATCACCGAGTGCTTCGTCGGTCTTGAAAGGATGTCGATATGCGCGAAGAACGTCTCGAATACCATAGTCAGGCACCGGCGTAGAGAACACGCCTTCTAAGCTCTCATGTTCCCGCGCCGTAGGCAACAGCTTGTCCGCCAGAGAACTGAGTTTACTCGCCCGAGCCGCAATCATGCGATTAGATACTACTGGTGAGTTATAAACTTTATCCTTTCCTCTTACCGCTTCACGAGACCCAAACCCGTGTCCGCCTTCTGCGTGACCGCACGGAGATCATCCAGCATAAGTATACTCAAGTGCGTTTCGTTCCTACCAGGGGCTCGAAAGCAATTAGCACCGCGGGCCCGCAATGTCTGAAAATGACGGCTTCTCAATACCCTCGGGAGCGGCAATCTGTTCGTACAAGATGCGTAACGCGGGGAGTAACTCTTTTTGCACCGACCAAAACTGATAGTCAATAAGCACCACC
>CAZIKW010000008.1:0-24022 GCA_964540015.1 uncultured Methanosarcinales archaeon | reverse complement strand
CACCACCTCACCAGAAGCCGTTTGCATCAGATTCTTGCACACCACCGAGGTCTTTCCATGACACGTGAACTCCAACCAATCAGAGTCATCCGGCTCGAAACCGGCAACATTGATGCGATCTCGAGCAGTGAAGTACGCATCCTTCGTTGCCGGCGTCTTCTTGGGATTAAAGACTCGTTCCATCACCCTACCTAAGTAGATCTCCTGGGGTTGTGCCGCGGAAAGAGCAATAAGACCGTGAGCGCGCGGCGCCGGCAACTGTTCACGATTCAGGTACGTATTGACCAAGCACTCCCAAAACGCCGTCTTGACATCATAGGAACAAGATAACTCTCGTCGAGGAATGGGTTTTCCTTCGTTGTACACCTTAACTACCTTCCCCTCACCCCAAGAAACGACGGTACCGGTCGAACCAAACCCCAGCGGTTCTTTGAGCAACCGTTCAAGTGAACACGTCATTGTACTCACTTACAAGTAGTATTTACTTATATATTTTTCCCAAACTCGTCAGAACAACTCACCGCTTCACTAACCCCAAACCCGTATCCGCCTTCTGCGCCACCGCGCGTAAGTCAGCGAGCGTCCTATCCAAGTCTTCCTTGATCTTATCCACTAATTCCTCTAAACAATCCACCGACAAACGATACCGTCCATGGTGCTGCAACGCAATCCCCGCGTCAAGCAACGCATCTAAATGATGAATAACCGTCGCGCGAGATAAATCCAACGTCAACGCCAACTCATCCGTCGACAGCGTCGGTTCACGCGTCGGAAGAGCACGCAAGAGAGCGATGAAGATACGGAACTTCGAGCGGTCCTTATCGCGCTGGTTGAACAACCCGAGAGAGCCGGCCAAGAGCTGCAACTCCCTATTCAAGTCTAAGATGTCAGGATCGGCGCTAATGCGCGTGATCGTGATGCGGGTGAGACGCATAGAACAGGTAGGAGGTGGAAAACTATATAAATATGTTGCCCTCACCACCACCCTGTTGATTTGAAGTCAACGAAGGGACGGTATGGGAAACCACAAACACAACGAACCGGTAGAAGCTCCACAAGAGTCAACAGTCGAGACGCAGGAACCAGCACGCGATGAACGCACAGAGCTCATCGAGACCCTCCAGCGCCTCCAAGCGGACTTCGACAACTACCGCCGCCGCACGGAAGCAGAAAAAGCGGCGCAGAAGGAAGCGGCAAGCGACCGATTGCTCGGTGACGTGCTCCCCATCCTCGACGGCCTCGACCTCGCGGTCGCGCACACCAAAGAAGACACGAGCACCGCAGAACTCATCAGCGGCATCCTGCTCGTGCGAGAACAGCTCTTGGGCCTCCTCGCCGACCACGGCGTCGAACCGATGAGCGAGACCGGTCCTTTCGACCCGCGCATGCACGCGGCGATCATCACCGAGGAGACGAAAGAAGCTCCCTCCAAACATATCCACAAGACATTCCAACGCGGCTACACGCGAGGCGGACGAGTGCTCCGGCCGGCGCGGGTAAGCGTCGCCAAGTAAGGAGCGTGAACCTATGAATGAAAAGAACAACAAATCAAAGAACGGGTACGCAGATGTACTCCCATTCCGCAGTCCGAACGCCAACTACAACGCTGGCGGCGCCGGATACCAACGCCCGATCGGTCAAGGTATGGCGCCAGACGGCAGCAAACACTGTGCAACATGCCAGTGCGCAGCACACAGCCAAGGCGGTCTTGAGAACAAACTCTACGGCGCGCTCGGCGGCATGCAAGGCAGCCAGCCCCAAATCAGCATCAACATCAACTACTTCGTGACACCCGACATGCTCGGCGCGTACGGACAGGAAGGCAACTACGGGGCGGAGCAAGGAAAGCTCCTCCAGTACGGCAAGAAAAAAGACAACGACAGCTACGGCAAGGAACGAAACTACGACCGCAAAGCGGCGTAATCCTTACCGGATTTCATAATCCTACACAGGTGATTCAACAATGGCAAAAGGCAAAGTCATCGGCATCGATCTCGGCACGACGTTTAGCGCAGTCGCAGTGATGGAAGGCGGCAAGCCAGCCATCATCCCCAGCGCAGAAGGCGAACGCACCACCCCCTCCGTCATGAGCGTCCTTGAAGACGGCGAACGACTGGTCGGCCGCATCGCGAAGAACCAGGCCATCACGAATCCACTCCACACGGTCCGCTCCATCAAGCGCCACATGGGTGAAGACCACACCGTCAACCTCTGGGGTAAAGACTACACCCCGCAGGAGATTAGCGCGATCATCCTCCAGAAGCTCAAGGGCGACGCGGAAAGCTACCTCGGACAAAAAGTCACGGACGCCGTCATTACCGTTCCCGCCTACTTCACCGACGCACAACGTCAAGCGACGAAGGACGCAGGAAAGATCGCAGGTCTCAACGTCTTACGCATCATCAACGAACCGACCGCGGCAGCGCTCGCGTACGGTCTTGACAAGAGCGACGCGCACACGATCCTCGTGTTCGATTTCGGCGGCGGAACCTTCGATGTCTCCATCCTCGAACTGGGCGACGGCGTCTTTGAAGTGAAGGCGACGAACGGCGACAACCACCTCGGCGGCGACGATATCGATGCGCTGATTGTGGACTGGCTCGCGGACGACTTCAAGAAAGCGCAAGGCATCGACCTGCGCGAAGACCCGACCGCGCACCAGCGATTACTGGACGCGGCAGAAAAAGCGAAGATCGAATTGTCCAGCAAGACGAACGCGACGATCAGCCTCCCCTTCGTCACGGCCGATAAGAACGGTCCGAAGCACCTGAACACGACGCTCTCGCGCGCGAAGTTCGAGCAGATGATTGTGCACATCATCGAGCGCCTCAAGACTCCGACGGTCAAGGCGATGAAGGACGCGAACATGGACAAGAGCCAGATCGACAAGGTCATCTTCGTCGGTGGCTCCACACGCATCCCCGCAGTCCAAACGCTCGTCACCGAGCTCTTGGGCAAGGAAGGCGACAAGAGCGTCAACCCCGATGAAGCGGTCGCACTCGGCGCCGCTATCCAGGCAGGAGTCTTAGGCGGCGAAGTGAAGGACATCCTCCTTCTCGATGTCACGCCCCTCAGCTTGGGTCTTGAGACACTCGGTGGCGTCTTCACGAAGATCATCGAACGCAACACGACGATCCCGACGAAAAAGACGCAAGTCTTCAGCACGGCTGCCGACAACCAGACCGCAGTCACCGTGCGCGTCTTTCAAGGAGAGCGCGCGATGGCGGCAGACAACAAGCTCTTAGGCCAGTTCGACCTGCTCGGCATCCCGCCAGCACCGCGTGGCATCCCGCAGATCGAAGTCGCCTTCGACATCGACGCGAACGGCATCGTGAGCGTGCACGCGAAGGACCTCGGCACAGGAAAGAGCCAGAGCGTGAAGATCACGTCCTCGACGAACCTGACCGAAGCCGAGATCGAACGCATGCGCAAGGACGCCGAAGCGAACGCAGCAGAAGACGACCAGCGACGCAAGGATATCGAGACGCTCAACGAAGCGGACGCGACGATCTACAGCACGCAAAAGCTCATCGAAGAGTTCGCGGGCAAGGTCGGTGAAGACGCGCTGGCGAAAGTCAAGCGCGTCCTCGAGAAAGTCGTCGAGCTAATGGAGCCTGAGCAGAAGGATATCCCAGCCATCCGCACGCAGTTGGATGAACTCAATAAGCTCGTGCAAGAAGCGACGACGGAACTGTACCGCAAGGTCGGCCAGTCGGCGCCCAAAGCAGACAGCGGTGAAGCAAAGAACGACGATGTCGTTGATGCTGAATTCGAAGAGAAGGACAAGAAAGAGTAAGTCCTTACATCCGCTCCTCTTTTTCTCGATATTTTTTAATACCCTCCTCAAAGAACGCGCACCATGACCCCCCACCCCCCGAAAGCCGTCGTGTTCGACCTCGATGGCGTCTATTTCGAAGGCGGAACGGAACGGTTTCTCAAGCATCTCGAGCGCAAGTACCAGATTCCTGAGGACGCCGCGCGCGCAGTCTATCTCAAGAGCCCGCAAATGCAGGAGTACAAGAGAGGCGCTATCGATGGATCCGCATTCTGGTCCTACGCGATCTACACGTGGGGCATCGACGCGACCATGCAGGATATCCTCGAGCTCCTCGCAGCAAGCTACACGGAGAATCCAAAAACGATTGCTCTTATCGACGCGTTGCGCAAGCGCGGTATCAAGACGGCCGTGTGCACGAACAACTTCCCCGAGCGCATCGACATCCTCGAGAAGAAGTTCGGTTTTAAAAAGCACTTCGACACGATCATTACCTCCTACGAGGAAGGCATCCTCAAACCGGATCCGCGCATCTTCGCGATCCTAGCGCAACGCCTCCATCTCCAACCGAAAGATATCCTCGTGAGCGATGACCGCGCAGAGAACGTCGCAGCCCTCAAGAGCGCAGGATTCCAAGCGTTTCAGTACACCGATCTCGATGATTTCACCGCACGGGTGAGCTAAATGGCCAAGGATTACTACGCCACGCTCGGGGTCGCGAAGTCCGCCTCTCAAGAGGAGATCAAGAAAGCGTACAAGAAGCTCGCCAAGCAATACCACCCTGATATCAACAAAGAGAAGGGGTCGGATGAGAAGTTCAAGGAGATCAACGAAGCGGTCTCGGTCTTAGGTAACGACGAGAAACGCCGCCAGTATGACCAAGCCGGGCATTCCGCGTACACGCAATCGGGCTCGAGCGGCTTTAACCCCAACGATTTCCGCGGCGGCGGAGGATTCAGCGGCGGTTTTGACGTCGATGATATCTTCGAGATGTTCACGGGCGGCGGCTTCGGCGGCGGACGAGGGCGACAGCGCCAGACACGCGGTGACGATCTCCGTTATGACGTCACCATCACGCTTGAGGAAGCAGCGAGCGGCGTCACACGCGAAACACGTGTCCGCAAGCACGCGCCTTGCGCCACGTGTAAAGGCAAAGGCGGCAAGGATGTCAAGACGTGCAGCACGTGCCACGGCAGCGGTAGCGTCCGTCAAGCGCAACGCACGCCATTCGGCGTCTTCCAGACGAGCGGGCCATGTCGTAACTGCGGCGGCACCGGCCAGGAGATCGGCGAGCCGTGCCCGGATTGCGATGCGACCGGACTCACCGTCGACACGAAGCGTCTGGAGATCAAGATCCCCGCAGGCGTCGAGAACGGCACACGCCTGCGCGTGCAAGGCGAGGGTGACGCGGGAGCGCGTGGAGCGCAATCAGGCGACCTCTACCTCTTTATCACCGTCACCGAGCACTCGGTGTTCGTGCGCGATGGTGCAGATCTCCACTTGGAAGTGCCCGTCTCCTTCGCGACCTTAGCGCTCGGCGGCGAGATCGTCGTCCCCACCATCGACGGCGAAGCGACGATGAAGATCCCCAAAGGAACGCAGACGAACACGACGTTACGCTTACGCGGCAAAGGCATCGTGCACATGGGTTCGAAAGAACGCGGTGACGAGTACGTGCGCTTGATCGCGAAGACGCCGGAGAAATTAACAAAACGCCAAGAGAAAGCGCTCGAAGAATTCGGCAAGGATGACGACGAAGAAGGATGGCTCAAAGCGGTTTTCAAGAAGATTAAGAGTGGGATCTAGCGCCGTTTCTCGTAGATGTTGTCGTGATGGTCGTAGTCAATCAAGCAGACCGTCTGTCGCTCTTCATCGATATCGTACGTCAAGACGAAAGGACCGCCGATATGCACGCGACGAATGCCGTGCATGTCCCCACGTAGGGGCTTAAAACGATACGGGTTCTCGAGAATACTGCGCATTTTTCGGACGAATATTTCATACCTTACGGGATCGCGCTCGACGAGCTTTCTGAGCTTCTTTTGCACGGTAGGCTTTACCTCGAGTGCGTAGATCATCAAGCCATCCCTCAGGATCGGGAATCGAAATGGACGGCTCCTCACGGATTCTCTGGAGTTTAAGGAGATACTGCTGCGAAACCCGGAAATCTTCCGCCATCACCGACTCCATAAACGACTGCACTTGTGCACTCATACTCATACCATGCGACTTGCAAAACACGTGGAACTTGTCGTACGTCGACGGATTGACGTTGAAGGTCTTGAGGGCCATACACACAAGAGTTATGTAATGTTATTTAACTCTTTCGATAGAGGAACGGCACATGCAATCAAGGGTACGAAGAGAAATCACGGACTACGAATGCGATACGCTCGGCGTGAAATCGAGCAGCTCGACAAGCGACTTGCGACGCGTGCGCAGATCGCGACCTTTCGTATTGTACGCGTACACGTGCCGCTCAGCCTCACCGGCTTCGAAACCACCCAAATACACGTACCGATCGGTATGGCTCATGTGCGTGAAGAGGCCTTTGTGCTCGCAATCGACGATGATCTGATTACCGTTCGCGATGAGCGTGTGCGTCTGGCATTTAGGGACGTCAAAAGGCGCAAGGGCGTCGAGATCCTCTTGGCTCTCGAGTTGACGTTCGTAGAACTGGAACTCGAACGGCGCGATAGGGACGCCAGGCACCTCAAGGCGCATATATCCCGGCACGCCCGACGATACGTTCCACAAGAGCTCGGAGTACGTGGGTAAGATAGGTGAGACTGACACGAACAGCAGGCCGCTCAGCGCATCTTCCGCAGGCATAGATGACATCATGACCGAGGGCGGCGTCAGGACCGCGATGCCCAGCGCTGCCCCCCGCGGGTCGACACACACCCCTTTCGCAGCGACGCCAGCGACGCCACTCAGAGCGGCGTAACTCCTGAGCAAGAGACGTTGCCCGCTATCCGGCTTGAGCGCCACGAGCGCTTGCGGCGACAGCGTATCGCAAAACGAAGAGAACAAGCCGAGAAACTCCCTCGCATATCCGACGTGGCGCTCGTGCGTCTCTTGCGAAACCGCAGCACGATACTTCTGCTGATCGAAATAACGGCCAAACATACGAGAAGGGAACACGCTGAAGTATAAAAAAGAAAGGAAAAAAAGCAACCCTACTCGCTCTTCAATCCCTTGCGCTCGCGGATCTGACCCTGCACGCGTCCTTGCAATTCGTGCGGGAGCTTCTCGAACGACTGGTCGGTCACGAACGAGGAACCGCGTCCGCCCGTCGAACCACGCAGCTCGCCCGACATACCGAACATCTCGCCGACCGGGATCTTTCCGGTCACCGTCACGGAACCCGCCGTCTGCTGCATGTCAAGGAGCTGACCACGCTTGTTCGTGATCAATTTCGACAATTCACCCATGTACTCAATAGGCGCTTCGAAGCGGATGACTTGCACCGGTTCGAACATCATCGGTGACGCCATACGCATGGCGTCACGGATACCGTCACGCACTGCCGGGTACATCTGTGCTGGACCACGGTGGATTGCGTCCTCGTGGAGCTTGACATCCACTAAACGCACCAAGACACCGAAGCACGGCTCGTTTGCAAGCGGACCCTTCTGCATGACATCCTCGAACATGTCATTCACCAGTTCGATGATCTCATTGATGTGCACTTCACCGCGCGTATCGTCGATGAAGATGCTGTCGTTGAAGACGTCGCGTACGTTACGCGTATCCTTCGTCTCCATGCCCGCTTCGCTGAGCGCTTCCCAGAGATTCTCGTCCTTCTTCTTCACACGACCTGCGTGGATGAGGCCCGCCTTCATCGCGGCGCGCACGCCATCAGGGATAGGCTCGACGGTGAAGTACAGGCGGTTGTGCTTGTTTGGGGACTTCCCTTCTGCAGGCTCCGCGTTCTTGCGCGTGACCGTCTCACGGTACACGACGACCGGCGGCGACGTGATGATATCGACACCCTTCTCCTTGATGATGCGGTTCTCGATGATCTCGAGGTGGAGCTCGCCCATGCCCGAGATCAAGTGCTCACCCGTCTCCTGATTGAGCTCAACACGAATACCAGGGTCTTCTTTTCCGACCTGGATCAAAACATCGACGAGTTTCGGCAAGTCCGACGGCTTCTTCGCCTCGATCGCCTTCGTGATGACCGGATCGAACAAGTGCGTGATCGCCTCGAACGGATCGTCCTGCTCAAGCGTCAGCGTCTCACCCGGGTATGCGTTACGCAAGCCCCCGATGCCGATGATGTTTCCTGCTGGAACATCGTCGACGATCTCACGCTTGGCACCGTTGTAGATGTAGACTTGCTGGATGCGCTGCTCTTGTTTCGCGCGGTTCAAGTACACATTCAAGCCACGCTTCATCGTACCGGAGAACAAGCGACCTGCCGCGATCTCTCCCGCCTGGGGATCGACGACGACCTTCGTCACGACGAACGCGAGCTTGCCGTTCGGGTCGCAGTTGATGAGCGACTGGCCGAGCGGCGACTCGATGTCACCGTGCCAGATCTTCGGGATACGGTACTTCGCGGACTGCGGCGGCGTCGGGTGGTGGATGATGACGGAGTTCAGCACGACTTCGTGCAGAGGCGCCTTCTTCTTGAGCTCGTCGTGGGAACCGCCTTCGTACGCGGCGATGACATCCTTAAACGAGATGCTCTTCTTTTGCATGTACGGGACGGAGAGCGCCCAGTTGTGGAACGCGCTACCGAAGCACACGCTACCGTCAGCGACATTCACGAGGCACTTGTCCAAGAAAGACTCTTCCGCGATCGCGCGGATCTTCTCGTTCACTTCCTGGATGATGCCGACGAAGCGCTGCTGCATCGCCTCAGGCGTCAGCTTCAATTCCTTGATGAGGCGGTCCGCTTTGTTGATGAAGAGGATCGGCTTGACACGCTCCTTCAATGCCTGACGAAGCACCGTCTCCGTCTGCGGCATCATACCTTCTACGGCACACACGAGGACGATGCAACCGGCGACCGCTCGCATCGCGCGCGTGACGTCACCACCGAAGTCGACGTGGCCTGGCGTATCGATGAGGTTGATGAGGTACTCCGTACCCTCGTGCTCGTGCACCATCGACACTGCTGCGGAATCGATCGTGATACCGCGCTCAGCCTCGTCATCGTGGAAATCGAGCGCACGCGCCTTACCTGCGAGATCCTCGCTCATCATACCTGCTCCTGCGAGGAGGTTGTCGGAGAACGTGGTCTTGCCGTGGTCGATGTGCGCGCAGATCGCGATATTGCGGATATGCGACTGATTGAGCATGATGTTCTTGACTCTATCCACCATCTTTGCCATGTTTCATTCACCTGCGTGTGTGTTTAGGATTGTGAAGGGAAAAAAAGAAAAAATCACTCCAAGATGTGCACATCGTGCACGGTCTTGTAGCTGTGCAGCTCGCTTGGAGCGAACCACAACGGAACCTCAATCGCCGCATCCTTCGCATCGGCGCTCGCGTGAATAAGGTTCTTGATGTGGATGTCCTGCGCGTCAGCGTACGCGTAACTCACGTGCGCATAATCACCACGGATCGTACCCGGCAACGCCGCGCGCGGTTCCGTCGCGCCGACCATCTTGCGGACGATCTCGATCGCGCCGATGCCTTCGAGCGTGAACGCGAGGACGGGGCCTTGCGTGATGCCTTTGAGCAACACCTGCCACACTTTTTCTCCACGGCGAGGAACGATATCCTCCTCGCGGTAGTGGCGCTTCGCGAAGGCCTCGTCGACCCACACGAGCTTCATCCCGACGACCTTCAATCCCGCGCGCTCAAAGCGCGAGAGGATCTCGCCCATCAGGCCACGTTGCACTGCGTCAGGCTTCATCAGCACGAGGGAGCGTTCGATGGCAGCCATCTAATCCTCCTCAGTTTCAAGAGGAGCGGCTTCCGTCTCCTCATCATCGCGAGGAGCCGCGCTCTTTGCTTTCTTTGCAGCCGTCTTCTTCGCAGCCTTCTTCGCTGGTGCCGCCGGAGCGTCATCGTGCTCGTCGCTCGCGATGTGCTTGAGCTCAGCGAGGTGTTGCTTCTTCGCGACCGCGTAGGCAGCCGTGAAGCCGACTTCGCGCGCGTTACGCTTCAAGACCAGCATGTTCTTCTCGCAGCGGCGCGAGCAGAACCAGAGGATCTTCGCGTCCTTCTTGACGAACATCTTGCCGGTGCCAAAAGCGACCGGGGTACCACAAAATGAGCAGTTTTCTACCATCGTAGCACCTCAGTTGCTCCCGCCACGGCCGCCCTTGTTGAGCGGTCGAGCTTCGATTTCCGTCTCGCGCAGCATGAGGATATCCCCCAACTGCACGGGACCGCGAACGTTGCGTCGGACGACCTTGTTCTTGTCGCGACCGTCGAGGATACGCACGCGTACCTGGATGGCCTCGCCGCGAGTGCCGGTTCGGCCCACGACCTCTTCCACCTGGGAAGGGACCGCGGACGAGAAGACGACACCGCCTTTCGTAGGTTGTTCTGCCATAGTGTCACCGACTTTATGCTTGGAAGTGCTTGATCAAATCCTTCGCGTTGCCTTCCTCGACCACAGCAACAGCAGCGGCGCCAAGCGGCATACCGGCAGCTGCGCCGAGCTCGAGCTTCTTGTCCACTTCAGCGAACATGACGCCCTTCTCGCGCGCGAGAATCGACAAGTGCATGACGATCTCCTTCGGTTGCACGTCTCGAGCGACGACGACGAATTTCGCCTCGCCTTTCTCGAGGACCTTCGTCACTTCGTTGGTACCGCGCTTGAGTCTACCCGACTTGCGCGCGACTTCGATGATCTCCAAAGCTTGTTCTGACATACGGTTTCCTCCGTGAGATTCGAGAACCTGAGGCCTCGTTCGGCGACCCAGAGGGCCGCTTCATCACTCACTGGCTACACGCTGCGAACCGCCTTCCCTTTAAAAGGGTTGTGGTGAATGGTGACGTCGAGAAAGAAGAAGGGAACAAAGCGTACAACAACAGCCGTTCCGACATGTCGTTCAGCCGCCTTGGCGCGCGTTCTGAGAGGAGAGCGTGTCGAGGTAACAACCGAGGACACTGTGCGAACCCCGAAACTCGTCATAAGAAATATCGCCGCGGCACACACGTAGGAAAAGAGCAACCTTCAAAACCACCTGCGCACTCCCGACGAAGAACGAGAAGGGGTGTGGGCAGGCAAGAGGCAATGGCAAACGACGCACGCGAATGGAATCTCGACCACATCATCACAAACGACACGTTCGAAGATCTATATCGTGAAGTGGAAGCTCACATCCCTGAGAACGAGAAAGAGCTCGCAGGTCTCTCGCCGGATATGAGCGCAGAGGATTTCCGCGCGTTTTGCGAGCGCGATGAGGCAGTGACGCGCCAGCAGCGCCGCCTCGCGTACCGACCGCACCTCGAGAAGGATATCGATAAGGACGATCAAGCGACGCAACAACGCGTATCACGGTTGACTGACCTCCACGTGCGCATCGCTCAAGCAGAACGGCCTATCGGGTTTTGGCTCCAAGGGAAAACCGTCAACGGAAAAGAACCGCTCGATGACGAGAACGCAGCGCGATTGTTCGCTGCAGTGCCAGATATCGAATATCAGCTCCATCGATCCCGCCTGCTCGCCCGCCACACGCTCTCGCAAGCGGAAGAGGACATCAGCACCACGAAGAGCGCGAACCTCAAGACCCCGCTCAATGAGCTTCGTGGGAAAATCGAGAAGAGCCAACGCTACCGCTTCAAGCCTGCAGGAGCGGCACGGGCGCGCACCATCACGACGACAGCGGCGATCAGGAGCTTCTTCGATTCCGCCATCCCAGCAGAACGTGAAGAGGCGTATCGAACGATGCTAGCGGAATTCACCCGTAATGAAGAATTCTACTTCCCCATCTACAGCGGCATCGTCAAGGATTGGAGCAGCGAAGCGAAACTTCGCGGCCACGCATCACCCATCAGTGTGCGCAACACCATCAACGACATCCCCGATGTTGCAGTCGAGACGCTTATGCGCGTGTGCACGGAGAACAACCAGGTATTTCAGGAGTACTTCCGTTGGAAAGCAGCCCGACTCGGCATGGAACGCCTACGTCGCTTCGATGTGTTCGCGCCACTGGATGCCCCGCAGCAGGATGCGACACTCGATGAGGGAATCGCGATCGTGCTTGAGACATTCGGCCAGATATCACCAACCTTCCGGGATCACGCCAAACGCATCATCGACGAAAACCACATCCATTCTCACCCGAGCACGAAGAAGAAAGGCGGTGCGTATTGCTCAAACGCAGTACCGAGCATCGCGCCCTACGTCCTGCTCAATTGGATGGGGAAAGAAGGAGATGTCAGCACGCTCGCGCACGAGCTCGGGCACGGGGTCCATTTCCTGTATGCTGCGCACCATAGCGCGAATGTGCAATTCCCACCGCTGCCGCTCGCCGAGACCGCATCCACGCTCGCGGAATCCGTGCTCTTTGATCGTCAGCTCGAACACGCGCCAAGCGATGCAGTGCGTGCAGCGATGCTGTCAGAAAAGATCAGCCATTCCTATGCAACAATCATGCGCCAGAACAATTTCGTTCGTTTCGAGCAGATGGCGCATGAGCGCATCCCGCAAGGCATCACGCGCGACGAGCTGTCAGAATTATGGCTCTCGACACTGCACGACCAATACGGCGATGCGGTCGATGTCGACCCCATCTTCCGCCACGAGTGGGCATCGATCCCGCACATCGTGAGCACGCCATTCTATTGCTACGCGTACAGCTTCGGCGACCTCCTTTCCTTGTCGCTCTACGCGCGCTACAAGCAGGATCCGTCGTACTTCGGCGAGATCGAGCGCATCTTGCAAGCAGGAGGTGCTGAGAATCCTGACACCGTACTCAAGCGTGCAGGCGTCGATATGCGTGATAGCGCATTCTGGCAAGGGAGTTTTGATATCATCCGCGGATGGCAGACGCAACTCGAGAGGTACAGCTCACCGTGAGCGCACCCTCCAACTGGCGTTATCTCGACGAGCTCGGACGGAACTATCGGGAGATCGTGAACAACGGCTATGGCGTACCGCTCGGGACACGCACGCACCGCCAGATAGCGATCGCGAATGAGATCGTCGAGCAAACGCAACCATATCTCAAACGTCTCGCCAAGCAGATGCTCGGGCATCCTGATGCTCAGGGCGCATCTTCTTCCCGCCCACGCATCTATGCGCAACCTGCACTCACGACTATCGATGACCTCGTGCAGGAGGGATCGCTCGTCTTGCTCGAACGCCTCCACACGTACGACCCCAAGCACTCGATCGCCGGCTTCATCGCGTGGCAATTCTGCACGCTTCTGAACAGCCCGGAGTTCACGCTCGCGCACGTCCCCCCATACAATCGACAGAAGATCCGCCACGGCGTGAACGACAAGAACCCCGCCATCGTCACCGCGCGTAAAGGAGCGTTACGGTACGCATTACGCGGCGAGCACGCACAACTCCCCACACCCGCACAAGAGCATGCGCTCGAGGAGTGGAGCGATTGCGCGCAACAGCATCTCGAGATGTACCGCGATACGTCTCTTGATGACCGGACATGGATTTCCGACGCGTATCGCATCCCTGACGTTCTCGCTGCGCTACCGCTCAAGCTCAGGCGCATCCTCAAGCGACGCTACGGCATCCGCGAAGGGAGAATGTGCGGCGAAGAGGAAGCGCACCGCGCGATCGGCGCAGCGATGGACTTGAGCCATGAGACCGTGCGCAAGCTCGAAGTGAAAGCGTTGAAAGTGGCGCGCAACGTGCTGCGAGAAGTCAGGCCGCGAAACGCAAAATATGCTATCGAATTATGATTACTACTTGATAGTGGGTATTTAAAAACTTCTGAGCATTCCACTCGCCCCATGACAGAAGACTCCAACTGGCGTCGCCTCGACGCGCTCGGGAAACGCTACCGCGAACTCGTCGACGAGGGCTACGGCGTACCGCTCGAGACGCGCACGGACGAGCAGGTCGAGATAGCGAACACGATTGTGGAAGAGACCTACCCCCTCCTCAACGTGCTCGCGATGCGCGCACTCGGATACCGAAACGCGAAAAAGAGATTCGAGAAAGCGCCATCCATCCGAGCGCATTACGCAACAACCACCGTCGAGGATCTCGCGCAGGAAGGCGCCCTAGTCCTCATGAAACGGCTGCACACCTACAAACCCGAATACGCACTTTCGACATTCATCATCTGGCAATTCAATCATGTGGTGCGCAGTCCGGAACTAGGTCTCACGCACGTGCCCACAGGAGTCATCACCGGCACATACCTCCCAGCAACGCATCAGAATCCCGCCATCGAGCGCGCACGCAAAGGACACCTGGACTATGCGTTACGCGGAGACTATGACGCGCTCCCAACCGCCGCCACCGAAAAAAAGCTCGAGGAATGGAGCGACGATGCGCAAGAGTATCTGCGCGATTACGGCCACGAAGACACAACACGTATCGACAGAATCGACGATCGACGCATGACCAAAAGCATCCTTGCGCATTCGGAAGACAAGAAACACGTCCTCAAACGCAGATTCGGCCCCGAAGAAGCGACCCTACAACAGATTGCCAACGACCACAATCTCTCAATCGAGCGCATTCGGCAAATCGAGCACAAAGAACTGAAATTAGCCCGCAAGCACGCGAAAAAAATCGCACCCACACCGCCAGTGCTCGTGCAATACACTCCCCTCACGCCGGAGATGATCGAGGACGTGAAGGACTGGTTGTGGCTACGCAATATGACGAAAAGCAGACGAAACCAACAACCGAGTGATACTACGCGACCCCGCTGGGGAAACTAAGAGCCCAATCCCTTCAGGATCGTCTCGCACACTTCGAGCGCACCCACATAATAGTGCTCGACCGGATCGCGATCGTTCGTCTTGAGCACATCGATAATCGCATCCTCGCCGTTCTTGTTGCGCGCCAGGTTCTTCAGAGCGGCGAGTTCTTTCTCCGTGAACACCTCGCGCTCTTTCGCGGCCAGTAATTTCAAGCGATCGTGGATCTTGTGCACGAGAATACGCGCCTTTACCTTCTGCTCATCGAGGTCTTCGGGCTTGATCGCGTAGAACTCATTGTACCATTCGCGGCTAATGCGCAGACGCTCACGGATCGTATCAGACGAACCGTTTGACCGACGATACACGCGACCAATGGCGAAATTGAGGCCCTTGACCTTATCCTCCATACTGTGCACGTACTCGACGAGCTTTTCGGTGTGGAATTCATGCTCGACCGTATGATGGTGGTGCACGTGCTCAACGCGCGCAGGTGCGCGACTACCGACGATCATCGCGATACCGATAGCGACTGCACCAATCAATAAGGAGAGCACCGTCGACGCGCCCACGTTGAGCGGAATCGATAGCGTCAAGTTCACCAGCCACAAGAGCGCCAGACCGATGATATGGACGACGAGAAGCAAGTACCACAGGATCGTGTGGCGATAGTGCTGTCCCGTCGCAGCAATACCAAGCGCGAGCGTGATGATGACGGGCGAGAGACCGAACAAGACGTTGAGCGTCGGAGCCGCGGAGATAGCCGCGATGATCGGAACGGCGATAACGATAGCGACCAGGCAAAACGCGAGGGTGCGGATGATCGCATGCTCGTCGGCAGAACGGGTGGAATGCGCACGACCGAGCGGGTCGACGTCTTCCGGGTGTGGCGAGGGAGCGCGCTCGTGGAGAGCATGCGCTTTCTCGTGCGCATGAGTGGTCGTTCCCTGGGCCTGCATCGACGTGAACCCGTGTGGAGGGTATTTAAATGTTGTTTCTCCACACCACATCCCGTAAAAGAATTCCTTTCGTGACGACAAACGGCGGCAGGTTTATATATGAATATCACCTTCCCTGGTGACTCACAGGCAGGGGGATTGGCACTATGATTGTGAATTTCAAGGAAGACGAAACGCACCTTGAGCTTGAGGGCCGCGCAGTGATGGAACTTGAGCTCGAGGATTCGGACTTCGACGAGATGGAATCCGAGATGGAAGAGGAAGGATTCGATTACGATTGAATCTCGGCTCTTTCTTGTTTTCTCATTTTCATATCTTCTCCACAACGCATTTAACCCCCCGCGTTTGCGGTTCACGATATGTTCATCCCGACGCCCGAGCGGATTCTCACAACACTCTTGCTCGTCGGACTCGGTATCGCAAGCTGGCGTGACCTCAAAGAGCGCGAAGTGCCCGATCTCATCTCGCTCGGATTGCTCGCGGTCGGCATCTTGAGCGCAGTAGCCATCGCCATCGTTGAGCGCAATCCATTCCTCATCGTCCCTTCCGTCGTCGGAGCGCTTGCAGGATGGCTCATCGGGATTGCGCTCTACTACGCACGCCAATGGGGTGGCGGCGATGCGAAACTCCTCGCAGGTGTCGGCGCGGTGCTCGGACTGTGGGCACCAGACTATCGATTGATCTCGTTCCTCGCGCTGCTCGCAATCATGGGCGCGCTCTACGGCATCGTATGGTGCGCGTGGCTCATCATGCGCCATCGCAAGGCGTTCAAGAAATCATTCGTCGAGAAACTCCGTACGCCGACCGTCCACCGCATGCGCCTCGCACTGGTGGGCTTTGGCATCTTCGCTGTCATCGGCATCTTCGCCGCACCCTGGCCGTGGCCACTCGTCATCGCGATCGCGCTGGGCGGCGCGTACTTGATGGTCTACGGCCGCATTCTTTCCAAAACCCTGGAAGAGATCGCGCTCGTGAAGGAATTGCCCGTCAGTAAACTCGAAGAAGGGGATTGGCTTGCAAAAGACGTGAAGGTCAAGAACCGCACCATTCTCGCTGCACGCACGACCGGATTGAGCAAAGAGGACATCGCGAAACTCAAACGCGCAAGCATAAAGAATGTCGTCGTGAGAGAAGGCGTCCCCTTCGTACCACCGTTCCTGCTCGCACTGATCGCATTGTTACTGCTCGAAGCGCACGGCACCGTCATCTTCGCGCCGTTCTGGTAAGCAGGCCGTTTAGCGCCCAACGCAACCCTTATAAACCCCTCCTGAATCCGCGACGGTACAATGGCGAAGATCCGAAAGGCAGTATCGTACCGCCGCCTCGAGCGACCGTACACCCGCAAATCCAAGTACCGCCAGAAGAATTACGTGCGCGCGAGCCCGCACAATTCTATCGTCAAGTACGTGATGGGCAACGTCCAAAAGGACTATCCGGTCACCCTTGAGCTGACGAGCGACTCTGACATCCAGCTGCGGCACAACTGCATCGAGAGCGCCCGTAAGAGCGCGATCAAGCTCCTCGAAGAGAAGCTCGGCAAGAACTTCCGCTTCCAGATCCGCATGTTCCCGCACCACGTCTTGCGCGAGAATCCGCTCGCATCCGGCGCAGGTGCAGACCGTATGAGCACCGGTATGACGCAGTCATTCGGGAAACCGATCGGCATCGCGGCGCAGGTGCGAAAAGGCAAGGTCATCATGGACCTCGCCATCGATGAGAAGGACATCGCGGTTGGGACGCTCGCACTCAAGCGTGCGCAGTACAAGTTCCCGATGCGCTGCCTCACGCGCGTGAAGGCGCCGGCGAAAAAGACGCCGGTCGTCGCGAAGAAGGCGACCGTCAAGAAGGCCGTGAAGAAAGCGGTCGTCGCAGAAGAGTAGATTTTTCTTTTTCTTCAAGTATTCTCCAATGAGTTACGTTCACCACCGCCAATACCTATCAGGAGTGTTTACGAGCAATCGTGGCACGATAATGGCTCCAAACGTCCGGCGACGCGCGGTGTGACCGGTACCGGAACGTCTCAAGCAGATCCAGATCCATTTTCACAAGCACATCACGCACGCGCGACAATGGTATGTGCCATCGAGTATCGCGATCGGAAAATGTAGTGAACGCGATGAGAGCGCCCGGTCGGACGACCCTCGTCATCTCCGCGATGAACGGTTCGAGACGTAGATACTCATCGAGAACCGCCGCGCAGAGGACGGCATCGAATGTCGCATCACGAAACGGCAACGAACGGATATCGCTCGACACGCACGCATACCCTCTCTCGTGAGCGCGTGACAGCATCGGCAACGCCATATCGACGCCGACGAGAGATGCACCCACATACTGTCGACCGTTCAGACCCGTGCCACAACCGCAATCAAGAATGCGCGCAGCTGCAGGGAGCAAGTCACGCACGTGCGACGCGAGGACATGCGGCGTGCGGTATTCCCAGGCCTCGGCAGTTTCATCGTACGTCGACGACCAGCGAATGTATTTCCGACGCAATGCTTGCGAAACCATGCGACGCACAGGAGCCGTAGCAGTTACTTAAAGATACTCAGACCCGATCTTCCCTAAACGCTGCAGTGATCCCTTTCTTCACCGCATCCGGTTGCGTCAATGCATCCGGGAATTCCTTCTTGAGAGCAGCGACCGCGTCCTCTTTCGCGATATCGGTCTTGCTGATGTAGACGAGCACGGGCTTATCGAGATCAAGCGTTTTTTTGTACAGTGCGCGCTGCTGCGCGATCGGATACGTCATCTCCGTCGGGTCGAAGACGTAGACGATGCATTTCGCCAGGTAGCGCAGCGTCAACTCCGCTTTCAACTCGATCGGGTTGGGGTTCTCGCGATCTAACGTCCCCGGCGTATCGATGACCTGGATGCGGTTGTAGCGATACTCGAACGAACCCGCATTCAATCCTTTGGTCGTGAACGCGTACGGCTTGATCTCCGGCTTCGCAGGAGTCAATTTAGAGAGCAACGTCGACTTCCCGACGTTCGGGAAGCCTGCGATAGCGACAGTGAACAATTCATCATCCACGGTCGGCAAGTCACGGAACACGTCACGGCCGTGCTTGAGGATCGCGAGCGGCTCGCCCAAACGCTTCGCGACCGACGAGATGCGGCCGATGTACGCGCTGCGCACCGCGACGATCGCCTCCGTCGTGTGCGAGGCGCGCATGCGCGCCGTGTGCTCGCGCGTGAGCGTCTCGATCGTACCTACCGTACCGGAAATCGCCGCCAATGCGCGCTTGACGCGACCAGGATCAAGATCCAATGCGAACACCGCGCGCGTGAATTCGGAGAGATGATCAAACGAAGGGAAGCTGTCATGCAGACGCGTCAACACCGTCACCAACGCGGACCGGATCTCCTTCAACCGCTCAAGCTCCCCGACCATGACCTTCATATGGGTCTCTTTGGGCTTCTTGACCATACGGCCGCGCTTTGCCCCGCGCGCGAGCGCATTGTCGAGGATCACCGCAGGCGTATCGATCTGCGGGATGTTGAAATTCGGGATCATATGGGCCCGGAAGTACGACGAGAGTATAAAAAGGGTCGGTTCGAGTTCTGTCGACGCATATCTTTATAAGCGATTCACGGTTCGCCGACCATAGCTGAGACAGCGCGATACGCGTGCGGGCGACCGAAACGCCCATCAGTCTCGGGACGGAGGAAAACACCATGGAGATCAAGATCAACGTCGGCGATGCGCACACCAAAAAGACGCACACCTTCATCATCCCTGAAGCAGACGCGAAGGCAGTCTACGGCAAGAAGATCGGCGACACCTTCCGCGGCGAGCTCTTCGGCAAAGCGGGCTACGAAGTCCAGATCACGGGCGGCTCCGACAACGCGGGCTTCCCCATGCGACGCGACGCGACCGGAACGGGTCGTCGCCAGATCCTCACGACGCGCGGTATCGGCAATCGCCAGACCCCTCGTGGCACGCGCATCCGTAAGACGATCGCGGGCAACACGGCGAATGAGTTCACGTCCCAATTGAACGTGAAGGTCGTCAAGCGCGGCTCCGCACCTCTCGTCGAGGCGCCGGCGGCTGAAGAGAAGAAGGAAGAGTAAATCTTCGTTCGATTCTGTTTTTTCCCATTTCTTCTCGTCGATGCGCATCTCAGCGACACCTATTTATGGCGTGCTAGACTCCTCTATGCCATGACAGGAATCGATAAGGATTGGGTGGCTGAATTCGCGCTCTTACATTACCGCCACGAAGGCGGCACAAAGCGTGCAGTCGACGATGGCCGTATGACGCTCCAAGAGCTCACCATCCACCACTACGTCGACCAATGGGTAAACGAACATGCCGATGAGGGATCCAATGACGCATTGGAATCGTTGCGCCGTTGGCGCGAGAAACTTCCTGAAGGAATAGCTGCCGCAGCGCAAGAGTATAAGATCAGTGAACTCGAAGCAAAAACCATCTACGATAAAGTACATGCGATCCCTCGCGTCGAGCAAACCTATCTCGAAAAATACGGCGAACGCGCCGTTACGCGAACAGTCGACTACGAACGGGCGGTGTCTTTCGCCAAGAGCTGCTATGAATTCGAACCAGGTCGAAGAAAAGCTATCGATGATGGACGCATGACCCTCGAAGAGCTCAGTGTCTACAAGTATATCATCACGTGGACAAATGAACACACCCCGCAAGATATCGATGCGAAGTACGAGACCTCGATGGCCGCATGGCGCGCCAATCTACCGCAAGGCATCGCCGCAGCAGCAAAAGATTTCCGCATTACCGAGCTCGAGGCGCAGCTCATGTACGAGAAGGTGCGCGAGATACCACGAGCGCTTCCTCGTGAAGAATAATACTCCTACGCTAAACCAGACAACAGCCAACCAACACCGTACGCAGCGCCGGCAGCGATTCCGCCGACAATCAACATTTCTAGCCCTGCACGCCACCAGCGCACATGCACGACCGCTGAACGCAACGAGCCGACCGTGAAGAGCGCGATTGCTGTCAGCGCCATGGCAGCGCTCAGCGCGTGCGTCGCGACAACAGGGAAGCGCATCGCAAATAAGTATGAGAGGAGCGGAATGAGACCGGCGATAACGAACGCCGCGAATGTCGCGAGCGCAGAACGTACGGGCGAGACATCCTCTTGGTAAATCCCTAATTCCCCGACCATCATCTCATCCGTCCATCGTTCCTTGTCGCGCGAAAGCGTCGCGACCACTCCCGTGAGTTGCGTGCCGGAGAACCCTTTCTTGCGATAGATCTCGGTCAGTTGCGCACGGTGCGCAACCGGGTCACGCTCGAGATCCTCGCGTTCGGTCAAACGGCGGCTCTCCCGATACGACCGCTCGCTGCGCTTGGCGAGATAATTGCCAGCGGCCATCGAGACACCGTCTCCAAGGAGGTTCGCGAATCCAAGAATCAAAATAATGCCGCTAGAAAGCCCGGCACCTGTCACGCCTGCGACTACCGCGAACGTGGTGACGATGCCGTCAAGCGCGCCGTACACGACATCGCCAAGGTACTTGCCGTCTTGCGCCGCCATTCTCACCCACTACAGAGGAGAGCCTTTAAGTGCGTTGCTCTGGAGACCAGCCAGGATGAAAACGCCACGTCGATATATCTCGTGACCAGTAGGGGAATTCTGCTGTCGGTGGCGTGAAATGCAACGCGCGAGCGGTATCGTCGTACCGCACACGGAGTCGCGCATTCTTATGCTCCCAACCTGAACCTTCCTCAGGATTGTGCATGTAGTAACGATTCTCACGTGCCGGTTGGATGAGCAATTGACGAGCACCGTGTATAAACGCCCAATCACCCATCGCGTGCACAAGCAATCGCTCAAAACGCACCGCACCAAGTACCGCACCTCCATCAACGCGAAGACAGTGGGCCGCGCTCGCAGGCGGCGCGGTCCGTGGCAACGCTTGGAGCTGGCTGATTAGGATCCTATCATGATGGTGCGGCGTGAACCCGCAGACCGCCATCGGATACGAACGACCGTCCTTCATATTGTCAAGCAAGAGCGCATACGCCGTGTCGTGGTAATGGGAGTACGGCGAGGATTGACCGCAAGCACCGCACCGATGGCGCAACACATAACGAGAAGGGTCGACTGCATCATTCGCGTGCACCGTAAGGTACCGGTGCACGGACAGCGGCGAGGGGATGAGGGTCTCAACCGCTTGCGCTTCCGCATCGTCATGGGCGGGGAGCGGGGCGAACGCATGCATCCCGAGACGTAATCGATCATCAAGAAACAGGAAAGTATCGATAGCCATTGGCGCAGGGGAGTTGACAGCCGTTCAAAAGCGTTCTGGACACAAGCCACACGACCGCAATACTTTAAAGCAAGCGGAGGGAATCCTCGCCGTTATGACGTTCAAGGACCGCATCGGAAAGCTGCTCTCCGACCACCAGGTCGATCCTACGCTCTTAGCGATCCCGCCTGACGCGGCGATGGGCGATTACGCCTTGCCCTGCTTCACGCTCGCCAAGGGTACGAACCCGGCCGCGTTCGCGAAGGAATTGGCGGCGAAACTGCATGCGCCATTTTTGGAGACGGTAACAAGCACTGGCCCGTACGTGAATTTCCGGATCAAACCTGAATCATTAGCGAAGGAAGTCATCGGTGCGGTCACGACATCAGGCGAAAAATACGGCTCCCAAGCGTCCAAAGGCGAACGCGTCATGGTCGAATACAGCCAACCGAATACCCACAAGGCATTCCACGTCGGCCACTTACGAGGAACTTCATTAGGTGAATCACTCAGCCGTATCTTAAAACACGCGGGGTTCGAAGTTATCCAGGCGAACTACTCCGGTGACACGGGCGCGCATATCGCGAAATGGCTGTGGTACTACACAACGCATCCGCAAGGCACGCATCCTTCCGATCCGCACGAACGAGAACGCTGGATCGCCTCCATCTACGTGAAAGCAGTGCAGACCCTGGCCGAGCACCCAGAACACCAGGCAGACGTAGACGAGATCCTCCGCAAGCTCGACGTCCGGGAAGCGGGAAAGCTCATGGAGATCTATGAGGAAACACGACAGTGGAGTATCGACGCATTCTGGACCATCTATCATGACCTTCACGCGCACTTTGACCAATGGTTCTTCGAGAGCGAAGTCGAGGAGCCGGGCAAGCGCATCAGCAAAGAGCTTGTGACGCAAGGCATTGCGAAAATCGACGAGGGCGCAACCATCGTTGATCTCGAAGACAAGAAGCTCGGCATCTGGGTATTGCTGCGAAAGGATGGCACAGCACTCTACAGCGCGAAGGATTTGGCCTTAGCCGAGCGCAAGTTCGGCGAGTTCAAGATCGATCGTTCACTGTACGCAATCGGCGCCGCGCAATCACAGCACATGCAGCAGCTCTTTGAGACCTTACGACGCATGGGTTTTTCGCAAGCAGACAAGTGCTACCATCTCAGCTTCAACGAAGTCAGACTACCAAGCGGCAAGATGAGCAGCCGAACCGGTCAAAACCTCCTCTACAGCGATATCCGCACGGAAGTCGCGGATTTTGCCCGCTCGGAAGTCGCGAAACGCCACCCGGAATGGGATGCTGAACGAGTCGAGCGGTCCACACGGCAGATCATTATCGGTGCGCTCAAATGGGATATGCTTGCGACCGATCCGAACAAAGCCATCGTCTTTGACCCGAAGCAGGCGACGCAGTTTGAAGGCGACACCGGACCGTACGTCCAGTACACGTACGCCCGGGCGAACAGCATCCTCGCGAAGGCGAGCGACGCTCACGCGGGCGACGGCCACACGCTCACGCACCCACGCGAGCAGGCACTCCTGAAGGAGCTCTTGGCATTCCCAGAAGCGGTAGACAAGGCCGTACGAAACTATTCCGTCTCGGCAGTTGCGCACGCAACCATGAGTGTGGCAAAAGCGTTCAATAGCTTCTACCATGATTGCCCCGTTCTTTCGGACGGCACCCCACACGCGGATCGCCTCGCGCTCGTACGTGCGAGCGTCACGGTCCTTGGCATCGGCCTTGGGCTGCTCGCCATCGATGCGCCAAGCGAGATGTGAGGGCCTCTGTGGTCCCCAAACCCGTTACAGGCGAACGCACGGTCGCGGAGCTTGGCTCGCGCATCCCACCGAAGGTTGCTGAGCTCTTAGTGAAACGTGGATTCTCGGCCTTGCGACCATCCCAAGTCAAGGCGATCGAAGCAGGCTTGTTCGATGATAAGAACATCCTGGTCTGCACCCCGACCGCATCCGGAAAGACATTGGTCGGGGAATTAGCTGCGCTCAACGGCATCCTGCATGACAAGGGCAAGGCCGTGTACGTGGTCCCGTTGCGCGCATTGGCTTCTGAGAAGTACCGGGCGTTCCGCAAAGACTACCCGCAGCTCAAAGTGGCCGTGTCTACTGGTGACTTGGATGAGTCATCTGGTCGCTTAGGAGAGGCAGATGTGATTATTGTGACGTCCGAGAAGCTCGATTCCCTGCTGGATGTGGCGGGCGAGCTGGGGATCGTGCAGA